>NZ_CP045915.1:1908041-2226048 GCF_009650095.1 Gracilibacillus salitolerans | reverse complement strand
TCTCTTTATATGTTAATAACAGGAGACTTATTTATTGGTGGGCAATTAGCGATTTTAGCCATTATTCTTCTTGCCATAAGGAGGATAGTGGAGCCAAAGGTAATGGGCAAACACATAGGCTTATCGCCACTTGCTACACTTATTGCTATGTACATCGGGCTAAAGTTATTAGGTATCCTAGGCTTTATTGTTGGACCATTACTTGTAATAGCCTTTAATTCTGCAAAAGAAGCAGGTATTATTAAAATGAATTTTAAAATATAGAAGTGGCTGGGACATAACTAAATAGGAATAACGAGAATCTGAACAATCTGATCTTAGCGTAGGCAAAATACGCAGACTCCTGTGGGAACTCACACGAGCTGAAGATCCACTGTGTGAAGTTCTCTTCTTCACACAGTTAGCTGAAGCCGTGCCCACGGAAAGCGAAGTATTTTGCTGAAGCGGTAAATTTGCTTAGGCATTAATGTTCGGATTTTTCCTGTTTAATTACTCTTTTGTCCCAACCTCTTCTCCTGTTATTTCGATTCAAATTTAGACTTTCTAGTTTATTTACGTGCTAAGGAAAAAGCCGAGCGTTAAGCTCGGCTTTTTTTATGTTCCTAATATTGCTTTAATTAAACTTGTTGTTTCTCCACCATCATAGAATACATATAATAATAGGTATACCATTACCCCTGTAATAGCACTACAAAACCAGATAATGCTTGTCACAGGACCAATTTTTTGGTGCTTTTTAATATTTCGTTTGAAGGCTAATGTCAAGGTTACAACACCAAATATTGCTCCAGAAGTTGCCAATATTATATGAAAAATTAAAAATACTGTGTAATAAATCTCTAACTCCTCTGGCCCACCAAAGCTTGTATTTCCTACAAAAATCGTTCTAGACATATAAATGATAAAAAATGCTAATGCACTAAATGCTCCTGCTATCATTACTTTTTTATGAGCTTTGTATTGCTTTTTAACTACTAATCGCCATCCAATAGCAACAAGTATCGCACTTAGTATAATAAAAAATGTACTTAGTGTCGGTAATAATTCCATCAGGTCCAATCCTTCCAATTTTATATTTGTTCTGTATGTTGGTTAGACGGTAACGGATCGATTTTATCTGCGCCACTTCTAAACCACGGGAAGAAAATACGAGCTAAAATCGCACCATAGATAATTTCTTGTGTGATTTTCATTATAATTCCACCAAGCTGCTGGTCTTCCAGCATCCCTAATGGTGAGAACATTTCTGGTCCACTTAATGACAAACCGCTTAATACATCACTTGGGACACACAATGCCAATGCTTGTACCCAACCACCAGTGGCACTATAAGTTGTATAAATACTAGTAGTGGCAAAGATAATAAGCGCACAAGCTGGAGTTATTAAAATTCCATTTGCTGCTATATATCCAATCTTAAGTAAAGGCGACATTGTATTCATTTCTTTTATTGGTGTAAAGATCGGCCACCAGACGATAAATGCAGCGAATAATATGGTTAATGTTATCAGTGCATGCGCAAGTTCATTTGCTTTAGCAAAATCGAAAACTAATGGAATATGATAGATAGAAAACAATCCATTAAACAACAACAAAGCGATTAGAGGCTTCGTTAACAGTTGTAATATTGGGCCAATTAAAGTAATCTGGAATACTTTCTTCCACACCCAAAGCGGTATGCCTTTAATGATCAGAATCGGAAACAGTAAATAATATAATGCCATCTGTATCATATGGGCCGTAAACATGATGTGAGATAACAGATCTACTGGAGATCCTTTAATAATATAAAGTAAAATTAACCCACTGTAGAAAAAGTAAATTTGTTTAATATCTGCTTTTTTATTATCTTTTCGATTTATGAAAAATAAATAATAAAGAACGGCTAAGCTAAGTATAAATAAAACATAGTATGGGCTCCATAATGCCCGAAAACCAAAAATTTGTAAGTCTTGCCACATGTTTATCACTCCATTTTGTTTCATAGCAACTATTTCTTATTATACCGGACTTATCAATTATTAAAAAGCAATATAAATATTATATTTTCAACAATTTAATGAACACGTTAGCATACGTAGCGTATGGCACGACTCATCAAAATTCAAAATGGAAGCAAGCAAATCTAAAAAATATAAATTCGTCGTTTATGTATTTTGTGTTCAAGTTAACGCTGCCCACCATAAAAAAAGCTTGAGAAGTGTGATTTACTTCTCAAGCTTATTTGCTGATTACCACCAAACTAACACTACAAGTGCCAGAATTGTTAGGAAAGCTGCAAATACTCCACCATAAAACATTAAAGATGGTAGTTCATGTCCTTTATGGCTCATATGCATAAAGTAATATATTTGAAATCCAACTTGAATAGCTGCTAAAACCAATAATACAGGAATAACAAATAGTCTATCCAATTCCGCTATTACCATTGCAAATGCAACGAGTGTGAAAATAATCATTAAAGCAAACGTAATAACTTGTTGCTTCATTTCATCTTTTCTTTTCTGTTTCTCAAAATCAAATTGTTCAGTAGCTCCAGATACTTTGTCAGCCATTTGTTAAAGCACCCCCATGAGATAAACTACTGTGAAGATAAATACCCATACAACATCAATAAAGTGCCAGTACAGACTCGCTATATAGAATTTAGGTGCATTGTATAAATTTAATCCTCTACTAGCGTTTCTGATCATTAACGATATTATCCATAACAGACCGAAAACAACGTGACCTCCGTGAAATCCAACAAGCGTATAGAATGCCGAACCAAACGCAGAAGATCGCATTGTAAATTCATATTCATGAATATAATGATAAAATTCATAAATTTCAAAAGCTAGGAATCCTAACCCTAGTGCAACTGTAATTCCTAACCATAACTGCATTTTCTTAAAGTCATGATTTTTCATATGATACATTGCATACACACTAGTTAAGGAACTAGTTAATAGTAACATTGTCATAATGAAAACAAGTTCAAGACCAAATAATTCTTCGGAAGATTTTCCTCCATTTGTGGAATCATTCAATGCTAAGTAAGTACCAAATAAACTAGCAAATAGCACTGCTTCTCCACCTAGAAAAAACCAAAAACCCATAAATTTATTTTTACCTTCTAAGGTGGCTTTTTCAGGGTCATGAGGCATATGTTTTGGATTTAATACATCATGTTCACTCATTATTCCTCTGCCTCCTTCTTCAAGTCTTCTTTATGAATATGGTAGCCTATGTCATCTTTAACAGATCTGACTAACATAGCTCCTAGTGTGATACCCATACCAATAAATAATACGATTAGCCATGATAAATCATGTTTTTGATAAATGAAACCAAAGCCTGCAATAAATAAACCTAATGATATTACAAACGGCAAGAAAGAATTATTAGGCATGTGAATATCATTAAGCGGTTCTGCTGGTGTCATACCCTTTCTTCCTTCTGTTTTTTCAATCCATAATGGGTCTAAACCACGTACTAATGGTAACTGCTTAAAGTTATAGAATGGTGGTGGTGATGGTATCGCCCATTCTAATGTACGCGCGTCCCATGGATCCCCACTCACTTTTTCATTTTTTACAGAAGTTTTAATAATATTAATTAATAAGACGATGGTACCAACGCCCATTAAGAAAGCACCAATTGTACTAATTAAGTTTCCTAAATCCAAATTTTGTCCTTCTAAATATACCCAATATCGTCTAGGCATACCCATTAATCCTAGGAAGTGTTGGATAAAGAAAGTTAAGTGGAAACCGGTAAAGAATAACCAAAAAGTAATTTTACCTAATTTATCATCTAAGACAGTACCAAACATTTTTGGCCACCAGTAATGTGTAGCGGCAAATAACGCAAATACAACCCCGCCAACGATTACATAATGGAAGTGTGCTACAACGAAATACGTATCATGGTATTGGAAGTCTGCAGATGCTGCTGCAACCATTACCCCTGTCATACCACCCAGAGTAAATGTAGGAATAAAACCTAATGCCCACAACATTGGGGTATTTATCTGGATACTACCTCCCCAAAGGGTAAACAACCAGTTAAAGATCTTAATACCTGTCGGAACCGCAATCGCCATTGTGGCAACAGCGAAAATAGAGTTTGCTGCTGGTCCCATCCCTACAGTGAACATATGGTGAGCCCATACCATGAATCCTAAGAAACCAATTAATACAGTTGCAAATACCATTGCTGTATAACCGAATAAACGCTTCTTAGCAAACGTTGAAATAATTTCACTAAAAATACCAAAAGCAGGTAAAGCTAAAATATAAACTTCCGGGTGTCCAAAAATCCAGAATAAGTGTTGCCATATGACGGCGTTACCACCCATGGCAGGATCAAAGAATCCTGAACCGAATAACCGGTCAAACATCATTAAGAATAAGCCTACTGTTAATGCTGGAAATGCAAATAGAATAAGTGCACTTGCAACAAAAGCAGTCCAAGTAAATAATGGCATTCTCATATATGTCATACCTGGTGCTCTCATATTTACAATGGTTACCAAGAAGTTAATACCACCCATTAATGTACCTGCCCCTGAAATCTGGAGACCTAGTACATAATAGTCCACCCCTTCACCAAGTGAAGTAGTAGAAAGTGGGGCATATGCTGTCCAACCAGCATCTGCTGCTCCCCCTGTAAACCAACCTACATTTAACATAATTCCACCGAATAAAAACAACCAGAATCCTAGTGAGTTTAAAAACGGGAATGCAACGTCACGTGCCCCAATTTGCAGAGGCACTACCGCATTCATAAACGCAAAGATTAACGGCATTGCTGCCAGAAATATCATCGTTGTACCGTGCATCGTGATTAACTCGTTATAAAAGCCTGCACTTACAAAGTCGTTCATCGGTTTTACCAATTGCCATCTAATAGCTAATGCTTCTAAACCACCAATGATAAAGAAGAAACCACCGGCTATTAGGTACATAATAGCAATCTTCTTATGGTCTACTGTTGTTAAGTAATCCCATAAAGCGGCACCGAAGCCTTTTTTGTTCGTAGCTACCATAGTACTCACGTTATGTTAACCTCCCTTTAGTTATCGTTTGCTTCGTTTTCTCTAAATTGTTGAACGCTGTCAACTGGTTCATCAGTAGCTTTTAATTCCATTAAGAAATCAGCGATTTTTTCCGCTTCTTCTTGCCCAATAGAATTTTCTTGAAGATATGGTGCATCTAACATTCCATTTCCTGGTTTTACTTCAGCAGGATCAACAATCCATCTCACTATTTCTTCTTTACTGAAGTCGCTTATCCCGGAAACTTTTGTGCGGTTACTGAAGTCTGCTAAATTGGGGCCAACTACAGGATGGTTCGCACTCGCGTCTATCGCGTGACAGCTTATACAGCTATTTTCAAATAATTCTTGCCCTTCTTGAGCAGTAGCAGTTTCTGCGGTATATTCCGGGTCAGTGTTTTGCATACCATCTATCCACTGATCATATTCTTCTTGACTGACTACTACAATTTTAAAGTCCATTAATGAGTGAGAATCTCCACAAAATTCTGTACATTTACCCCAATAAACGCCTTCTTCATACGCTTCTATGTACATTGTATTTTCATTTTCAGGGCTCACATCCATCTTACCTGAAATGGATGGCACCCAGAATGAGTGAATTACATCACTGGACATCATGTTTAAATAGATTCTTTCATTTACAGGAATATAAAGTTCCTGGCTTGTTTGTATTTCTTCATTTGCATATTCGAAATTCCACCAGAACTGTAAGCCTGTTACATTAACATTAATACTGTCTTCTTTCTGTGATTCATCAGCTAAATCATATGTACTAGCAATAGTCGGAACAGCAATGATAATTAATAATAAAATTGGAATAACTGTCCAAACCACTTCTAACGTTTTATTCCCCTCTGTTTGTTTAGGGATTTGGTCTTCTTGTCCTTTTCTCTGACGAAATTTTAAAATGACATACACATAAATCGCCATTACGACAACAAAGACCACGATCATTACAAGAATTGAAATGATAATGACATTAAATGATTGCTCTGCTCCATATCCTTTTGGCACTAATGCAGTTAAGTTGTCTTTACCGCACGCTGAAAGTATGATTACCAAAAAAGAAAATAATGACAGAGTTCGGATTTTTCCCATCCAATCTTTCATGTTTAACCCTCTCTTTCTTTTTAACTTAATATATTATTTAGAAAAACTTGAATAAAATCAAGTTCTACTGACAAAATTTATTATAACAAATTACTAGGTAAAGTTATAATAATCATCGAAAAGAAAATAGCCGTTAAATACAGCAATGAATAAATAAACATTTGATTGGACCATTTTTTATTATCAATCGTAAACAGCCCTTTAATTGCTAAGGCTAGCCATCCTATATTTAATATTGTCCCTAACAGGACAAAAATAAATCCTAATTCGTGTAATAAAAAAGGAATCGGCAATAAACATACTACATATACAATCATTTGACGTTTTGTAATGTCAAATCCGTATACCACTGGTAACATTGGTACATTAGCACCTCGATAATCATCCACCTTTTTCATAGCTATCGCAAGAAAGTGTGGAGTTTGCCATATAAAAATAAGCAAAAATAAAATCCAGGCAATAACATGTAAATTAGGATCAACCGCTGACCATCCAATTAAAGGAGGTACTGCCCCTGATAAGCTTCCAATTGCAGTATTGATGGTATATCGCCGTTTCGACCACATTGTATATAACACAACATAGCTAAACCACCCGATTATGCCAAATATAGCTGTTTGTACGGAAGCTAAAGACAATATTAATACGCCTACTACCGATAACGAAGTACCAATTATTAAGACATGTGATAAATCGATACTTCCAGTTACTGTAGGGCGTTCTTTTGTTCTTTTCATCACTTGATCAATGTCTCGGTCATAATAATTATTAATGACACACCCGCCAGCAATTACAAATGCTGTGCCTACAAGTGTTACTAATAATACGTGCCAATATTCAGATAAGGAGGCGCCTGTATAGAATAAGGCTAACCAAAATCCAGCAAATGCAGTCATTGTATTCGAATTAATAATACCGACTTTCATCAATGATTTAAGTTCAGACCATTTGTACAAATAATCATTTGTATTTGTTGACAAAATCGGTTCATTCGAAGAAAACCCCATTTTATCCATCTTAGTTGTTACCTCCTTTCCATCATTTCAAAACATATAAGTTTGTTAATTTAACACAATAGTTATATCCATTGTAAACTATCAAACAATGATATTGTACCATGTATTTTATTGCTTCGCTATTTATGTTGACTATAGATTTTGAAATTTGACATTTTTGTGAACAATTCATTCTAAAAGTACATAGTCGACACGAATGTAGTTTTATTTGTTATAATAAATAGGATTTTGATTTCAATACCTTCTATTATACCCTATTTATTTCTAGCATATTACATAATTACTTTGCAAGGGTTTTATGCAATTAATATAAAAGTGAGCAGTTTTTAAATATGGCTTAGTAGAATGATTTAAAGTTTATTGAGGTGTAGTAATGATGAAGTTTCTAAAATTTTTATCGATATTATCAACATTAGCTATGGTTTTTGTACTTGTTGGTGGTGCATTAGTAACTAAAACAGGATCCGGAATGGGATGTGGTGCAAATTGGCCCTTCTGTTACGGTACTTGGTCAATGGAAATGTTCATTGAACTTAGTCATCGTATAGTATCTTCAGCGGCAGGAATTTTAGTATTGTTATTGTCCATTATTTCCTGGCGAAAGATTGGACATATTCGTGAAACTAAGTTTTTGGCATTTATTTCAATCTTTTTTCTTGTGGCACAAGGATTGATTGGAGCAGCGGCCGTTTTGTGGTCGCAATCTGACTTTGTATTAGCGATACACTTCGGCATTTCCTTAATTTCCTTTGCGGCAGTATTGCTATTAACATTATTAATATTCGAAGTGGATCACAAATTTGATGCGGATTCCTTAATCATTTCTTCAGCATTTCGTAGACAATTTGTCTGGTTGGCTATATACATATTGGTAGTAGTCTATTCTGGAGCACTTGTCAGGCATGTTGACTCTAGCCTAGCATGTCCTAGTTGGCCTTTTTGTGATAGTAATAAACCACTGAGTTTAGATTATCATTTAGGTCAGTGGGTACAGATGGGCCATCGACTGTTAGCAGGTATCGCATTTATTTGGACTTGGGTATTATTTTTCAAAATAAGACATCATTATCGAGATAGTCGTATCATGTATTACGGTTGGGGGATTGCGACTTCCCTTATTACCATTCAGGTGATTCTAGGTGGACTTGTTATTTTCACTAAAGCTAATCTCATGATCGCGTTATTACATGCACTATTTATTACCTTATTTTTCGGACTGTTATGCTATTACTTACTACTTTCCTACCGTAGCATAAAAAGATAGTAAAAAAAGTGATATAAATCATTATAAGAAAATAACATGCAGCTTTTTTCTAATGAATAAATTATATTTAACATTTTGATTCTAACTGCGATATAGTGCTTTATGTTGGATGAGACATTCTTATAAGCGTTCTTTGTTTGCGATGAAATTGAAGCCGTGTCAGGGGAATGTAACATGCCGAAGCTTCTCTGTCCGCCCCTTTTTAATCAGACTGGGAAGAAAACAAATCTATAGAAGAATTACTTCGTACTATATAGATTTTGTGCACTATTTTAGAGATTCTTTATGTAAAGAAAAAGCAAAGCCGTGGTTGGCTTTGCTTTTTATGATGAATAATTTCTTCTCAATCTGCCTGTTGTTCGTGTTTTTGGCTCCTTTGTATCTTCCGTTTCTGCTGTTTCCTCATTAAATCGCTGATAATTCACATGACGAGCGATATTGTTTAAAATACCCACTGAGAATAGTAAAACGATCAGTGACGATCCACCTGCACTCACAAACGGTAGAGGTACACCAGTAATCGGTAATAATCCGCTTATTGCACCTAAGTTGATAACCGTTTGAATTCCTATCATGGAAGATACCCCAATCGCTAAAAGACTTCCAAAAGGATTTTCACATTTCTTCGCTATAAATAGCCCTCTTAATACAATAATACTTAAATTCACCAGCACAAACAATACACCAAATAACCCTAGTTCCTCTGAAATAACAGCCATAATAAAATCACTTTCAGCTTGTGTTAAATAGCCTAACTTTTGGATGCCTTGACCAATTCCAACGCCAGATATACCACCAGTACCAATTGCTATGTATGATTGAATAAGCTGATAACCACTCTCATCAGGATCTTCAAATGGATGGTATGCCCCAGTAAACCTAGATATTTTTTCATCTGTTACCATATTAAAACCGACCGCGATTAAAACAATCAATCCAATAAATATCAATAAAGATAAATGTTTAAACTTTATTCCCGAACTAAATATAACGGTACATGCAATTGCAAATACGATTGCCGCAGTACCTACGTCCGGTTGTTTAATAATTAGTGCTAATAGAGCGCTAGTAATAACTAACGGTGGCAAAACTGCTTTAAAAAAATCCTCAATATAGGCCATTTTTTTGGTGTAAATAGCAGCTAAGTAGATAATTAAACCAATTTTAACAAATTCAGCTGGCTGAACAGAAAAAGGGCCTATAGACAACCAAGACTTTGAATAATTTATCGTCACACCAAATAACTCAACGGAAAGTAGACCAACAAACATTAAAAGGACAATCCATTTCGTTAACTTTAGGTACATGGTATATCTAAAATAGCTAGCAAATAAAAATACAACCAAACCAATTGCTAACCACATACCTTGTTTTAGAGCCAATGAATATGCTGGTTCATCCCGAATCAATACAGAAGTAACCATGCTTGCACTATAAATCATGACTACACCAAAGCCAGATAATAACAAAGGTGATATCATCAATAAAAAGTCAAATGTTTTTGTTTTTTGTTTCATAACGTTTACCTCAGAATCTTGTAAATTATAACTCTCATTTTATCATAATATAGTCAGCTATTAATATAGGACAATTTATATAAATCAGCTTTAAATACAAAAACCTTGCCTTGTCAGGCAAAGTTTTCACTTGTTAGAATATTATGCTTTCTGGGATGCCTCATGCAGAACATTTAACTGTCTCTCAAGATTATCTAATAATGCTTTTCCTTCTTCTTCACGAATTAAATTTAACCTTACAGCAAAATCTATTTCTCGTGATAAACCAAACATTTGTGTATCCAGAACTTCTTCATATAAAGGGCACTGTGGCATCGTTAAGTTATCTATCTGAACTTTAATTAATTGCAAAATTTTATCCGCATCAGCCTTTAGAAGGGCATAGGCTTGCTCCTCTTTACTTAAAGCCACTTCAGGTATCAACTAAATCCCCTCCGAATTAAAACTTCTACTTTTAATATTATCGTGAAAAAGGTAAAAATGCAAGATTACTAACTATTATATTCTTATTATAAAAAAAAGAATTAGTGGATGTGAAATGCATTTTCCCTCATTGTTTGCTATCCTAAGAAGTAACGTAAAAATAAAGAGGTGAAGTAAAGTGATCATTCAAATTAAGGGAAATGTGAAATATCCAATAACACTCGACCCAAGTGTATGGATTTTTGATGACAGAAAAGTAAAATTAGAAGAGGCATTTACGCCATCTACTGTTCCAAATGAAGATGTAATCGAATCCAATAGTAAATTAAATAAGCCACCTGTCAATCACAGTATAAAAAAGTATAATAAAAAAGAATTATTAGAACATTCCTATCTTATGCCTATTCAAGAATTCATTGAAAATGCTGAAGCAGATAAACAAGTATCCGAAGCAATATTAAAAACAACTGATAATAATGAACATACTATTACATATAGTGAATTATTGGAATCGTTTTTATTATTTTCTATTGATGGCAAACAAATAAAAGAAAATGGTCCCGCTTATTTATATTATGGAGATGGTTCAAATCAGGATGACCCAATAAAGGGTATTAAGGTTATTGAACTAATATAATCTTCCTTTCTTCTTCTTGCAAGTATATTTTATTAATTTCAACAAAAAATATACAAAGAAGAAGGAGGGATTTTTTAATGAAGTACATTTATTTATTGTGCTTATTAGTCGTTTTGATTGGTTGTCAGCAAGATGTACAGGAAAATAAATTCGCTCAGAATTCGGATGACTTCGGAGCAGTTCAAGTAAAGAATTCTGATCCAGCAACAACAGATGATATGGATAATCAAGAAAAGGCTCAATATTTGGCTAATCTGGCAAGCGAGGTACCAAATGTAAATGATGCATCTGCTCTAATCACAAACCGTGGTGTCATTGTCAGTATAGATGTGGATGACGATTTAGATCGTTCACATGTAGGTTCGATTAAATTCTCTGTACTGGAAGCATTAGAACATGATCCATTCGGAAGAAAAGCAATTGTCGTAGCTGATGCTGACTTACATGAACGGATACAAGGTATAGGGCAAAAAATTCAGGATGGTCATCCAATTGAAGCTTTTACAGAAGAACTGGCAAATATCACTGGTCGGTGGATGCCGGAATTACCTCTAAATGAAAAACAGTCAGATAATTCAGACCAAAATAAACAAATTATGAATGAAGATGAACAACAGCAACTTGAAGAAATTAATGAGGAACAATCCAATCATCAGAAAGATCGTTAAATCCATGCATCAACTAGACATCTCCGTTAAACATGTAAAAAGAAGCCAACATATTTTGGCTTCTTTTCTCATTGTTTAACTCTATTGTAGTAATTAACTCCAAACTGAGAGCCTTCAGCTACCATATCGGCATTTTGCAAATTATCTCTACCAGGATCTCCCGCTTCTTCAATTGGTAAATTAGATTGATCCGTTTGCATGGAGACTTTCCATTCATTCCATTTATTCATAAGCCTCTCTCTTTTAGACTTATCCATTAACATAAAAGATAAAGTAGTTGCGATACCCGCTGCACCAAGCATTCCAACAACATTTCTTTTTCGCACCTTCATCATCCTTTCGTATTTTCTTCTTACTATAGCTATACCCAGACTCACATGGTTAAAACATCTTTCACACACAACTATGGTAAATATGAAAATTGTGAAATTTGTGTTACAATAATTAGAAATAGATTTGTCTATATTTGAGGTGAAACAATGCGAGTAAAATGCGTGATTTGCGATAAAATAAATAAAATAGATAATGATTGTACGAAAGCTAAAAAACTGCGTAATCGACTAATACACACGTATATGTGTCCAGAATGCGATAAGCGCATTGAAGAAAATACAATCAAGAGGCATAAAACTGGTAATTTTAAGCTTTATCGAAAAAAAGAAGTACAAGACCAATATTTATCATAAGACAAAAGTTGAATTAGGCTATCAAAGAACCGAAATAATTCTTTACTATTTATATTTATTTAAAAAAGCTGAGCTTATTGCTCAGCCTTTTTGTTATTATTTTGTTTTCGTTCTTGAGATAGCCTTAAGCGATAGACTCCCATTACAATTGCGATGATAAATAGACTTTCTGCTAATGGGAGATTCAGACCGAATATTATCGTTAAAAAGAATGTCCCGATAATTAATAAAATATAGATAATCAATGATTTAAGCGGTGATAGCTTTTTAGCAAATCCAAATTTATATGCCAATATAGCGAAAACAACAACCGTCAAGTAAAGAAGCATAAAACCTCTGATTAAGGTAGCCATCTCACCTTCGTCTGCTACATTTACTTCCCCACCTAAACCTTTCATAAAAAAATCAGCCACTGGCCATAGATTGTCGGGTACTGGAATTACTGTTTCTCTTTGCATGTGAAACCTCCAAATTCTACATTCAAACAAATCTATTATACTTTAATCCCTAGATAAATACAATTTCTATTAAAGATATGGTATGCTATGTATGTTGACTAAATATTTGAGGTGACAGAATGAATTTTCAATTTTCAAAATTTCTTTTAGCACTTTGTGTTATCCTAGCATTTTCTGCTGCCGGTGTCGGTGTAGCACTTAGAAGCTTTTGGTTTATCGTTATTGCATTTCTGGTTGGTTTTGCACTAATGGGATACGGTATAACATTAAAGAAAAAAGAATCCAGTTAAAAATACTAGCAATCACAAGACTGCTAGTATTTTTTAATTTATTTAAATTCAATATATTCATCAAGCAGTTGTTGTTTAATCTTTTGATTACACGTTAAAATAGTGTTATTTTCTAAAAGGTTTACAGGCTTACCATTTGCTTGTATAGTGACTCCACCTACTTCCTCAACAAGAATCAGACCTGCAGCAAAATCCCAAGGAGCTAATCTCATCGTAAGATAAGCGTCAATAATGCCTTCTGCCACAAAGGCGAATTCTAATGCCGCAGAACCATAAGACCTCGTACCACGACTTTCCTTAATTAATTGCTGTACTTTCTTCTCATTAATACGTTTATTCTCGCAAGCTAATGAACTATTTAATGCTATAATACTTGTTTCTAGGTTAACTTGTTCATCCAATGGTGGGAGCTTGTCCTGATTTCGATACGCGCCTTCACCTTTTTTTCCACTATACAATACATCCTCCATTACATTATAAATCAGACCTATTTCTCCAATACCGTCATGAAAAATACCAATCGAAATCGCAAAATTTCGTTTTTGATGAACAAAATTCATCGTACCATCTATAGGATCAATAATCCATATCGTTCCTTCTAACGACTCTACTTTATCGCCATATCCTTCTTCTCCAACTATAGAGTGAGCGGGATATTTTTCTCTTATTTTTTCAGCGAAAAATTGCTCTGTTGACCGATCTACTGCTGTTACAAGGTCATTTGCATCTGATTTAGTATCAATTTGATATTGGTCATCTATTTGATCACGAATTTGTTTACCAGCTTGATAAACCCATTTTTTTGCATCCTCAAAAATTTGTTGCCGAGTGGTTGTATCCATCAACCTTCCTCCATTCACCTTAGACTAATTACTATTTTAGCAAATTTTCAGTTAATTTAAAAATGTATACTATTTCTTTGCAAACAGATAATAATTAATATAATATTAAAATGATACTAATTAAATAGAAAGGTGAACAATATGACATTTAAAGGATTTCAACAAAAAGATTTCGAAACGTTCCAGATTGATGGACTTGATGAACGTATGGAGGCCATCCAAGAACGAATTCAACCAAAATTCAGAGGTATATATGAAGAAATAGCAGACGATTTAGATGAATTAGCTGGACGTGCAATGCATTTACACATCGCTAAACATGCCAGACGTACAGTTAATCCACCCAAAGATACCTGGTCAGCTTATTGTCATAACAAACGCGGGTACAAAAAGCATCCACATTTCCAAGTTGGTTTATGGGATGATAATCTATTCATATGGCTAGCATATATTTATGAATTACCACACAAAAGTGAAATTGCGGAAAGATTTTTAAGTGAAATCGATGATATTAAGAAAACTGTCCCTGAAGACTACCATATCTCACTCGATCATATGAAAAATCAAGCTGTAACCCTTTCTGAAACAGATTTACAAAAAGGATTGGAACGTTTTAAAAAAGTGAAAAAAGCTGAGTTTTTAATCGGTCGCAGAATTGACGCTAATGACCCTATATTACAGGATGGAGATAAGCTCATACAGACCATTAAAGAGACATTTCAAACATTAGCACCGTTATACCGATCATCAATGGATCTTTAATCGAATTGTTGGTTAAGCTCACTTTTTAACTGACAGCATAAACTGACGCTGCGGAAAGATACGCGCTTTCCACAGTTGAATCACCTTTCATTGATTTAAAATGACTAGAAAAAATAACTATATAATAGTTAAACACAGATCTTAAAGTACAGGGAAATAGGTACTTTAAGATTTTTTTATCCTCTATAATTTCATAATGACTGGTTTACATTTTAATAATATCTTTTGGAGATAAGTCTTTTGCTTTTTTGATAACACGGAAAGGAATATATCCTGATTGTTTTTCGAATTGCTTATCTAACTGCTTTTCTTCACTTTTAGAAGGGACGATCTCTTTGTATCGATTATATGCAGCCACTAAATCTTGCTTTTCTATCCCACTTTCATATGCTTTTTCAATTAATGAAAAATAATTAACGACATCAATAATTTCCTCAGTTGTCCATGTTTCATCAATAGGGTAACTGTAATTCATTTATAACACCTCACGATTAGTTTCGCTCGTATTTTATCATGTTCATATGAGAAAGTATAGCGATATAGCTAGCTATTCCGCGACAGATTTGCTATAATACCATTTGCTTTATATTTCAAATGGTAAAGGAGCTCAATCCACAGCATGAATCAGAATGATACTCCACTGTTTAGTGGTTTACTACAGCATATAAAGAAAAACCCTAAAGCATTCCATATACCAGGACACAAAGCTGGTAAAGGAATGGATCCGCTATTTCAAGAATTTATCGGATATAATGCACTTGCTATTGATTTAATTAATATAGAACCATTAGATGATTTGCATCATCCTAGAGGTATAATCAAAGAAGCACAACAATTAGCTGCTACAGCTTTTGGAGCTGATCATACCTTTTTTTCTGTACAAGGAACAAGTGGTGCAATTATGACGATGATTCTTAGTGTATGTAATCCTGGGGATAAAATTATTGTACCGCGAAATATTCATAAATCTGTATCCTCCGCTATTATCTTTTCAGGTGCGATACCTATTTTTATTCACCCAGAATTAGATCATACACTTGGTATTTCACATGGAATAACACCAAAATCAGTCTTTAAAGCATTACAAGCACACCCAGATGCAAAAGCAGTACTTGTGATCAACCCTACTTATTTTGGTATTGCTGCGGACTTAAAACAAATTGTAAGCATTTCGCATCAATATAATGTACCCGTATTAGTTGATGAAGCTCATGGCGTGCATATTCATTTTCATGATAAACTTCCACTATCGGCGATGCAGGCAGGCGCAGATATGGCAGCAACTAGCGTCCATAAACTTGGTGGCTCCCTTACCCAAAGTTCTGTACTAAACGTAAAAGCAGGACTAGTAAATCACGATCGTGTTCAAACAGTTATGTCGATGTTAACAACTACGTCTACTTCTTATATTCTGCTATCATCACTAGATGTAGCGAGGAAATATTTATATCGACATGGAACAGATTTGTTATCCCAAACATTAGAATATGCTGAGTTTGCAAGAACCAAAATTAATCAAATCCCTCATTTATATAGCCCTGGAGAAGAACTTTTAGGTACAGAAGCAACCTTTGATTATGATCCGACAAAAATTATTATATCTGTGAAAAATTTAGGAATTACTGGACACGATGCAGAAGTCTGGTTAAGGGAAAACTATCAAATAGAAGTAGAACTATCTGATATGTATAACATTTTGTGTATTTTAACACCTGCTGATAACGATGAAGATGTATCATATGTAATAAATGCTTTAAAACACTTATCCCAATATTATGAGAAAAGTGCTAATCAACAAGAAGTTAAAGTTTCTATAGCGGAAATTCCCATTCTGGCAGTTAGTCCCAGAGATGCTTTTTATGCAGAATACGAAGTGATACCTTTACAAGAGTCTGCTGGAAGAATTAGTGCAGAATCCATCATGGTCTATCCTCCTGGAATACCCATTTTTATTCCAGGTGAGATCATCTCTGAAGAAAATTTAGACTATATATCCGAAAATATTAAGTCAGGTTTACCTGTTCAAGGATTAGAGGATGAGACATTAGCAACTGTTCGTGTGCTGAAAGAACGAGTAGCTTTCAAATAAGAAAATGGAGTAAAATGAACTGCCCCTGTCTACTTGACAAAGAGGCAGTTCATTCTGCTTTGGTCTACCTATTCTGCTGTGTAAGAGGTGGTTGATCTATCGGTAAGTTGTTGTCGCTTTTTGGTTTAATAAAAAACACAAATGCACTTATGACTGAAGCAAGCCAAATAAAAAATAATACACTTCCAAAGATAGGTAAGATGGTTAACTCAAATACTGAACGGCCAAATCCAGTATGGATCCCGATAAGTAAAATCATAAGTAACCAAGCGATACTGCCTGAATGGATTAGTCTGTTTTTGATGCGGTCTTTCACCTGCGCCTTCTCTAAAAGCCAAGCAGGCAAAATTAATGTTTGTAGTGCATGGAAGCCTAGACCATGGAGTACAATCAGGTTACCTGCATCACCTGTAAGCCGATCTTGAAGTATAATCATCCATATTCCAGCAATATTGGCTACAAATACAGAAAGAAAGGCATAGCGAATCCCCAGTATCAATAATGGCCTCTCATAAGGGGATTTTATTCGAAAGAAATGAATCATTAGTATGACAGCTAAAGCTACAAGCACTAAAGAAATAACCCCGAATAAAATTCCAGCAACAATATCGATTTCCGTACCCACGCGTGAAAATCGTGGATTAATTCCTCTAAAGTTTTGGACGGTTTCAATGACATAAGAATAAATACTAGCCACGATAAAAAACCACCGTATCACCTTCCTTTTTCGATCACTAAATCTTACAAGAGGTAAAATCGCAGCTATGGATAGTATAAAAATACCAATAGCTGCATTAAAGGAAAAAGCATCCTTCATATCGCCTTCCGGTAACCTAATATGCCCCTGAAAAAAGATAAAAAGGGCAATACCTATTGAAAGTGTTAATCCAATTAATCCTGTAATAATAAGCCAACGTTCACCATCAAACAGCTTTACTGACGGTTCTTTTTCAATTCGGTTAAACTTCATGAACTTAAACATGAATGATCCCTTCTTTCGAATAGTTTATTTTTATTCCAATATTTATTTATCGATAAATAAATATTGGAATAAAAAAAGGAGACTTATTACTCCTTTTTAAAATGATCATCTTTATGGAATAATTGTGGTAAATCCAACACTTCTGCAACCGTAATGAGTAAACCAGTTCCTATAAATTGAGATGCTGTCTGTTTTGCATCCGGAATACCTGCATTTTCAAATTTTAATGTTAAGGATTCAAAAATAGTAAGAAACAATTTTTTAACATGTTCACGAATTCCAGGCTCCACAATTGCATGTGCTTGCATAACCATCAATACCTCGTCACGGTGTGTCTGAATAATTTGTTCAAACGCCCGCCCCATTGTTTCAATTAATGTATTAGCAGGTGCTTGAACTTCTGAAAAAGTATCATATATTCTACTGAAAGCACGATCAATTACTGCTTTAAATAGTTCTTCCTTGTTTGTAAAAAAATGAAACACATATGGCTGAGTCACCCCTGCAGCTTTTGCGACCGTAGCAGTTGTTGCTTTATAATAGCCCTTTTCTGCAAATACTGCTACAGCATTATCAATAATGATTTCTTTTTTATCTTCTTTTGGTGCCATTTAATCATCCTTATGTATTTTATTTATTTATCGGTCAATAAATAAATTGTGAGGTATTAATTGAACTTTGTCAATAGACATATGTTGACCTTTATTAATACTCTATTACCATAGCTAACTTTATCTCGAACAAGTAAATACACCTTCTAGATAGTTTTCCAATCATTTCTATTCGAAGGTGTATTCTTGATTAATAAAATATTGGAAAGTTTCTATTATTCCGGTACTTGTAAAGTCATAGGGTCTGCGAACTCGTAGCCTTTATCTCGTAATCCTTTCACAATATCTTCTAATGCATCTGCAGTCCATTCACGGTCATGCATTAATAAATTTGCTCCATTGGACAATAGTTCCGTATTGACCATAATATCAGCTAATGCCTCTTTATTCTGATAATCTGCTTCCCAATCATATCCATAAGTCCAATTCATAAGAAGCATTCCTTCCTCTTCCACTAATTGTATTGCATAATCAGTATTGACACCGTTTGGTGCACGGAAAAACTTCGGCTTCTCACCAATTATTTCTTCGATTAATTCATTTAATTCTAAGATTTCTTGTTTCTGGGTATCTTCATCAACATCAGATAATCGCGTATGATTGTATGTGTGGTTGCCAACCGCAAAACCCATATCATGAATTTGTTTTAAGACTTCTTTTTTTTCATCTGACTGTAAAAAGTGACCATTTACAAAAAAGATCGCGGGTACATCAAACTGATTTAACGTCTGTGCCATTTCCAAAGCGTTTTCGTCAGGTGCATCATCAATGGTAAGTAACACCACGTTCTCATTCGTACCTTCTTCTAGAGGTACTACATTCCAATTATCATCGATTTGATACAATGGTTCCGTTATTTCTTGTACTGTTTCTTCTTCTTTATTTTCTTCATCTTCCGTTCTATTATCATCCTTTTCCTCTGTAACCGGTGGCTCTACTTCTACTTCATCCTCTTTTTCTGTTTGATCTGTTGATGTCTCTTCGGTATTAGCTTCTTCATCAGCTACTTCATCGTCGTCATTCACATTATCATCACATGCGACCAAAACGATCAATATTCCTAATAGCAATAAATATACACTTTTTTTAAGCAACGAAACTTCCTCCATTTCAAAAATTAAAAAGATAACCAAACAAAATCCAGTCCACCCTGTTTGTTGAGCGGACATTTAGTGCGCTATTTGACGGAATCACCCCATTTTTCAATGTTGGCGGACATTTAATCCCTTATTTGATTCCTTTCAGTAAAAATTAGCGTTAATTTCGATGAATAGCGGAATAGATGTCCGCAAGCAGCCTAAAAACGCCACTTTTGTCACAAATAACGGAACAAATGTCCGCTTCCGCAGTCTAAAGCAGTCATTTTAATTCAAGGTCATGTTCACATTACTTCACAGTATATGTGTATTTTCTTTTGTCTTAAAAAAGAGCCTGCCAGGGCAGACTCCTCACTGTTTACTTATTATTTTACAATATGAATTGGTGTACCTATTGCAACTTCTGCTGCTTCCATAGTAATCTCACCTAAGGTAGGGTGAGCATGGATTGTTAGAGCTAGATCTTCTGCTGTCATACCAGCTTCGATAGCAAGACCAAGTTCAGAGATCATATCACTAGCGTTTGGACCAGCAATTTGTGCACCAATAATTAAGCCATCATCTTTACGTGTTACAAGCTTCATAAAGCCTTCAGATGCTTTCAAGGACAATGCACGTCCATTAGCTGCAAATGGGAATTTAGATGCTTTTACATCGTAACCAGCTTCTTTTGCTTCCTCTTCAGAATATCCAACAGTAGCTAATTCTGGGTCAGAGAACACAACTGCAGGGATTGCATTATAGTCGATTACCGCATTTTCTCCAGCAATTGCTTCAGCAGCAATTTTACCTTCGTAAGATGCTTTGTGTGCAAGTGGAGGTCCAGGAACGATATCACCGATCGCATAAATGCTATCTACATTTGTACGGCATTGCTCATCAATTTTGATAAGACCTTTATCTTCCATTTCGATACCAACTTGCTCTAATCCAAGTTCATCTGTATTTGGTTTACGTCCAACCGTTACAAGTACGTAATCTGCTTCAACAGTTTCTTTCTTACCATTGGCTTCATATGTTACTTTAACACCGTCTTTTGTCTCTTCCACACCTTGTGCCATAGCTTCTGTTACAATTGTTGCACCTTTGCTCTTCAGTTTCTTCTTAACAAGTGCACTCATTTGTTTTTCAAAGCCACCAAGGATATCTTTTAATCCTTCAAGGATGGTCACTTCAGTACCGAAGTTTGCATATGCTGAACCTAATTCAGTACCAACATATCCACCACCGATTACAACTAGTTTTTTCGGAATTTCTTTTAAGTTCAGTGCGCCTGTTGAATCTAGTACACGATCAGAGTATTTAAAAGCAGGTAGTTCTATCGGACGTGAACCAGTTGCAATAATACAGTTTTTAAATGTATATGTTTGAGAGTTTTTATCATCCATTACTTTAACCGTATTTTTGTCTACAAAGTACACTTCACCGGAAACGATGTCTACTTTGTTTCCTTTTAATAATCCTTCTACACCACTAGTTAGTTTATTAACAACTGAGCCTTTCCATTCTTGTACTTTGGAAAAATCTACAGAAACATTTTCTGTTTTAATCCCTAAAGTATCGTCACCTTGAGCCTGTTCTGCACGATGCCCTGCTTCTATTAAAGCTTTTGACGGAATACATCCAACGTTTAGACATACACCACCAATAGCACCTTTTTCTACAATGGTTACTTTTTGTCCAGTTTGTGCTGCACGAATTGCTGCAACATATCCCCCAGGACCAGCCCCAACTACAAGTGTATCTAATTCTACCGGAAAATCTCCTACTACCATTTGTTTACCCCTCCATCATAATTAGTTGTGGGTCTTCTAACAGACGTTTAATTTGATTTAATGCTAATTGTGCAGTAGCACCATCAACTATTCTGTGATCAAAACTTAATGATAATGCTAGTACAGGCGCAACAACAATTTCACCGTCACGTACAACTGGTTTTTCTGCAATACGCCCAATTCCTAAAATAGCTGCTTCAGGATAATTGATGACAGGTGTAAACCATTGTCCACCAGCTGAACCGATATTAGAAATTGTACAAGAAGCACCCTTCATTTCATTAGGAGCAAGCTTTCCTTCTCTTGCTTTTCCTGCAAGCTCATTAATTTCGTTTGAAATTGCAAAAATCGATTTAGAATCTGCATTCTTCACTACAGGAACAAGTAGACCTTTCTCTGTATCTGCTGCAATACCAATATTGTAATAATGCTTATTAACAATTTCATCTGTTTCATCATCAATAGAAGCATTTAAAATTGGGTATTTAGATAATGCAGATGTTAGAGCTTTTACAACATAAGGTAGATAAGTAAGTTTGATCTCTTGCTCTGCTGCAATTGGTTTGAATTTCTTACGGTGTGCTACCAATTCTGTTACATCAACTTCATCGTGTAATGTAACGTGTGGTGCTTTATGCTTAGAGTTAACCATTGCATTAGCAATTGCTTTACGGATTCCACTCATCTTCTCACGAGTTTCTGGGAACTCACCCTCTGGAACAGAAGGAGCAGTTGCTTGCTCATCACTTGCTTGATCTGCAGCTGTAGTTTCCGCTTTTTGATCACCGTTTAAGAAGGCATCTATATCTTCTTTAAGAACTCGATTATTTTTTCCAGTTCCTTGTACTTCTGCAATATTGACATTGTTATCACGTGCATATTTACGAACAGAAGGCATCGCAATTACGCGGTTGTTCGGGTCTTTAGCTGCTGGCTCTTGTTTTTCTTCTTTACCCGCATCGTCATCTTTAGCTTCTTCTTTTTTCTCTTCTTTTGGTTCATCTTTGGCTTCAGCTTTGTCTCCATCATCTGAAGATCCTTCATCTTCATATCCTTCCGCGTCGATGGTAATAATTGTTTCACCAACTGTCGCAACGGAACCTTCATCAAAATGTACTTCTTTAACCGTCCCCTCTACTGGAGAAGGAATTTCAACAACTGCCTTATCATTTTGCACTTCACAAAGGACATCGTCTTCTTTGATTTCTTCACCAGCTTTTACAAACCATTTTACAATTTCACCTTCATGGATACCTTCACCAATATCAGGCAATTTAAATTCAAAAGCCATTCATATGACCTCCCGTCTCGATTTTATTGCTTAGAAATTAATGACTTTATTTACTTTCTCGATAATATCGTTATAGTTTGGTAACCAAACTTCTTCTGCTTGAGTAAAGGCATATACTGTATCAGGAGCAGCCACTGTCAGGATAGGTGCTTCTAAGTGTAGTATAGCTCGTTCTTGAACATTAGATACAACATAAGAAGCAATACCTGCTTGACGTTGCGCTTCTTGTACCATAACTACACGGTTTGTTTTTTCTACTGATTTAACGATCGTATCAAAATCAACAGGCATAACTGTGCGTAAGTCGATTACTTCTGCATCAATGCCGTCTTTTTCTAGTTCTTCCGCTGCTTTTAGCGAAGAGTGAACCATTGCACCATATGCGATTAAAGTTACATCATTTCCTTCACGTACAACGTTCGCTTTACCTAATTCTAGTGTGTAATCTTCTTCTGGTACTTCTTCACGGAATGAACGGTAAAGTTTCATGTGCTCTAAGAATACTACTGGATCATTGTCACGGATCGACTGAATTAAAAGGCCTTTTGCATCATAAGGACCAGATGGAATTACTACTTTCATACCTGGTTGTTGTGTAATAAGTCCTTCTAATGAGTCAGCATGAAGTTCAGGTGTATGCACACCTCCACCAAATGGTGAACGAATAGTGACTGGTGCACTTTGAGTGTTACCAGAGCGGTAACGTAAACGTGCCATTTGACCATTAATAGCATCCATTGCTTCATATACGAAACCAAAGAATTGAATTTCAGGTACTGGACGGAAGCCTTGAGTTGCAAGTCCAAGTGACATACCTGCAATACCAGATTCAGCTAAAGGAGTGTCAAATACACGATCTTCCCCGAACTCTTTTTGCAAACCTTCAGTTGCACGGAAAACACCACCGTTTTGGCCAACGTCTTCCCCGAAGACAAGTACATTTTCATCATTTTTTAATTCTACTCTTAAAGCATCAGTAATTGCTTGGATCATTGTCATTTGAGCCATGATTTACTTCGACTCCTTTGCTTTGTATTCTTCCATTTGTTCCTGCAAGTGAGCTGGAAGTTCTTCATACATATTACCGATTAAATCAGTAACTTTTTGTTTTGGTTGTTCATCAGTTTTCTTAATTGCCGCTTTAATTTCTTCTTTAGCTTTTTCGATTACTTCGTTTTCTTCTTCTTCAGACCATAAACCTTTTTCTTCTAGGAATTTACGGAAACGAACGATTGGATCCTTCTTCTCCCATTCGTTATCCATTTCTTCCGTACGATAACGAGTAGGATCGTCACCTGCCATTGTGTGAGGACCATAACGATATGTTAAAGTTTCAATCAAACTAGGACCTTCTCCATTAACAGCACGCTCTCTCGCATCTTTTGTTGCGGCATAAACAGCAAGAACATCCATACCATCTACTTGGATTCCTTCGATACCCGCAGCAACCGCTTTTTGAGCTAATGTATCAGCAGCAGTTTGTTTTTCAACTGGTACCGAGATAGCAAAACGGTTATTTTGCACAACAAAAATAGCTGGAGCTTGATAAGCACCCGCAAAGTTAATTCCTTCATAAAAATCACCTTGAGAAGTACCACCATCACCAGTGTAAGTAATAGCTACTGACTTTTTACCACGTTTTTTCATACCTAACGCCACACCTGCTGCTTGTGTATATTGGGCACCAATGATAATTTGTGGGCTTAAAGCATTAACACCTTCAGGCATTTGGTTCCCATGGTAATGACCACGAGAGAATAAGAATGCTTGATATAATGGAAGTCCATGCCAGATTAACTGTGGTACATCACGATAACCTGGTAAGATAAAGTCTTCCTTTTCAAGTGCAAACTGTGTTCCTAATTGTGATGCTTCTTGTCCTGCAGTCGGTGCATAGAAACCTAAACGTCCTTGTCGGTTTAACGCAATCGAACGTTGATCAAGAATTCTTGTATACACCATTCGAAACATAATTTCCTTTAGTTCTTCATCTGAAAGATCAGGCATTGCATCTTCATTAACAATTTTACCTTCTTCATTCAGAATTTGAAACGTTTCAAACTGCTCTTCAATATTTTCTAAAGTACGTTTCAAAAGAATTCACCTCTTCCTTTCTCAATCCCTAATTTAAATTTATCAAAATTAGCTTTCCCAAAAGATTAAAAAATCTGTACCAAAGTCATTATTATTGCTATACCCTTTAGAACAAAAAATAATCAACCTATGTAATAAATAAACTGTTACATAAGAATCGACTTAAAGTACTGGTACAATTTTTACTCATGTATAGTTTAGCTTATTGAAGACAGTTGGTCAAACACTTTGCAAGATTTAATTATAAATTTATATAATCCATCTAAAATGGTATTCCAATATTAATTAAAGCGCTTTATTAAGATCTGTTTCATTATCTTTTTTCAACTGTACTATTATTATTACCTTAAAAATATCATTAAAAAAAGCTTTCGATTAAATCGAAAGCTTTACTCATATACGACATTTAAATCAGCTGCTTTATAAAAGTCTTCTTTAAGCTGATTATATGTATCCGTCAATTCATTAAATTCCGTATTAGTTTCCATCACATCATCATATGATTGATTCACCGTATCTATCTGGTCACGAAGATCTTCTTCTGTTAGTTCTTCGTCCATGAATAACTCATATAACATTTTATCTTGGTCTAAAGATGCTAAGTAGGCATCATTTAATTGTTGGTAAACTTCGTAACGTTGGTCCATCGTTTGGATCATTTCTTCAGCTATTTGTTTAGGCTCTTCATCCAATTCATCAATATACTCTTTAACTTGGGAAAATTCTTGTTCTGCTTCTTGCATACTTTCTAATTCAGTTTGAAGTAATTCTTTGCGACTTTCAATAGTCTCAATTGCTTGTTCAGACAATGATGTAATTTCATCCATTTCATCAGCTGTCAATTCGATAATTTGATTATATAGTTCCTGTTCTTCTTCTTCTAGAGCTGTAAATGGTTCTTGTTGTTCAACAAATGTTCGTTCTAATTCTACGGTTTCTTCTAAGTGGTCATACATGTCATTAGCGGTAGATTCTCCACTACACCCCACCAATACCAATGTAAGCAAAAAGCCGATTAGTAATAATCTCCTCATATTCCCTAAATCCTCCTAAAGCAACTTCATTAATAATTATAAGCCAATTTATTATAACATAAAATAACTGACCTTTTGTACAAAAGTTAAAATTGATTATTAGAATTCTATATTTTTTGATCATTTTTCGTTATGATAGATAATACGAATATTTATGAAGAGGTGTATGTCAATGATTACGATGAAAGACATAGTAAGAGAGGGAAACTCAGTTTTAACACAAGTGGCTGAAGAAGTGGAACTGCCACCGACTGCAGAAGAGAAAGAAACATTGGAAGAAATGTTACAGTTTTTGAAAAATAGTCAAGATGAGGAGATCGCTGAAAAGTATGAATTACGGGCAGGTGTTGGTTTAGCCGCTCCTCAAATCGGAATATCCAAAAGAATGATTGCGGTTCACTTTCAGGACTTTGATGAGAATGAATACAGCTATGGATTATTTAACCCTAAAATTATCAGCCATTCAGTAGCAGAAACATTTTTGTCTGGCGGTGAAGGATGTTTATCCGTTGATAGAGAAGTACCTGGGTATGTGCCACGCTATCAAAAGGTTACTATAAAAGCTACTGACTTAGAAGGAAATGAAGTGAAGATAAAATTAAGGGGATATGCTGCGATTGTGTTCCAGCATGAAATTGATCATTTAAATGGTGTGATGTTTTATGACCGTATTAATAAACAGGATCCCTTTGCAGTTCCGGAAAATGCTAAGCCGTGTGACCAATAATATCCTAAAATAAAAATACCTTCGAACATTAGCATCCCGTTTCAACAAAATTGAAACGGGATCTTATTATTACTCCCTATAGCTTCAGAATTAAAACAAAAAAATTGCCTTGTCCTCCTTCTCCCAACAGATAAAAACTGCGAACTAGTTAAAATTCAGATTTACTCTCGTCCATTTTAATGTAAGGTGAGTGCTGTAATACCACTCCAGTAGAATACTCCGCTGGTTCTATTTTTCTGATTCTTGAAAGAGGACAACCTTTGGAAAAATTCATTTAATTTCTTCTATCTTAAACACAAAGCGCCATACAGAGCTGTGAAAAAATGCGACCCTC
This sequence comes from Gracilibacillus salitolerans, assembly GCF_009650095.1. Lineage (GTDB taxonomy): Bacteria > Bacillota > Bacilli > Bacillales > Amphibacillaceae > Gracilibacillus > Gracilibacillus salitolerans. The sequence continues at coordinate 2,199,301 of NZ_CP045915.1, read as the reverse complement.
CTGTGGGATCAGCAACTCGCGTGATGCACCAGCGTCTTCTAGTAACGCTTCGTAGTAGGCTTCCTCGGTGCAAGGGAGCTAGGGAGTTATTTCAAGAAGTTCCCTAAACGCATATTTTATTTAATCAACGATAATTTCCTCATGGCGTTGCTTAAGCCGTTTTGATCTACATCATCAGTGACAAGGGTTGCTGCTTTTTTGACTTCTTGTACACTATTCCCCATCGCAACGCCTGTATGTACTTTAGATATCATTTCTAAATCATTTAGTCCATCACCAAATGCATAGGTATCTTCCCAATTTAAATCCAGTGCCTCAATAAATTTTTCAATACCGTGTGCTTTTGATCCAATCTTCGGCATTACATCACAAGAAACGGGATGCCATCTAACAAATTTCAACTGTTGAAACACCTCTTCATAAACTTTTTGTTCTTTTTCTTCGTTAAATAATAAAACTTGAAAAATCTCTTGCTTTTTGTAATATTCTGTATCTTCTAAAGGATGACTTCGTTTTAAGCTTCCAATTCCTTGTTCAATATGCGGATGGTTACTTACAGATGACTTCATGTCATCAATACTTTGATAAACAAGCGGATGTTGATGATTAACACTATATGCAGTCAATTCTTCAATTTGTTCAGAATCGATTGGATGTTGATAAACAACCTCTCCATTGTATACAGCATATTGACCATTAAAACTGATATACGATTGAATATTTAATTCTTTTAGAATATCTTGAAACATAAATGGTGCACGTCCAGTAGCAATTGATACAATCACACCAGAATCATGTAGTTGTTTCACCGCTTCTTTTGTTGCAACTGGAATTTGTTTATCATGATTTAAGATTGTCCCGTCAATATCAAGAAATACAACTTTTTGTCCCACTTTCATTCTCCTCTATATATGTAATATAAAAATAACCATCAATGATTATACCATGAAGAAAATGCATAAGTATATTCTCCGCAGTTAAAACTAAGGAAAGCTATTGATACTCGAAAACCATAATAAAGGTGATTTAGAAAATAATTCATTTATTTTAGCCTTTTTTGTTTCAAATTTTAGAAATTCATACTATACTATATAGTAATAGGGATTGGATCGGTTCGTTGAATACTTGCTTTTCTTTTCTATATAGATAGGAAGGAGTTGAGCAGTACTATGTTAAAACGTTTAAGAGAAAAATTAAAACGACGCTTGCGGGAAGCTTTACGGAGAAAACGTGTACCAACTACCATTAATCGTTCTGATGATATTTATAAGCATTCAAAACAAACCATAGAATCGAAACGCAAATAACAACTATAAGGAGAGATAACATGATCTATAAAGTACTTTACCAAGAAAACGCATCAGAAATACCTGTACGTGAACATACAAAGAGCTTATATATCGAAGCTACTTCTGAAAGAGAAGTTCGTGACTCTTTAAAAGAAAAGCAAATCAATATTGAATTCATCCAATTGTTAAGTGAGGCACATTTACAATATGAACAACAATCACCTTTTTTCAAAGTGGAGACTGCTTAGTATATGAAATTTGTAAAAAATGACCAAACAGCAGTTTTTGCTCTTGGTGGTTTGGGTGAAATTGGTAAAAACACTTATGGTGTTCAATTCCAAGACGAAATCATCCTTATCGATGCAGGAATAAAATTTCCTGAAGATGAACTATTAGGAATTGATTATGTCATTCCTGATTACACCTACCTTGTGCAAAACCAAGATAAAATAAAAGGTTTATTCATCACACATGGTCACGAAGACCATATTGGTGGGCTACCTTATTTACTACGTGAAATAAATGTGCCTATTTATGCTGGTAAATTAGCAGTTGGACTTATTCGAAATAAATTGGATGAACATGGATTATTACGCAAGACTAAATTACACACCTTCCAAGAAGATGATGTAATAAAGTTTAGAAAAACAGCTGTGTCCTTCTTCCGAACGACACATAGTATTCCCGATTCTTATGGTATTGTTGTAAAAACACCTCCAGGAAATATTGTTCATACTGGAGACTTTAAATTTGATTTCACACCAGTTGGAGAACCTGCCAACTTGGCAAAAATGGCTGAAATCGGTAAAGAAGGCGTTCTTTGCTTATTATCAGACAGTACAAACAGTGAAGTTCCTGGATTTACATTATCAGAACGTGTAGTTGGTGACAGCATTAATGATATTTTCTCAAGAGTGGATGGCAGATTAATTTTTGCTACTTTCGCTTCAAACATTCACCGCTTGCAGCAAGTCGTTGAAGCAGCCGTTAAACATAACCGTAAAGTTGCTGTATTCGGACGAAGCATGGAAGGCTCCATTAAGATTGGACAAGAGCTCGGATATATTCGCGCTCCTAAAAATACGTTTATCGAACCAAATCAGATAAACCAACTTCCCGCTAACGAAGTGACGATCCTTTGTACCGGTTCACAAGGAGAACCAATGGCTGCATTATCTAGAGTTGCGAACGGTACACACCGTCAAATTCAGATTATACCTGGTGACACAGTTGTATTCTCTTCTTCACCAATCCCTGGGAATACATTAAGTGTTAGTAGAATTATTAATCAATTGTACCGTGCCGGTGCTGAAGTTATTCATGGACCACTTAATGATATCCATACCTCGGGTCACGGTGGTCAACAAGAACAAAAATTAATGCTACGTCTTATTCAACCTAAATATTTCATGCCTATCCATGGAGAGTATCGTATGTTGAAAGAACATACGAAATTGGCAGATAGCTGTGGTATCCCACCTAAGAATAGCTTTATTATGGACAATGGAGAAGTATTAGCATTAGGAAAAGATAGTGCTGCGATTGCTGGTAAAATTCCTTCTGGCTCAGTCTATGTAGACGGTAGTGGAATTGGAGATATTGGTAATATTGTATTACGTGATCGACGTATCCTTTCCGAAGAAGGACTAGTTATCGTTGTCGTAAGTATCAATATGAAAGAGTTTCAAATCGCATCAGGTCCAGACATTATATCACGTGGATTTGTCTATATGCGAGAATCTGAAGACTTAATTAACGAGGCTCAAAAGCTTGTATCCAAACACTTAAATAAGGTAATGGAACGCCGGACTACTCAGTGGTCTGAAATCAAAAATGAAATTAATGATACAATCGCACCATTCCTTTATGATAAAACAAAACGTCGTCCAATGATCTTACCAATTATTATGGAAGTATAAAATAATTAAACTAGTACAGATAAACCAAACCCGTTTCAATTATAATAATTGAAACGGGTTTTAAATGTATTAAATGGGATAACATCGATTCAGATATGTAACAATAATGGTTAATCTACTGTACTTAATCTTCTACGACTAATTGTTTTTCAAATCGGGATATGTCTTTATCCGCTCCAATTACAATAAGGATATCATCTCGCTCAATTTTTTGTGTTGCCATTGGAGAGACATTAATACCTTTCTCATCTGCTTCTTTAATTGCGACAACGTTACAGCCATATTGAGCACGAATATCTAATTCAAGCAACGTTTTTCCATCCATTTTATCCCCTGCTTTTACCTCAACAATACTATGGTCATCAGATAACTCGAGATGATCTAAAATATTGGTAGAAATGATACTATGTGCAATACGTTTACCCATATCACGCTCGGGATGTACAACATGATCAGCACCAATTTTATTTAAAACTTTTTCATGATAATCATTTTGAGCTTTAACCGTTATTTTATTTATTCCTAACTCTTTTAACATTAAAGTGCTAAGAATACTTGCTTGAATATCATCACCAATCGCGACAATAACATGGTCAATGTTGCGGATTCCTAATTCTTTTAACACATTCTCATCCGTTGTATCTGCAATTACTGCATGTGCTGCAATATTCTTGAATTCTTTTACTTTGTCCTCTTGAATATCGATCGCTAATACATCCATCCCATCAGCACTTAACTCTCTGCAGATACTTCCACCAAAACGTCCTAAACCAATTACTGCAAATTCACGTTTCATATAAACTCCTCCAACACTTATAATCATACTTATTTTATCACATTGAAACAAAAAAGAAACCAGATTTAATATCTGGTTCCAGTAAATTATAGCGCATCTAACATATCAAATTGTGACTTAACAAGATCATAGTACTCACCTTTTTTCTTCATTAACTCATCATGACTACCTTGTTCTAAAATGCGACCATGCTCTAAAACGATAATATTATCTGCTTCTCTAATAGTAGACAAACGGTGTGCAATCATTATTGCAGTACGTCCTTCGAGCAATTTTCGTAGGGCTTTTTGAATTTTCACTTCTGTTTCCGTGTCAATACTAGCTGTCGCTTCATCTAATATTAAAATCCTAGGATCAGCTAATAACGCACGTGCGAAAGATAACAACTGCCTTTCACCAGCGGACAAGATATTCCCCCGCTCTTCTACTTCAGTATGATATCCATTTGATAATCTTTTAATAAAGTCATCTGCTCCAACGACTTTGGCAGCTTCTTTTACTTCTTCATCCGTTGCCTCTGGACGACCAAAACGAATATTTTCCATAATGGTACCTGAGAAAATAAAGGTATCTTGCAATACAACTGATATATTCGTACGTAAACTGTCCAATCGCATATCACGAAGATCATGTCCGTCAATCTTGACTGTACCATTGGTTGGATCATAAAAACGACTGATTAAATTAGCAATTGTCGACTTACCAGACCCAGTATGACCAACTAACGCAACCGTCTGACCTTGTTTCATTTCCAATGAAATTTCATGTAATGCTACACGGTCTTCATCATAGGAAAATTGTACTTTATCAAATACGATGTGCCCCTTCATATCCCGAAAAGCTTTTGCGTTCTTTTTCTCTTCAACATTTGGTTGTTCATCTAAAAATTCAAAAATACGTTCTGAAGAAGCCATTGCTACCAATAATTGATTATAAATCTGTCCTAAACGAGAAATAGGTTCCCAAAACATGCCTAAATAGAAAGCAAAAGATACAAACACACCAATTTCGATATTTCCTGTAATGATGAGATGTGCACCATATGAAATTAAGATCACCGTACCAATCGCGTTACTCATCTCTACAAAAGGACCAAAATAAGCACTCTTCTTCATGGCTATTCGTTCTTTTTCATAGTTATCTGTGTTCACACCATTAAAGAACTCTGTATTTTCTTTTTCTTGGGAGAAAGATTGTGTAATACGAATTCCTTGCATACTTTCATTCAAGTGTGAATTCAGACGTGATTTTTGGATACGTACATCTTGCCAAGAGCGACGGATTTTTCTTCTTAATTTAGTAGAAATAAAGAACATGATTGGTAGAATAAATAGAACGGCTAACGCTAATGGTGGACTTAACACAAACAGGATGACAATAATACCTGACAGCATAACAACATCCATTAACAAATTGATAATCCCGTTCGTAAATAATTCTTGTAAAGAGTTAACATCGTTCAATATCCGTACCAGGATAGACCCTGCAGATCTCTTATCAAAAAAATTGTGAGATAAACGTTGAACGTGTGAAAATAAGCTCTTACGCAAATCATGAATAACACGTTGACCTAAAATATTTACCCATTTAATTCGATAGGTATTTGCCGCATAACTTAATAAATATAATACTGAAATTCCTATAATTAGATACGTAAGTAAACTAACATTTTGATCTCCAATTGCCCTATCAATAACCCATGTACCGATAATTACAGGTACAATTAATCTGACAATCGTAGATACAAGCATCGCCACTATTGCAGCTGGCATTAGCGTTTTTGCATATGGCTTTAAATATACAAGCAGTCGCCACATTTGTTTCCAGTTAAAAGGCTTTTCCACCGCCTGATCTAGTGGATAATAAAAACGATTCAAATGGGGACTATCTTTTTTCATTTCTTTTGCTGTCATCGACTTAGCCATTTTGACTCCCTCCTTCTATTCAACAGATTGCATAATACTGTCTCGATCTTGATATTGAATATCGTAAATACGATGATATGCTCCATTCTGTTTAATTAACTGCTCGTGTGTACCTCGTTCTTTGATTTCTCCTTCTTCTAATACAAGAATCTCATCTGCATGTTTTAATGAAGAAATTCTATGCGCGATAATAAATGTCGTCCTACCATCCATAACTTCTTTCAGTGCTTTTTGAATTTGAAATTCAGTTTCCATATCTACTGCTGATGTTGCATCATCTAATACTAAAATACTCGGATCAATTAAAATTGCACGAGCGATCGCAATTCTTTGCTTTTGCCCTCCTGATAGTCCCATACCACGTTCCCCAAGTAACGTATCATATCCATTTGGCATTTCCATGATAAAATCATGCGCTTGCGCTCGCTTAGCAGCAGCAACTATTTCCTCCATGGATGCGTCTGGATTACCATAGGCAATATTCTCTCTAATTGTTGTAGAGAATAAAAAAGACTCTTGCAATACAAACCCGATATGTTTTCGTAACCATTTTATAGAATAGGAGCTAGTCGGTTTACCATCAATTAATACCTCTCCTTCTTCTGGTTCATAAAATCTGGTAATCAACTGTGTAATACTTGTTTTTCCAGCACCAGTTGGACCAATTAGGCCAACAACTTTTCCTGGTGGTGCATCAAATGAAATATTTTTTAATGCAGAATCATCATCTTCTGTATACGTTAAAGAAACGTTGTTAAAAGTAACATGACCTTTAATGCGCTCTGGAACAATTGGATCTTCTTCTTCAACTATATCTTCTTTAGCTTCAAGAATTTCCAGCAGTCGTTCACCAGATGCTTTTGCCTGTGAAAATTGGTTCACAATAAAACCTAAATGCATTAATGGCCCCAAAATATATGTGACTAAACTAAAGAAAGCAACCAACTCACCTAGCTGTATAGAGCCATTAATAACTAAATAGCCACCATAAATTAACAACGCTACCATACTAATATTTCCGATAAACTCCATTAACGGAAAATATCTCGACCAAATGTTAGAAGTAAAAATATTTACTTCTTTGTAGTTAGCGTTATTTGATGTAAATCGCTCTATCTCAAAATTTTCCTTAGATAAAGATTTAACCGTATTCATACCACTAACGTTCTCTTGAATACGAGTATTTAATCGCCCTAATGATTTTCTGATACTTCGGAATGCCGGGTGTACCTTCTTATCAAAGCGATAAACCACAACAGCTAAGAATGGCATAGCAGCCATTGTTACCAATGCTAACGGTACAGAATAATAAAACATTACCCCCAAACTGATCACTATTAATAATGATACTCTGATTAATTCACGAAAACCTGCAGCTAAGAAAAAGCGGAAACCTTCTACATCCATTGTTAACCTCGACATTAAATCACCAGTACGAGCATTGTCATAGTAAGTAAAAGAAAGCCTTTGCAATTTCTTATACAATTCATCTCGTAAAGTGTAAACAGATTTTACTCCGAATAAGTCACCTAAGTATTGTTGTAGAAAGTTCGAAACCCCTTTCACCAACATGATCAATATAAATCCAATTGCCAGGAACGGAACCAATTGATAGTTTCCAGGTATAACCACGTCATCAATCGTTATCTGTAAAATGATAGGATATACTACCGTAATACCTGCTACAATCATTACAAAAAGTACCGATAAGAAAAAGTATTTTTTAAAAGGCCAATAAAAGTTTTTCAATTTTTGAAATGTTTCCATCTTGTTTGCACCCCCTATTTTTTTACGTATGTATAAATATAACGGCATCCGAAATAAATTTCCACCTTTTCGACTTATTTTCTGAAATTTTTTTTGATTTTTTTACACTATAAGACTATATATATTTCTAAGGATGATAGTATAAGTAAAACGAAGGCTTTCGCCACAAGGACTTGGCGATAAGCTAAGTTTTTCTAATCACTATAAATAAAAAGTGTTGATTTTTTATTTGCGTGTTGATTTACATTTTTATATGATAGAATTAATCATCATTAGAGGAGGCAAATTATGTTTGAAGATGGATTACAGATTGATTGGAGTTACATATTAGAGAATGTTATCTATTATGGTATCCAAATATTAATACTTATCATTGCATTACTTATTATTTCTCCAATCGCCAAGAAATTAATATCTGCAGCTCTTAATAAATCGAGTACCAGACAAAATGTATCGGAAGCAAGAATACAAACATTAGAAAAATTACTATTAAATGCTTTTTCTTATGTTTTAATTTTTATCTTTGTCGTTATGTTTTTCGGCATTATTGAACAACCAATTGGTCCTCTCCTTGCTGGTGCAGGGGTTGTAGGTTTAGCGATCGGCTTTGGTGCCCAAGGATTAGTAAGCGACATTGTAACTGGATTTTTTATCTTATTGGAAAAACAGATCGATGTCGGAGATTATGTGACAGCTGCTGGATACGACGGAATTGTGGAAGAAGTTGGTTTAAGAACTACAAAAATTCGTGGATTTAATGGTACCCTACACTACGTACCGAACAGAGAAATTGCAGGTGTCAGTAACCACTCTAGAGGAAATATGCGTGCACTAGTCGATATTGGAATTAGTTATGATGACAATATAGATCAAGCAATGGCTGTATTAAAAAGTGTTTGTGAAGAATTCCAAACAGATTCTCGTTTTACAGAGGGTCCTGATGTATTAGGTGTACAAGCCTTCGGTTCTAGTGAGGTTGTATTACGCATCATTGGTAAAACGGAAAATATGGAACAATGGAGCGCAGAAAGAGATATTCGTAAACGTATTAAAGAAGCATTTGATGAAAACAATATCGAAATCCCATTCCCTCATCAAGTGTATGTACAAAAGAATAATTAAACAAAAAACTCACTCGCTTATCAGAGTGAGTTTTTCTATTCATCCGTTCTCCAATATCAATATCGAGCCTATAGGTAGATAAAACTGCGAACAAGTGAAGAAAGCAAAATCAAAATCGACATGAAAGGTACTTCGCAGTTTATGAATTTTGAGATGGATTACATCAATAAATCGCAAAGATTTTAGTTTGAGCATTGTCGTTTCATTACTACCTAAATCTCTTTCATCGTTGCTGTTACGGCTTTGATACCTATTTCTATTGCATCTTCGTTCGGGTTTAGTTTACTATGATGCAATCCGTACGGAGAATCTACTCCTAACCAAAACATAAAACCTGGTATTTCCTTCAAGAAATATCCAAAATCTTCACCAGTCATCGCCGCATTTGCTTCTATAAACTGAATTCCTTCCTTTTGAACAGCTTCAGCAAATTTATCGACATATATTTTATCATTGTTCACTTGATAATACATCGCACCATAATCTACTTCAATCGTACAATCATGGGCAATTTCAAAACCTTTAATGATATTTTCTAGCTCATTTTTTATAATCGTCATTGTTTCCGGTTGTAACGTACGGATGGTTCCTTCCAGACGAGCAGTTTCTGCAATAATATTTTGAACAGTACCAGCAGTCATTTTACCAATAGTGATCACACCACTATCTAATGGATCTATTTTTCTTGAAATAATTTGTTGTAATTGTGTAACAAAACTACTAGCTGTAATGATCATATCTTTTGTTAAATGTGGGTATGCAGCATGTCCACCTTTGCCAGTAAAATCAAGAAATAATTCACTTGTATTAGCAAATAGGATCCCATCTCTACTTGATACCGTTCCGACTGGTAGTTCAGGTGCTATATGTAATGCAAAAATACGGTCTACATTCCATTGTTTAAACGTATCAGATGAAAGCATAGGTTCCGCCCCACCAGGTCCCTCTTCTGCTGGTTGGAAAATAAACAAGACATTATCATTAATTGGATTAGCACTTATCTCATCGAGGACTCCCAATGCAATTGTCATATGTAAATCATGTCCACATGCATGCATTTGACCAGAATGTAGTGACTTAAATAAGAATCCTGTTTCTTCTGTAATTGGCAAACCATCTATGTCAGTACGGTAACCAATCGTTTTCTTCGGGTTTTCACCTTTTACAAAAACGAATAATCCAGTTTTCCATTTTGTAATTTCTATATTCGATCGATTCATTTTTTTAATTATTTCTAGTAAGTATGCTTGTGTTTTATATTCCTGAAAACCAAGCTCAGGTATCTTGTGCAAAGAACGTCTAATTGCCACTAACTGATCCTTATTCATCAAAAAACTTACCCCTTTTCCATTATTCATACTAGATAAAAACTGACGAACTTGTAAAAATTTGTCTTAGTGTAGCTTCCTCCCATTCTGATTAGAGATGAGTGCTTGATTCGTCGCTCCGGAAAAATATTCCCTATACAGGGGCACGGCTTCAGCTTGCTCTGGTTCCCTAAGAGTGTCGCATTTTTCCACAGCTTGGTATAATTCTTTAGTTAAGTAAAAGGAAATCCATTGAATAAATTTTCAAAGGATCGCTTCTTGCAACAATCAGAACGTCACTTTTAGCGGAGGCGGAATACGAAGACTTCTGTGGGACAGCGAGAGCTGAAGGTCCACTTTGTGAAGTGTTTTCCTTCACAAAGTTAGCTGAAACCGAGCCCACGGTAAGCGCAGTATTCTGCCGAAGCGTATGCCAAATCTTATCAAAATTTAGAACGGAAGAAGGCAAATCCTCGCAAAAGTTACTTCGAAGTTTATCTATTACGAACCATTTTACATTCTCTTCTTAGAAAAAGACAGGATCCACATGACCCTGTCTTATCACTCAATTATTAATCATCCAATTTTCGTAATGCTTCCATAATTTCTGTTTTTGATTTTGTTTGATCATCAATCTCTTTAATTACTTTTGCTGGAGTACCAGCTACTACAGTATTTGGTGGTACATCCTTCGTAACAATCGCACCAGCTGCAACAACTGCTCCTTCACCAACACGAACACCTTCAAGCACTACTGCGTTCGCACCAATTACAACGCCATCTTCAATAATTACCGGTTGTGCTGAAGGTGGCTCAATAACACCCGCTAATACCGCACCAGCTCCAACGTGGCAATTCTTACCTACTGTTGCACGCCCACCTAATGATGCATTCATATCGATCATTGTTCCTTCTCCAATTACAGAACCGATATTGATCATCGCACCAAACATAATAACGGCACCATCACCGATTTCCACTTGTTCACGAATAATCGCACCTGGCTCAATACGAGCATTAATATCTTTCATATCTAATAGTGGGATAGCTGAATTACGACGATCATTTTCCACTACATGATCGGTAATTTTATCACTATATGTATCAAGTAATTCTTTTACTTCCTTCCATTCACCAAAAATAACTCCATTTGATTCGTTTAAGAAAGTCTGGATTGAACCTGTTGCTTCGATTGTATCCAAACCTGTACCTTTCACATACACTTTGACAGGTGTTGATTTCTTACTGTTTGAAATAAATGAAATAATCTCATGTGCATCCATTTGCTTCATCGTTTTCTTCCTCCAATATTTGTTGTTTTTATAAATGTAACAAAAAATAATTTACTTTTACAAGTATTATTTCATCGTATACATTGATTTATTAACCTCTTTTAAAATAGCACGTCTCGTTAATATACCGAGAAAATACCCCTCATCATCAACAACACATGCAAAAGCATGATTAATGACGACTTTTAGACACGTTAAAAAATCAGTATCCATGGTTAAAGTTGGTTGTTCAGCTTGCATAACAGCTTCTACTTTTGTCTCTGCTAATTTTTCCATCTCGAATCGTTCCATTCCCATCACACTTTTTAAGATCGGTGTTTTGGCAATCGTACCCTTAAATTTATAGTCTAAGTCCAATACAGGAACAGACGAATAACCAGATTCAACTAATACAAGTAAAGCATGTTCTACAGGATTACCAACTTGAACATGTGCCACCTTTTCTGCTGGTATCATCAAATCCTCAACAGTCAAATCAATTAATGATTTTTTTAGTACGCTAGACATATGGGTCACTCCTTTTCTCTTTGGTGAAGGAGCTATTATGACATCACCTACACTATTTTAACATAAATTTTAAAAATTTGTGTAATCTACCGCATGGATATCATATTTACTTCACACCATGCTATAATGAAACACATATATTACGGATTTAATGGAAAGGGCATTTATACTGTATGAAGCGTAGAACTTTTTTAAAACGATTATTTGGTGGTATCATTACACTATTCGGACTTAGTGGTGGTACCTATTATTATGCAAGAGAAATCGAACCAAACATGTTGGATGTACACTATATTGATATCCATTCATCAAAAACCCCTTCCGCTTTTGAAGGATACAAAATATTACAATTTACAGATACTCATATTGGTTTCCAATATACAATTGACCAGCTAGAAGAATTAATAGATAAAATGAATCAATTAGAGCCGGACATGATCGTATTTACTGGAGATTTAATCGACAACCCACGTACATATCAGATCGATGAGAGATTAATATCAATCTTAGGTAGACTAAAAGCAAGAGACGGAAAGTTTTGGATATACGGTAACCACGATCATGGTGGTTATGGAACGGATATTTTAAAGGATGTTTTCCAACAGAGTGGTTTCGAATTGTTACAAAATGGACACAGACAGATTGACAAAAATGGTGATATGATTTATCTGGCAGGTATAGATGATGTATTATTAGGTAGACCTGATATTGAAGAAGCTATAGCTGGGATTAGTAATGAGCAATTGACCATATTGCTAGCACATGAACCAGATTATGCAGATATAACAAAAGACTACCCGATTGATATTCAGTTATCTGGACATAGTCACGGTGGGCAAGTTCAAATACCTTTTATAGGCTATATTTACACTCCACACTTAGCACAGAAATACGTAGAAGGAAAGTATGAAATCGGTAGTTACCCATTGCAACTGTTCGTGAGTCGTGGTATAGGAACTACAAGATTACCGTACCGATTTTTCTGTAAACCTGAGATTACGGTGTATCAATTAAAGAAATCATAAATGAGGTGAAAGTATGAAACGTAATGCAGTACTTATATTGTTTATGGCACTCCTTTTAGCTGGTTGTGCAGGTAATATATTAAATGGTGATTCAAATAAATATGAAGGTGACTTTTCCATTGAAGTAGAAGATTTTACATTTACTAATCAAGATGGCGAGGACCTTTCAAAATCTGAATTAGATGGTAAATTTTGGGTAGCTGATATGATATTCACTAATTGTGATACGATCTGTCCTTCAATGACAGCCAATATGGCTCGACTACAGGGTCTTTTAGAGGAAGAAAATATTGATGCTGAACTAGTTTCATTTAGTGTTGATCCTACAAATGACTCCCCAGAAATCTTAAAAGAATATATTGAAGAACGTGGTGGCACATTTGATAATTGGAATGCACTTACAGGGTACACGGATGAAGAAATCAAACAATTTGCCAATAATTCTTTCAAAGCATTTGTAGAAAACCCAGACAATAGTGATCAAGTAGCTCATGTCAATTCATTCTATTTAGTTTCACCGGATGGTAATGCTATAAAGCGATATGATGGAAGTAAAGCAGACAATATGCAAAAAATAGTTGAAGATATCCAATCAATGAATTAAAGTAACAAGTAGAAGGATTTAAGTCTCCTTCTACTTTTAATTATGGTATGGAAATTCTTGAAAGAAGGTGCATGAATGAAAGATTCTTCTGAAGCGATTGAAAAATTAGGACAAGCTTTATTTATTGTCAATCGACATGCAAAGACCGCGCCTGATCCCACTCACTTATATCGCTTAAAAAACGAAACGATGAAAAAACTCATCAAGGAAAATAAGGCCATAAAAGTTGGTTTGCATTATTCCAAAAACCCAAAACAAAGTCGACAACATTCCGTTTTACTGGTTCAAGTCGGGAATTATTACTTTCACACACCTCCTATGAAAGAAGATATGGAGTCATTACCCCACCTTGGCCAATTAGATGAAAGCTATCGAAATCAAAAGCCTACTCTTTCATTAAATAAGGCTAAAGCGACCCTATATTCCTATTTAAATTGGTCAAGTCCAAAGACAAAAAACAAACGCAACCCTAACTATAAACACTTTTCACAGCAAACCTCTTCTTTATCCCCTTTCTATCACAAAAGAAAACGTCGATAATAATTCCCTATCAAAAACAGGAAGATACTAATCTTCCTGTTTTAATTTCTGTAAATAGGCTAACTATATAATTTAGTTTGAATAAGGTTGATTTTTTTTCAGTATAGTGAAACTTCTCTTTATACTTATGATAATAGAGAAGATCAAAACACCATACAGGACATATCTCCAATCCGGTATATCCATAAATGCAGATATAATCAGGAACATTAATAAAATAACAAACATATAGGTTAGTAATGTATTCCACTCTAATGTGATAACGAACTTAATAAAAGGTTGAAATAAATAATACATAATAATTAATCCAAGGACTATATAAAGTACAAAAAATAATTCAGTCTGCATGGTTAATAAAAGAAAATCACTAACTCTTACCATCTCTTTCCAAATCTCTTCAGCCATTCTGTGTCCCTCCTATTCATTTTATGATAAAATAATGCTAGCTTTTTGTGATTAGTACTATTATCTCCAAACTTTGTACTAGTTATAAGAGGAATTGAAGGAGGTATACATTTTGGAATCATTTATCAATGAGCAAGTTAAAAATATTGAAATATCAGGCATTAGACAGTTTTTTAATATGGTAGGAAATAAAGCCGATATCCTTTCATTAACAATTGGTCAACCGGATTTTCCCACCCCCTCCCATGTTAAGGAAAAGACAAAGGAAGCAATAGATCAAAATCAAACAACTTACACACATAATGCAGGTATTTGGGCTTTAAGAAAGGCAATAGCTTCATATATAAAAAAGAATTATCAAATAGAGTATAATCCCGACAACGAAATCATTGTTACAGTCGGTGCATCACAAGCTATTGATATCACATTAAGAACTATTTTAATGAAAGGTGATGAAGTACTCTTACCTGGCCCTGTTTATCCTGGTTATGAACCATTAGTTAAATTAGCAGGAGGAAAACCTACCTTTATTGATACGCGTCAATCCAATTTCAAATTAACTGCTGACTTAATAGAGGCGTCGATTACACCTAATACAAAAGCTATCATTATCCCTTATCCATCTAACCCCACAGGTGTAACACTTATAAAAGAGGAATTAACAGAAATTGCATCCGTTGTTGAAAAGTATAATATCTTTTTGATTGCAGATGAAATATATGGGGAATTAGTTTATGATCAAAGTCACTATTCAATTGGACGTTTTCAGGAAATTCGAGATAAAGTAATCATTATAAACGGTGTTTCAAAGTCACATTCTATGACTGGTTTTCGAATTGGTTATATTCTTGCAGCCGACTGGTTAGCAAAACATATACTGAAAGTCCACCAGTATAATGTTTCTTGTGCTTCTTCCATTAGCCAACATGGAGCATTAGAAGCTATCAAGAACGGACAACATGACCCAATAGAAATGAAGAAAGTTTACCATGAACGAAGAGACTATGTATATCAGAGGTTAAAAGCAATGAATATTAAAACATACTTACCAGACGGAGGGTTCTATTTCTTTGTAGATATTAGCCATTTGGAAAAAGATTCCTTGTCATTGGCATTACAATTAGTAGAGGAAGCTAAAGTTGCGTTAGTACCTGGTAGTGCATTTTCTGAATTTGGTGAAGGATTTTTACGGTTGTCCTATGCTTATGATATGGATACTCTAAAAGAAGGCCTGGACCGGATCGAAACTTTTATCGCAAAAAGGTAATGCGTTATGAAGAAGAGTTGAATACTACAATGAATATGATTTTGTCAGGAAAAATTATAAAACCCGTTTCATTTTATAGTTGAAACGGGTTTATAGCTTTTAAGTTTATGAATAAAGTTCATTTTTTTTCTTGATTATGCTTTTGTTTATAGTGTTCATAATCATTTAAAAGTTCATCTAATTCTTGACTAATGTGAAGTGATTCTTTGCTGGTAATACCTTTTTTGAGAGCAACATCGGTCATTTCTTTTCGCAATTCCTCAATCTTGCTTATTAAATTTAATGGATGTAATGTCATTTACCGAGTTACCCCCTAATTTAAATTTGTCCAAAAGTGCATTTGGTAAACGCTATTGATTATCCCAAAAAAATGGTTCCTTGTAAAGCAAACCGCAAAATTAGACAATTCTTTCGCATAACAAAAGATTTTCTTGTAAATCATGCGACAATTCGACATTCTGACCCGTACATATGTTATAACTGTTCTTAGTGAGGGTGAATTGTGCTATGCTATATAAACGAGATGAAGCATTTCGATATAAATTCCAACACTCAATTTCAGGTGAATTGATCCTTGATGAAATTAATTCCCAATCTATAACTATTATAGATATCAGCCCAAAGGGGATGAAGTTTAATAGTTTGGAAAAATTGAATACGAATTCAAATATATGTATTAAATATAGAATATTTGAAGAAGTTTTACAAGCAAATGGACGTATCGTTTTTGTGTATGGATTATGGTGATTTTTATCAATATGGAACTTCACTAAATGCAGTAAATATTATCAGACTGTCCTTATTAGCGAATTTAAAAAAACTTAAAGAAGACGAACATTATAAATATAGACGCAGATACTAAGCGAGGTAATTTAACGAAGCGATGCTAAAAACTTCTTAATAAAAAAGGAAAATCCGAACTGATCCAAGTGAATCGTTCGGATTTTCTTATAGATAATTTACTTTTTTGTACCAGACTCTTTTCTAGTTCTATATTATTTAACACGATCAAAAATACTATAACCCATACAACCAATTAAAATCATAAAACATAAAATTCCAAAAAGATCCACGTTCTACACCTCATTTTTTCGATTCTTCTTTTACTATTATACCTAATTTTCTCATTTTAATAAAGAATATTTTAATTTTTTCTCCTCTAACCCTCTAAAGAAATGAATTAATTCATGCTATAATAAAGTGAGACTTTCATCAGCGGGGTCTTACGGACGGTTAGCGCCGTTATAACTTACCCTACTTAGTCAAACTAGAAGGCGAGGTATTATTTTGTCCTTTTGTCCCCATTGTGGTGGTCATGTAGAAGCAATTGAAACATTCTGTGTTTCTTGTGGAAAAAGATTACCAGAAGATATAAATCAACGAACATTACCAGTAAAACCGTCAAAAAAATGGTGGTTACTCCCCATTATATCATTAATACTAGCAGGTGGTATGATTGGATCCATCTTTTTTGTTACAAACTATCAATCTGAAAAAGCATTAGCTTTTTATGAAGAAGCAACAGAAATGGCTTTAATTGGTGATTATGAACAGGCTATCACTTTACTCGAGCAAGCATTGGATTATAAAGAAAATTTCCCTGCAGCAGAAGAAGTTATCGCATTTTTAAATGTTGCTACTGAAGTTCAACATAATTTTGAGCAAATTGATACATTAAATGAGCAAAGTAAATTTGTTGAATCATTTAATGTAATACGGGAATCTGAGGATGATTTACAAAAATTCAATGGGGATTTAACCGATCAATTGTTGGAACAAAACATTGCTATGAAAAATCAAACTTTATTAAAACAAGCAACATATAAATTAAATAATAATCCAACTACAGATGAATTAAAGGCTTTAATATGGGAGATTGAAGATATTACTCATGATAAGGCAACTGAATTACAAGAAGAAGTACATCAAAAGTTAGTGTCAATGACTTATCAAGAGGCAACAACTTTATTAGAAGAATTTCAATTCTCTCAAGCACTACGTGTAATAGAAGATACGTTGAAAGCAGTGGAAAGCTCTGAACAATTAGAAAGCTTGAAAACAACTGTAAATAAAGAGAAAACTGCATTCGAGTCTGCTCAAGAGCAACGAATCGAACAAGCACTTTCTGCATTCGAGGAAGAACAAGAATTAAATGAAAGCCATGCCATTGAATTAATAGATATACAAGTACAAAAAGAGAAAGATAACTGGATCATTACTGGGCAACTAAAAAGTGTTGCTACGGTCCCTATCCATTCTATTCTAGTCAGTTATTCAGTCCATGATAAAGACGAAGATACATTAGTAGAGAATGATGTCTATGTATTCCCAGAGACATTATATCCTAATGAAGTGGGTAATTTTGAGTTTACTCATTTTGACGTTGATACTGACTATGAGCGCTTAACACCAAAAGTAGAGGAAATTACTTGGTACTTAGATTAAACTTCGGGGGATTATTATGTATAAGAAGAGAAAATATATTCCTATTTTTTCAACTGTCATCATACTATTATTAGCGATCATTGCAACTATTAGTATTTTCTTCAGTTGGACAAAAGAACCATTAGAAATAAATAATTCAGTAGCTACAAATATCGCAAGTGAAAGTGAAATTAATTTGAAAAATATTATTCATCAATCTCAAAAATCAGTTGTCCAAATCGAAAGCACGAGTGATTTAAATAAAAAAACAGGTTCAGGTTTTGTAATAAACAATCATGGTGATATTATTACAAACGCACATGTGATCGAGGATGCAGACACCATTGTTGTGAAATTAACCAACGCTAGGGAATATCCGGCGGCAATAGTTGGAATCGGAAAGGATCAAGATTTTGCCGTAATACGTGTTCCAGAGCTAAACCAATTAGAGCCCATAGCACTTGAAACAGACAAACAAATCGATATTGGGGATGAGATTATTGCTATCGGAAGTCCAATGGGAATTCAGAATAGCGTGTCACTCGGACTAATTGTTGGAACTGATCGATCATTTTCTATTAATGATTACCAATATGATGAAGTTTATCAAATCTCAGCTAACATTACACATGGTAATAGCGGTGGGCCGCTTATTTTAAGAAATAGCGGTAAAGTGGTTGGCATTAATTCTGCAGGAATTTCTGACACAGACATTGGATTTAGTATACCAATTACCCAAGTGGCCGATATAGTTTCAGATTGGACGGAGAACGTGAAAGAAGATGAATTAACCTTTCTTTCCCCCACTGACCAACAAATTAATAAAGAAAAACTTAAAGAGGACGCTCTTTATATAGGTGATTACTTTTTTGAGAACATTGCATTAAGAGATTATGTAAATGCCTATTCTTTATTGGGTAGTCAGTATCAAGACAACACAAGTTATACAGACTTCCGTCAATTTTTTCAAACTCTCATAGATTTAACTGTTCAAGATAAAATAATTATAGATACTCAAAATGAGGAAGTACATATGGAGATAAAAGTCGAAATAACGGTTAGAGATGAGACATACCAGGAAGTCCAAGAATCACGTAAGTATCTATTGGTTATTGGGTATGAAAATGACCAATTGAAAATACTTAAATTGCAACAAGCCAAATAAAGTGAGACTTCCAACAGTAGGAGGGGTTCCCACCCTACTGTTGGTTAGCGAAACTTATCAGGATGTTACTGTCCGATTTTCCACACTCTGCTTCTTCGATTTACTTGAACCTTGAAGTGGAGGTTTTGCGGACGGTTAGCGCCATGATAAAGGTGAAGGGGATGCTTTTTTTGAAGAAATTAGTTATTGTTTTACTTATTTTTTTGATCGCATGCAGTAAGCAGGATAGCGAGCCAATGATCACCAAGGAAGACCCTGAACAACCAATAGATGAACTATTGGATCAAGAAACGGTTCAAGAAACACCTCAGGAAAAAGAAAGCCTAGAAGTAGAATTTGTATTAGAAGATGAAATCATAACATTGAATACAAAAAACATTACCATACTTGGTGCATATCTCAACACGGTGAACAATAGAAAAGAAGCAATATCCAATATGAAGCTTGAAAAACTAGATATCGATCGACTTTACTTACTATCTTTTAATTGTAATCCAGCTACGTGTTCTTATCTTTTGCTAGATAGAAACGAGCCTAACCGCTCATTTCTTGTAGATGATTTAATTAATCTGAAAGAAGTCATTCCGTCCCCTGATCAATCCATGTTATTATTTATTATAAACGAGTTTCAAGCGGATACATGGAAAGTATTCAATCTCGAAGAATGGACTACAACTAAATTTGACCCTCCACCACCAGAGGAAATACGTATTCAAATGGCAACTTGGCTCGATGAAGAATCCATTAATATCGAATATCAACAATTCCCGGATAATATAGTTCAGGAAATGACAATTTCGAAACCACAAGAACAATTATTCGATTAGTAAATTAGTCGCTTGATAACTAAATGGTGCATAAAATCGATACCGCTCGCAGTAACCGTCTTCCCTGAGTACAACATCTACTCAGGTAACAAGAAATCCTCAAATACGTTAGTTACTATTAAAAAAACTCAACCCGTTTATGTGAAACGGGTTGAGTTTTTTGATTGCCTTATCAAAATTCCATATTATTGAAAAGAAATTGTTTCTTCTGTTTTAATGTCAATCCTCTCTCCACCTATAAAGAACTGGGTATGGACAAACAGCTTATGATCTCCTTTTTCTAGAGCCTGAAAAGTCAATGGCTGTTGTGGATGATACTGAAACCCTGGTTTCATCTGTTTCGAAATCGGACTTCCAGTAAAAGTTGCATTATCTGCGTTAATTGTAACTTGTGTTAGTGGTGTCCTGTGCTGGATGATGATATCTTCATTCCCAATATATTGAACAGATCGTAATACTTGAAAACCCTCACTAGTTTCTTCTATACGTATATGTACAATAAAATCCTCATATTGTTCTTCAATCTTGACTGTTTCAACTAAAGATGTTTGCTGTAAATCCTTAATAATAAACAGTAGGACAGTCCCAATACAAGCGATTATAGCGATGACAATGGTGTATTTTTTCCACACATGCCACTCCTCCTCGCCAATTTTTCTCTATATTTAATATAGACGAAATTCCTAAGCGTTTGGTTTCATTTTTTTTTACAAATTTTAGATGTATACTTTTTTCAAACTTCTACAAGATATGTATAAGGCTATTTCACTCAAGGGAGGAAGAAAAGATGAAAGTGCTACATATACTCACTACTATCTTGTGTATCTTAATACTTGTTTCCTGTAACAACCAGAACAATTCCTCTACCATTCAAGACGATTCTTCTGATATTGTCATGTTGAATTCAGAAACGTCCATTACACAGGAAGAAAATACTATACCAAGCATAGCACAAACATATTTGGACGACCAAACAAATGATATTGCATCTTACAAAGCAATTCACACTGATGATCAACTTTTTGTTGCCTTTAAAGCAACACCCCTTAAGCAAGCAGTTGAACAAAAAATAGAAAAGAAAATAAAAAAAGACTTAGAAACATTAACAAAGATTAAAGATATTGAAGTTACTTCTGACCAGAAATTTTATATGGAATTAACAAAGCTAGAAAATCAACAGCTACCTAAAGAAAAAGTATTAAAAAAATTAAAAGAACTAAAAAAACTTTCAAAAGAACAAACATAACGGAGGAAAAACAATGAGTGATCCCCAAGTAAACTATAAGGATTATGAAAAAACACAAGAACCTAAACGACCATTATTAAAAAATTGTATCAAAGCATTTTTAATTGGCGGACTTATTTGTGTCTTTGGTCAGGTTATCTCAACCATTTATATGTATTTTTTTGACTTCACCGAACAAACTGTTGGCAATCCAACAGTTGCCACTTTAATTTTTATCACCATGTTGCTCACTGGATTCGGTATTTATGATCGTATTGCTCAATTTGCTGGAGCAGGTACGGCTGTCCCAGTAACAGGGTTTGGTAATGCAGTCATTTCTGCTGCGATAGAACATCGTACGGAAGGATTTGTTCAAGGTGTAGGTGGGAATATGTTCAAACTAGCTGGGTCCGTTATTCTTTTTGGTGTATTTTCTGCTTTTATTATTGCTTTCATCAAAACAATTTTTTCTTATTGGAGTGGCGCATAATGATGACAGGTAAACAAACTTGGGTATTTGATACTCCCCCATCAATTATTTCGACAGGTGTTGTAGGAGGACCATTTGAAGAAAAAGGAAATATCCCTAATGACTTTGATTATTTCTATACTGATCAATGGATGGATGAAAAGTCATTTGAGCTCGCACATCAACATATGATCGAAGATGCTTGTCACTTCGCCATTGAGAAAGCCAATTTGGAGACAAGTGACATCCAATTTTTTCTACATGGAGATCTTATCAATCAGTTAACGCCATCTAACTTTGCGGCCAAAAGTTTAGCTATCCCTTACTTAGGTGTTTTTAACGCTTGTGCAACTTCAATGGAAGGATTAGCAATGGCAGCACTAATCATTAATCAAATGAAGGCTGATTATGTCATGACCGGGGCTGCAAGTCATACTTCTGCTGTTGAAAGGCAATTCCGCTATCCTAATGAATACGGAAGTCAAAAACCTGACACTTCTCAACTGACAGTAACTGGTGCGGGCATTGCCATTCTTTCAAAGAATGGTACAGGTCCAAAAGTAACATCTGCTACCATTGGAAAAGTCGTAGACAGAGGATTGAAAGATCCATTCAATATGGGTGGCGCTATGGCTCCAGCTGCTTATGATACCATCACTAGGCATTTGAAGGATCGAAATATTTCTCCTGATTATTATGATTACATCATAACCGGAGATCTCGCTAAAGTTGGCCGTGATATTTGCTTAGATTTATTCCAACAAAATAATTATCAAATTAACGAAAATCAATTTGTTGATTGCGGGTTAACCATCTATAAACCTGATCAACCTATATTCGCTGGGGCTAGTGGACCAGCATGTTCGGCAGTGGTTACATATGGCCATTTTATCAATAAGCTGTTACAAGGAGAATGCAATCGTATTTTAGTTGTTGCTACAGGAGCATTATTATCCCCGCTAACAGTTCAACAAAAACAAACAATTCCATGTATTGCACATGCAGTATCTATTGAAAATGCTTGAAAAAGAGGTGAAATAGAATGGTTTTTTTATGGTCTTTTATAGTTGGCGGCCTTATCTGTGTAGTCGGTCAGTTATTACTTGATGTAGGAAAGCTGACTCCCGGTCATACATTAAGCACATTGGTTGTAGCTGGGGCTATTTTAGATGGGTTTGGGTTATACGAGCCGTTAATTGACTTTGCTGGAGCTGGGGCTACCGTTCCAATCACAAGTTTTGGCAACTCACTTGTTCACGGTGCATTAGAAGAAGCAGAAAAACACGGGTTGATAGGTGTTGTTACAGGTATGTTCGAAGTAACGAGTTCAGGTATATCTGCAGCAATAATATTTGGCATGATAGGTGCTATATTCTTCAAAGCAAAAGGATAAGAAAAGCGCAGAGCGCCCGTTTAGAAACGTAGCGACTTCAGAATCAACTGAGATAAAAGAATCACGGTGAGCTTTGCGAACCATGATGACTTATCGTAGGGCCGATTCTTTGTGAAGCGATTTTCTTCACCAAGTTAGCTGAAGCCGTGCCCCGGAAAGGGAGTATTTTTTCCGCGGCGACGATCAAAACACTCATCTATAAAAAAATGGAAGAGAGTAAAGTATAACTTCGCAGTTTATGTATAATGTGCTTTATTTTTCTTGTGCGAAAGCAGATGGAACCTTTCCAGGGCCATCTGCTTTTCTTTTTTACATATGAATATATATTTTCCCTACCTGCTTTTGCGACTCCAAATAAGTAAAGGCTGTTTCAATATTATCCAATGGAAAACCTTTATCAAGTAGAGGTTTTATATTGTGTTTTTCGATGAATTGCATTAATTCATGTAACTCTTCCCTGCTCCCCATTGTCGACCCAATTAGCTTGTACTGTCCGTAGAAAAACGATCGCAAATTAAAAGTAAATTCATCGTTAGTTGATGAACCAAAGGTAACGATTCTGCCGCCTTTTTTAAGTACATCTATTGACCTGTTAAACGTAGCACCACCTATACTTTCAATCACGATATCAATTTGTTCATCTGCTAATGCAATCTTCCAATCTTCATTGGTTAAGATAGCACGATCATATCCTAATTTTTCGGCGTGTTTCAATTTATCAGAATCTCTTGAAGTAGTAATAACTCTTGCTCCAACAGCTTTAGCCATTTGGATGATAAAAGATGTTACTCCCCCTCCAACTCCAGGAATAAATAATGTTTCCCCTTCTTTTAATATTCCTTGAGTAAATAAAGCACGGTAACCAGTGAGTGCAGATAAGGCAAAAACCCCTGCTTCTTCCCAACTCAGATGAGTTGGTTTTCTTTCAACAAAATCTTCCGAAATTAGTATTTTTTTAGCAAATGTTCCATCAAATGGTACACCCACTATCTCAAAATCCTCCGGTGGTGCCTCTGTATTATCATACCAGTTTAAGCCAGGATTAATAATCACTTCTTCTCCAATCTCAAATCGAGAAGCTTCGTCACCTGCTTTTTCAATTACACCAGCACCATCAGATCCAAGAACAAAACGCTCAGCCTTATTTCCAACACGATCTTTAATGTTTAAATCCCGGTGATTTAGTCCTGCTGTTTTTAATTGGACTAACACTTGTCGACCTTTCGGCTGTTGTTCTGGTATGTCTACTAATTGGTATGTCCCGTTTTGAATCACGTAAGCTTTCATTTTAGAACTCCTTTCTTCCTGCATGCAGGGCTTGGTTATTTTCAATGCTATTCTTTAATAATCCTTGCATCTCTCCGATACCTCTTGTACCTAACAAGGGATATTGTATGCTATCTGCTTCATGAAATGTCTGATTAATAATTGGTTGATATTTTTTTCCTGTTAACACAACGATATCACGAAATAAACCCAGTCCCTTTTCCCTTAATTGATACCGTAATACATCAATCGTTATTACATCTGGATCATTTGGGCGAAAAGTGACATCATAATTACCCGGCACCATATCACCTGGTAATAACAATCCGTGCTTTCCAGAGATAATAACCCAATTATCGAAATACAACTCTACATATTGGCGGCATAAACTATGCAGCACGCCAATGTACGCATTTTTGGCTTTTGTCGGACCTACGTCAGGAATTTTATCCCATATTTTCTTTTTTCCACAAGGTATAATACATAACTGTGACAATACTAATCACCCCATTCTAACTATTCTATTATATATAACTAGATAGCAAGCTGTAAAATACAAAAAAACATTATTTCAGGTTAAACAAGATAACAACAACATTGTAATCGCTTACGATAGTTTTACCCCAGAAGAAATGTCAGAAAATTATTAAAAAACGGTTGACCAAAAGGCAATTTGGTTGTATTATTGTCGTCAATCAGATATTTCTGAAAATTAACCATTTTTAAAATATCTGTAGACAGGATAGAATCAATCGTATAGTATAAATTATAGATAATATATAAAACGTTGACGGGAACAAAGGATTAGGATCATGTATTAAAAGAGAGCCGAGGATGGTGGAAGCTCGGTAATACACCCTGTTCCGAATACTCATCCCTGAGTGCTATGTTGAACAGTCCTTCTTAGTAAACATAGTCAGGTGTTCATACACCTGTTACCAAAATGAAGCTATCTTGAATGTGGCTTCATGAGGCAATATTTGTAAAAATATTGCGAATCAGGGTGGTACCGTGAAAAGAAAGGCCTTTTCTCCCTTGTTATTTGCTATTTTATTAGCAAGAACAAGTAAGAAATGGCCTTTTTTCTATATATAAAGAAAATGAAATGATTATATTATATTTAATTTTTCAGATTCTAACATTTAGGAGGGATTATAATGGAAAGAACACAAAAGCAAGTACAATCAGCTACAGAATACAATGAACCAAAAACAGGTGCTGATCTACTTGTTGAAGCGTTAATTAACGAAGGTGTCGATACATTATTCGGTTACCCAGGCGGAGCAGCTTTACCTATTTTCGATGCTCTTTATAAAGCTCAGGATGCTTTCGAACAAATCCTAGCTCGACATGAACAAGGATCCATACATGCTGCAGAAGGTTATGCAAGAGTATCCGGGAAACCTGGTATTGTCGTTGCAACTTCAGGACCAGGTGCGACAAACTTAGTAACAGGTATTGCTGACGCGATGATTGATTCCTTGCCTATGGTTATCATTACTGGCCAAGTTGCACAAGGTGTGATTGGGACGGATGCATTTCAAGAAGTAGATGTTATGGGTGTTACTACACCAATTACAAAACATAATTATCAAGTTCGCGATGTTAAAGATTTGCCTCGAATCGTCAAAGAAGCATTTCATATCGCAACAACAGGACGTCCTGGTCCCGTATTAATTGATATGCCAAAAGACATTTCTGGTGAAGTGATAGAAGCAGAATTCAAACCAAATGTTGAATTGGATTTACCTGGGTATCAACCAACAACCAAACCTAACCCGTTGCAAACGAAAAAGCTTGCTGAAGCAATTGGAAATGCAAAAAAACCGGTTTTATTAACTGGTGCAGGTATCTTGTTTGCAAAAGCTTCCGAGGAAGTACTAGAGTTTGCTGAAAAGTATTCATTACCTGTAGCCTCTACCCTGCTAGGGTTGGGAGCATTCCCTGGTGACCATCCATTATTTATGGGCATGGCAGGTATGCATGGAACGTATGCATCCAATACCGCTTTGTATGAATGTGACTTATTAATCAATATTGGAGCAAGGTTTGACGACCGTTTAACTGGTAAATTAACATCCTTTGCACCGAATGCAACAGTAGCTCACATTGATATTGATCCTGCAGAAATCGGCAAAAATGTTGCTACTGATATACCGATTGTTGGAGATGCCAAGGCCGCATTAAAGAAGCTATTATCGCATGATATCAAACAACCAGAGCATGATGAATGGCTTGTTCGTATTCACGAAAATAAAGAAAATTATCCATTATGGTTCAACAATCCAGATCAGGAAATGATCGGGCAATGGGTTATTAAAAAAGTTCATGAAGCAACCAAAGGAAATGCTATTGTGACAACAGATGTTGGTCAGCATCAAATGTGGACAGCACAATATTATACCTTCACAAAACCTGACAAATGGGTTTCCTCAGGTGGCTTGGGAACAATGGGCTTCGGTTTCCCAGCAGCAATTGGTGCACAACTTGCGAAGCCTGATGAAACAGTTGTTGCAATCGTTGGTGATGGTGGTTTTCAAATGACGCTTCAGGAATTATCAATCCTGCAAGAAAAAGGCTTGCCAGTTAAAGTAATCATTGTAAACAATCAAGCATTGGGAATGGTTAGACAATGGCAGGAAAAATTCTATGCTGAGCGTTATTCACAATCAATCTTTAGTATTCAGCCGGATTTTGTTAAATTGGCAGAATCCTACGATGTTAAGGGAATACAAGTAAAAACCCAAGATGAGTTTATTAAAGCACTACCTGAAATCTTTGATTATGAAGGGCCAGTAGTAGTAGATGCTCGCGTTCTACAGCAAGAAAATGTATTCCCAATGATAGCACCTGGTACAGGATTAAATGAAATGATTGGGGTGAAACCATGAAACGAATTATAACCGCAACGGTTAGAAATCGCAGTGGTGTATTAAACCGTATAACAAGTCTCTTACAACGGCGTCAATTCAACATCGAAAGTATCTCTGTTGGCAGAACAGAAACAGAAGGCATGAGTAAAATGACCTTTGTTGTCGATGTCGAAGACTCGCAAAAGTTAGAACAAGTAACCAAACAACTCAATAAGCAAATAGATGTTATAAAAGTTTCTGATATAACAGATAAAGCTATCGTAGCACGTGAGCTTGCGCTCATTAAAATTGTAAGCAACAGTCAATTACGTGCAGAAATTCAGGGAATAATTGAACCGTTTCGTGCTTCGATTATCGATGTAAGTAAGGATAGCTTATCTATCCAAGTTACTGGTAAACCAGATAAAGTAGAAGCATTAATTGAGCTGCTGAGACCGTATGGCATTAAAGAATTAGCACGCACAGGCTTAACAGCATTCGTTCGTGGACAGCAGCCAAATACAGATGGCAGTTTTCAATCACTATTAGGCTAATAATAATAATAATCACATTATTATAAAAAATAAAATTAAATTGAGAGGATGTAGTTTATTATGACTAAAGTACTTTACAACAACAATATTAATGAAGAGGTATTACAATCCAAAAAAATCGCGATTATCGGTTATGGTTCTCAAGGCCATGCACATGCACTAAACCTTAAAGAAAGTGGTTTTGATGTAGTGGTAGGTCTTCGTAAAGGTCGTTCATGGGATAAAGCTGTCGAAGATGGTGTGGATGTGAAATCTGTTGCAGAAGCATCTAAAGAAGCAGATGTCATTATGATCCTTCTTCCTGACGAATACCAGCCATCTATTTATAAGGATGCAATTGAGCCAAACTTAGAAGGTGGAAATGCCCTTGTATTCGCTCATGGATTTAATATTCACTTTAATCAAATCGTACCTCCAGCAGATGTAGATGTATTTCTTGTAGCACCTAAAGGACCTGGTCACTTAGTACGAAGAACATATGAAGAAGGTGCTGGTGTACCTGCTCTTTACGGTATTTTCCAAGATGCAACAGGTCAAGCAACAGATGTTGCACTAGCTTATGCTAAGGGGATCGGAGCTGGTCGCGCTGGAATTCTCGAAACTAGTTTCCAAGAAGAAACAGAAACAGATTTATTCGGTGAGCAAGCTGTACTTTGTGGTGGTGCTTCTGCTCTTGTAAAAGCAGGATTTGAAACACTTGTAGAAGCTGGGTATCAACCAGAGGTTGCCTATTTCGAATGTTTACACGAATTAAAACTAATCGTTGATTTGCTTTACGAAGGTGGATTAGAGAACATGCGTCATTCTATTTCTGATACTGCTGAATGGGGTGATTTCATGTCAGGTCCACGTATTGTTGACGAAGATACAAAAGCACGTATGAAAGATGTATTATCCGATATTCAAACAGGTAAATTTGCTCAAGGATGGATTCTTGAAAATCAGGCTAACCGTCCTCGTTATACAGCTATTAAGAAAGCAGAAAGCGAACATCAAATCGAGAAGGTAGGTAGAGAACTGCGTGAATTAATGCCATTTGTTAAGCAAAAGGCAATTAATAAAAAGGAAGTGGTCTCTAATGACTCAAATTAAGATTTTTGATACGACACTTCGTGATGGTGAACAATCACCTGGTGTCAATCTAAATCAGCTAGAAAAGTTAGAGCTTGCTAAACAATTAGAACGCTTTGGGGTAGATGTAATGGAAGCAGGTTTCCCTGCTTCCTCCAAAGGTGACTTTGAAGCAGTAAAAAAAATCGCTGAAATAGTGAAGAATGTTTCCGTAACCGGTTTAGCTCGTGCAGTTAAATCCGATATCGACGCATGTCGAGATGCTTTAAAGAACGCGGCAGACCCCAGGCTTCACGTTTTTATTGCCACCTCCCCTATTCATATGGAATATAAATTAAAGAAAAATCCAGAAGAAGTTATTGATACAGCTGTTGAAATGGTCGAATACGGTAAACAATTTTTTGAGCATGTTGAATGGTCTGCAGAGGATGCATCACGTACAGACTTAGATTTCCTGGCAAAGATTATTGAGAAAGTTATCGATGCTGGAGCTACCGTTATTAACTTACCTGATACAGTTGGATACACGATGCCACGAGAATATGGTGCAATGTTTAAATATATTAAAGAAAATGTACCGAATATTGATAAAGTCGATCTTTCTTGTCACTGTCATGATGACTTAGGAATGGCTTTGGCCAACTCCATTGCGGCAGTAGAAAATGGTGCCACTCAAGTCGAGGGTACAATAAACGGTATCGGCGAACGTGCAGGTAATGCATCTTTAGAAGAATTTGCCGTAGCATTAAAAATTCGCAATGATTATTATCCTTATCATACTAATTTAGTTTTAAATGAAATTAAACGTACTAGTGATATGGTGAGTAAATTCACCGGTATGACAGTACCTGGTAACAAGGCAGTTGTTGGTCGTAATGCTTTTGCACATGAATCCGGCATCCACCAAGATGGTGTATTAAAAAATGCGCAAACATATGAAATTATAACACCAGAATTAGTCGGTGTTCATTCTAATAACCTCGTGTTAGGTAAGCACTCTGGTCGTCATGCATTTACTGATAAAATTAAGCAGCTTGGCTATGACCTTCCAGAAGATAAGTTAAAAGAAGCATTTAAGGCATTTAAATTATTAACAGACCGTAAAAAAGAAGTCACAGACGATGATTTGTTTGCAATCCTTACCGATATCCAAACAGATACCTCGAATGTGAAACGTTATAAACTCGAAAATTTCCAAGTACAATATGGATCCAATGACAAACCTAGTGCAACAGTATCACTTACCACACCGAATAATGATAAAGTAGAAGATACGAGCACAGGTTCCGGAAGTGTTGAAGCACTTTATAACACATTGGATCAAATTATTACGGAAGAAACACATCTTACTGATTTCCAACTCAATTCGATCGGTCAAGGACGTGATGCACTCGCAGAAGTTCATGTTAGCTTAACCGTTGATGGAAAGACTGTAAGTGGACGTGGATCCGCACAAGATGTGTTGGAAGCGGCTGTGCAGGCATATCTAAACGGTGTAAACCGAGCTATTTATCAAAAGAAAGCAATCTAAGTCGGTATGTAGGAGGTAAACGAATTGAGTAATAAAATCGTACTGCTTCCGGGTGATGGAATTGGAGCAGAAGTCATCTATGCTGCCAAAGACATTCTAGAAGCAATCAGCAAAAAATATAATAAAACTTTTGAATTTTCTTCATACGACATTGGTGGAGTTGCCATAGATAATCATGGTACTCCCCTACCTAACGAAACGGTAGAAGCTTGCAAAAGTTCCGATGCTGTTTTATTAGGTGCTGTTGGTGGTCCGAAGTGGGATAATAATCCCTCTGATTTAAGACCTGAACGTGGTTTACTAGGTATTCGTAAAGCATTGGATTTATATGCGAATCTTCGTCCTGTTAAAGGCTTTAAGAAGCTTTTACATGCGTCTCCTTTAAAAGAAGATATTATTCAAGGTAGTGACTTATTAATTGTCCGTGAACTGACAGGTGGTTTATATTTTGGTCAGCCAAGCGAACGCCTTGATAGCGGAAATGCTGTTGTAGATACGTTAGCATATACGCGAAGAGAGATGGAACGTATTATCGATAAAGCTTTTCAAAGTGCGCAGTTACGTAATAAACATCTAACATCTGTCGATAAAGCAAACGTGTTAGAATCTAGTAAACTATGGAGAGAAATTGTTGAAGCGAAAAAGGCAGAATATCCAGATGTTACCGTCGATCATGTGTTAGTCGATGCAGCGGCAATGAAACTAATTACAAATCCGACACAATTTGATGTTATTGTGACAGAGAATATGTTTGGTGATATATTAAGTGATGAAGCTTCTGTTCTAACTGGATCACTTGGAATGCTCCCTTCTGCCAGCTTAGCAGAAGATGGTGTTGGCTTATATGAGCCTGCACACGGCTCAGCTCCAGATATTGCTGGTAAAGGTATAGCCAATCCAATTGCAATGATCCTTTCTGCTGCTATGATGCTTCGTTATTCTTTTGATATGAATGAAGAAGCCCAAGCAATTGAAGATGCAGTAGAAGTAGTAGTAAATCAAAACTATCACACCGCAGATTTAAAGAATGACAATGGAAAAGTAGTCAACACAACCGAAATGACACAATTAATTGTAAATGCGATCCAATAATAAGCAGAAAAACTCGGCGTACCTATTTCAAATAGAAAAAACGCCGATCTTTTTCTAAGTGAACCGTAAAGCAAATATTAGCTGAATCATGATTACAAAGGTAAGGAGTGAAACAGATGAGAAAACCAAAGACAGTTATTGAGAAGATTTGGGAAAAACACGTCGTTCATCATGAAGAAGGAAAACCGGATCTTTTATATATTGACTTACACTTAGTCCATGAGGTTACTTCCCCTCAAGCATTTGAAGGACTTAGAATTAACAATAGAAAAGTACGTCGACCAGATCGTACATTTGCAACTATGGATCACAACGTACCAACGATCCACCGTAATGTCATCAAAGATGAAGTCTCGAAAACACAAATGGAAACATTGAAAACAAACTGTGATGAGTTTGGGGTACCTTTAGCAGATATCCATCATCCGGACCAAGGTATCGTACACGTAATTGGTCCAGAATTAGGATTGACACAACCTGGTAAAACAATTGTTTGTGGTGACAGCCACACCTCTACTCATGGTGCTTTCGGTGCTTTAGCATTTGGTATCGGTACAAGTGAAGTCGAACACGTATTAGCTACCCAAACCATATGGCAGCAAAAACCGAAAACATTAAATGTAAAAGTGAACGGCAAATTAGGTAGAGGTGTAACTGCAAAAGACTTAATTTTAGCAATTATCGGAAAGTTTGGTGTTAGATTCGGAACTGGATATGTTATCGAATATACTGGTGAAGCTATTCGTGACCTGTCAATGGAAGGGCGTATGACGGTATGTAACATGTCAATTGAAGCTGGTGCCCGTGCCGGATTAATCAGTCCAGATGACACTACAGTGGAATTTTTACGTGGAAAACGTCATGTTCCAGATGGTAAAGCATTTGATGAGCTTGCTGAAGAATGGAAAGCTCTAGCTACAGATGAAGGTGCTGTTTATGATGAACAAGTTGAAATCGATGCAGACGAAATTGAACCACAGGTTACTTGGGGAACAAACCCTGGTATGTGTATTCCAGTGAGTGCAAATGTTCCGACTATGGATGATGCAAACAATGATAATGACCGCGAGGATATTATACGTGCTTTAGATTATATGGGACTTGAAGGCGGCGAACCTATATCTTCTGTCGAAATTGAACATGTATTTATCGGATCATGTACCAACTCTCGTCTTGCAGACTTGCGTAGAGCATCTGAAATTGTGAAAGGACAAAAAGTTAATCCAAATGTTAATGCTATTGTTGTACCTGGCTCACACAGTGTCAAAGTCCAAGCTGAAGAAGAAGGTATTGACGTTATCTTTAAAGAAGCCGGTTTTGAATGGCGTGAAGCTGGTTGCAGTATGTGTCTTGCCATGAATGATGACGTTGTGCCGGAAGGTGAACGTTGTGCTTCTACTTCCAACCGTAACTTTGAAGGTCGACAAGGTACTGGTGCTCGTACACACTTAGTGAGTCCGGAAATGGCAGCAGCAGCAGCAATCAAAGGACACTTTATTGATGTTCGTCATTTAGGCGTTCCAACACCAAGCTAATCTATAAAGGGGGTATTGTAATGGAACCAATTCGTAAACATGAAGGGCTGGTATACCCTTTAAATCGTGCTAATGTTGATACAGATCAAATCATTCCTAAACAATTTTTGAAACGTATTTCTCGCCAAGGTTTTGGTCAATTCGTTTTTTATAACTGGCGTTTTGATTCAAAAGGTGAATTACGTGAAGATTTCTCTTTAAATCAGCCAAAATACGAAGGAACATCTGTCTTAGTAGCAGGTGAAAACTTCGGTTGTGGATCTTCTCGCGAACATGCTCCATGGGCATTACAGGATTATGGTTTTAGAGTAATCATTGCTCCGAGCTATGCTGATATTTTTTATAATAACTGTACCAAAAACGGAATTCTTCCAGTTAAATTAACGGATGAAGAAGTACAGGCATTAATTAAAAACGCAGAAGGAGATCAATATCATTTAACTATTGACCTTGAATCGAAGAAAGTTTATGACAATAAAGGTTTTGATGCATCTTTTGATTTAGATGATTATAAACGGGAAATGCTTCTAAACGGCTGGGATGAAATTGCTGTTACCTTAACACATGCTGATAAAATATCCGAGTTTGAAAAAGCTCATAACTAATGAAAATTGCTGATTTCCCTTTATAGGGAAGTCGGTTTTTTTTATAATAAGAATACATTTTATATCTTCTCCTCTCTTCTTTCCTTTATCCATTTTATTTTCCAAAATCATCTTTAGTGGGATATGAAGTTTCGGATATACTAACAGATATAAGGAGGTGTAATATTTGCTACATCCCATTGACTTACAACAATGCAAACAAGAATTATTAGAGCGAAAAATAATAATAAAACAGCATCTAAAAGATCATTTCGGCTTAGAACAATCCATGAATAAAGAGTCCGTTTCAGAATTATCCAATTATGATAACCATCCAGCTGATACAGGTTCAGAGTTATTTGAACGCGAAAAAGATATTGCCCTTAATGAACACGAGGAAAAAGAATTAGCTGATATCAAACACGCATTACAAGCAATCGAAAATGAAACCTATGGCAAATGTGAGATCTGTCATAATGATATACCTGCTGAACGCATGATGGCAATGCCTACTACTACTCGCTGCGTGAATCACGCTGAGCAAAATATAGAAAAACAAAGACCAATCGAAGAAGATATTCTTCACTCCAATATCGATGAACAGGAATTAGAAGGTGACGATCATACAATGTTTGACGGTGAAGACGCTTGGCAGAGCGTTGAACAATATGGTTCTTCTGATGGTCCTTCCGACTTTTATGATACAGAAAAAGACTATGATGATATGTACTACAATTCTGAAGATCAAGTAGGCAGTGTAGAGGAACTGGAAGGATTTTTGTTAGCTGGAATGGATGGAAAATATATTGGCGTCAATGAAGCACATGAAAAATATGAAGATTATTTAGATGAGAATGATATTAAGTCTATTTTATATGATGAGTAAAACTTTTTGTAGGGCCTCCTATTCAAACAGGTTGGCCCTACAAAAATCCTCCGAAATCCATACATTGCCCTTATTTCACCAAAATTAGTGGGAAGACTTAAGTTTCTGATCGTGTTGTTTCATATAACTCCTTCCCCAATCTTCTAACATATGTAAAATAGGGAGTAGACTTTTCCCTTTGTCCGTCAAGGAATATTCTACCTTTGGAGGTATAACAGGATATACTTCTCGGTGGATTAAACCATTTTTCTCCAGTTCCCTCAACTTGTTCGTTAACATTTTTTGAGTAACGCTAGGAATTAATTTTCTAAGCTCTCCAAAACGGTTAGTACCTTGTAAACCTAAATGACACAAGATAATTAGCTTCCATTTTCCCTCTATCACAGACAAAGTTAGCGTTTTTTCATAATAAATACCATAATTTTCTTGTAACTCTTGTTTTAGATTTTCCTTACCCCATTTATAAAACAACTCTAAAATAGGTAGCAAGCTCTTTCCTTGATTTGTTAAGGAGTATTCTACTTTCGGTGGGGCAACACGATATACTTTTCGATAAACAATGTTATTACCTTCTAATTCTCTCAGCTGATTTGTTAACATCTGCTGTGTAATGTTAGGAATTAATTCTCGTAATTCTCCAAATCTTTTGGTCCCTTTTAAACCTAAATGACATAAAATAGTTATTTTCCATTTTCCTTCTATAACAGACAATGTTAATTCTTTTTCAGGATAGAAATTTTCCATTTTTTTAAGATCCAACCCCTTTCTCATCCGTTAGTCTATTTTTAGATACTATATCAAAAAAAAGTGCCTACTTACAGAAATATGATTTAGTCTATATAATTGACTACGTAATAACCGCTTAGCAATTAGTGGGTTCATCTTAAAGCAGAGATGTTAGTAAGTTATTAAAACGCGGTACCATTAATTCTGCTATTGTTAAATACTTAATAAGGAGACTTGATCAAATGGAATTACAATTAGCGCTAGATCTTGTTAACATTCCGGAAGCAAAAGAATTAATTAAAGAAGTTGAGAATCAGATTGATATTGTAGAAATTGGCACACCTATTATTAAGATAGAAGGACTTAAAGCTGTAAAGGAAATAAAAGATACCTTCCCTAATTTACAAGTACTTGCTGACTTAAAAACGATGGACGCTGCAGCTTATGAAGTGTTAAAAGCCTCTGAGGCAAGAGCTGACATTGTTACTATTCTAGGAGTGGCGGAAGATGAATCCATCAAAGGCGCTGTAGAAGAAGCAAAAAAACAAGGAAAGAAAGTATTGGTTGATTTAATCGCTGTGAAGGACATTGAAACAAGAGCAAAAGAGTTGGATGCACTTGGTGTAGATTACATTTGTGTTCATACGGGGTATGATTTGCAGGCAGTCGGAAAGAACTCTCTTGAAGATCTTCTAAAGATTAAACAAGTTGTTAAAAATGCTAAAACCGCAATTGCAGGTGGTATTAAATTAGAAACACTTCCAGAGGTTGTCAAAGCCCAACCTGATTTAGTTATTGTCGGTGGAGGAATTGCTAATCAGGAAGATAAGCAGGCTGTTGCAGCAAAAATGCAAGAAATGATAAAACAAGGATAATTTTATGAATACTACACAATATTTAAAGGAAATTATTGCTGAACTGTCGCACTCTGTAGACCTAATCGACAAGCAGGAAGCGGAGGAACTAGTAAACAAAATTTCCGACTCTAAGAAGGTCTTCGTTGGAGGTGCTGGTAGATCAGGCTTTATGGCTAAATCGTTTGCTATGCGCATGATGCATATGGGAATTGATGCCTATACAATTAATGAAACGGTGACACCTAGCTTTGAAAAAGACGATATCTTAATCATTGCCACTGGATCAGGTGAGACTAAAAGTCTTGTAACACTTGCTGAAAAAGCTAAAGATATCGGCGGCAAAATAGCAGTCGTTACTTTATCACCTGAGTCCACTGTTGGAAAGCTTGCTGATTTCATCATTAAGTTACCAGGAGCACCTAAAGACCAAAAAACAGGTACTGATTATAAAACAATCCAACCTATGGGATCACTGTTTGAGCAAACTTCCTTACTATTCTATGATGCAGTTATTTTAAGATTCATGGATAAAAAAGGTTTAGATACGAATAAAATGTATGGAAGACACGCTAATCTGGAATAGATATGTAATTAATGAAAAGAAGTTAAAAATGTATCGTCAATATTTTTAGCTTCTTTTTCATTACATATTAACTTTATGCTATTTTCTAATAGCAACAGTGTTTTTCGGACCAATAAGAATAGCCGCCATGCCTATTATTCCATAAAGTATAAACACAGTGGCATTAGTCCCATATTCCAACTAACAATCCAGCAAGTAATGAACCCAATTCTTGCCCTACTGCCAAAAGTAAAAATGGAATGCCAATACCTAATGATGCATTCGTAATAAATACACGGATTCCCCAGACAAGAAGAATTCCAGTCCAGAATATATAGGAACAACCAAAAATTCCAGCCGATAAGTAAGACATTAACCAATTTCCAGGTGTGAAAGGTAGAATAATTGATGCTAAAGCAATTGATAAACTTCCCAATTTATATGCTAAAGACAGTCCCCACTTTTCAACTAGAGAACCGAAAAAACCTCCTAGCACACCAAATAGTCCTATGATGACCCAAAATCCGGAAAGCTGCCAATCACTGTACTCAGCAGCCACTTCAATAAAAGATCTGGAAAATGTCCAAAAGGCCGCTGTAGAAATCCCCAATATAAGAGATGCCCAAATCAAGCTCTGTACGAATCCTTGTTAAATTATCCCTTTTTGTTAATAGGAATGAACGAAAATATATCGGTATTCATATAACACATAAAAAATAAGAAGATTGTTTAGATGAAAATGATATCAAGTCTACTTTATACTATTAATAAAACTTTTGTAGGACCTACTATTGAAAGGAATGGTCCTACAAAGAATCGTTTTAATCTAAATGTTTGGGAGGAGGAGTTTGATGTTGCTTATCTGCTACTTCCTGAAATAGATTATCTTGTTCTTTTGGATTTTGCGTATAATTATCCGTATTCTTTTGCAAAGCATTTATGGCCGTTTGAAGTTGCTTTAATTGATTATTAACTTGTTGAAAATCACCTTTTGTCATCGGTTGAGCATCAGATTTTAACAAATAACCTAACTGCCCATTTGGTTCTATTGTTGCCCATTCAACATCACTAATTTTAGCTACATTTTGTTGACGTAATAACATTTCCAGTAAATCTACTGTTAAACGGTATTTCTTAAGGTTTTTTTCAACTAGTTGTCCATTTTCAATTAATATAGCTGATTTTCCTGTAATGAAACTTTCAACTTTATCCGATTTAAGTTGAAAGTACTCCAATGCAATCAATGTAAGAATCAAAATGGCACCGACTCCAAATGTTACCCATATATTCTTACCAGATACCGGCTGAATGAGTAATGAACCAATCCCTATCATCAGGACGGTTTGTCCTAATGACATTTGAGATATCGACTTTCTGCCAGCTACACGAAGGAGTAGCGTTCCAATTACTATGATTAAAACAGCTTTCCAAATCCAATCAAATTCCACAAGTAACACCCTTTCAGCTTATGTTTTTATCCTATATCTCCTGGGTGATATTCCTATTCTTTCTTAGGATGGCTTGTGTATGATGGATTATGTATATTTATACTTATATAATTTCCAACATCGCTAACATTCCCGTTATGGCATACAAATTCCAAATAATATGAAGCATAATTGGCACTACTAATGACTTGGTAAGACGATATAATCCAACAAAAATCATCCCCATAATCATTGCAGACAGAAAATGTCCTGGATGTAATGCGCCAAAAATCACGGCAGACACAATTAGACCTATCCAAAATGAATATTTAACATCTAAAAATTTATGTGCTAATCCTCTAAACATAATTTCTTCTTTAATCGGAGTTAATAATGTAAAGGTAAAGTAGAACAATAAAATATTAAACCAATGGTCTGACAAACTTTCTAAACCAAAGGTATCAATTTGGCTCCCACCTTCTTCCCACTTGAACACATTGAGAATCAGAAATTGAACAATATAATTAGAAATCAATGCTAATAAAAGATATAAATATGTTTTCCCCTTTTTTAATGGTTTCAATGAGAATGCCGATTTAAGAAAATTTCGCACCTTCTTAAATAATAAAAGAGCAATCACAAATCCAAGAGCATCTAGGATTAACGTATAATGACTTTGCATCAATAGATTTGTGTAATATCCTTCCATCCCTCCATCTAATATAATTGCCACAATCCCTAATATAAAACCTATTACAAGCACAAAACCAAGGTAAGATAAGAAAAAGCCGATTATCCCACCCCAACCAAATTTAAGATTTTCTTTCCTAGCATTTCTCTCATTTTCTTTGTTAAGAGCGGTTTCATCCATTTTAAGCTCCCCTTTAAACATTTTCGGTAGTTACTTTACGATTAATGTACTTATAAGGTTTCAACATTGATGTCATTCACTATTTCTTAGTTGTCGACTTAGGTTATTTATGAATCGCAAGAGGTGTTTTAATTTCTATCAACTAAAAATGGATACAGCACTCATTAATGCTGTATCCTCGCCTCTTATATATTAATAATCACTATTACTTTCTTCGCCTTTTACAATAGCAACACTTGCGCTTGCACCGATTCTGGATGCCCCGGCATCAATCATTGCTTGTGTAGTCTCTAAGTCGCGGACACCACCTGAAGCTTTGACACCGATATTTGATCCGACAGTTTTACGCATTAATGCGATATCTTCTACTGTAGCTCCTCCTGTGGAGAAACCTGTTGATGTTTTGACATAATCAGCACCTGCTACAACTGCTAATTGACAAGCTGTTTCTTTTTCTTCATCTGTTAGTAAGCATGTTTCAATAATCACTTTTACTAATGCTTTTCCAGATGCAGCTTGTACAACTGCTTCGATATCTTTTTGTACTACCTCATGTTTTCCATCTTTTAAAGCAGCGATATTAATTACCATGTCAACTTCTGTTGCACCTTTCTCGATGGTGTATTTGGCTTCAAAGGCTTTTACAGCAGAGGTCGTAGCACCTAATGGGAAACCAATCACAGTACAAACTGCTACATCGGTTCCTTTTAATAATTCTTTCGCATAACTAACCCAAGTCGGATTGACACAAACGGAGAAAAAACCGTATTCTTTCGCTTCATTACACAAAGTCTCGATTTGTTCATTTGTTGTGTCTGGTTTTAATGCAGTATGATCAATTTTATTTGCTAAGGTCATGTTCAATCTCATCCTCCTTATTTATTTAGCATTGGACATATCGTCGGCAATAAATGCGCCGGGTAATAACTCTTTAACTGTTGTTTCCTCCACATCTTCCTGTAGGTTGGTTAAGATTACTTTCATATTTGGATCGCATAGCTCTGCCAGAACCTGACGGCATGCCCCACATGGTGATACAGGACGATCTGTATCTGCAACAACTGCCATCATTTCGAAGTTTTTGGATCCTGTTGCATATGCGTGAAATAATGCTGTTCTTTCGCCACAATTACACATGGAATAAGCTGCATTTTCGATATTACAACCGTGAAAAATATTGCCTTTATCGTCCAATAATGCCGCACCTACTTTAAATTTGGAATACGGTACATATGCTTTTTCGCGTGCTTTTTTAGCTTCTTCTATTAACTGTTTTTTCATCATCGTTCCTCCTCTTTTATGTTAACCAATATCTTGTATTAGTTGTTTAACAAATTGTAAAAAGGATTCTCGAACTTTTTCCGTTGTTTCAATAACTTCATCATGTGTCAAAGGTTGATCTAAGATTCCTGCAGCCATATTCGAGATGCAAGAAACACCAACACATTTGATGCCGGCATGACGAGCAACGGTTACTTCAGGTACAGTCGACATACCCACGGCATCTCCACCGATTGTATCTAACATGCGGATTTCTGCTGGAGTCTCATAGCTTGGACCGGTATTCCAAACATAAACACCTTCTTTTAATGTAATATTCAGTTTTTCAGCTGCTTGTTTGGCTACTTGTTGTAATTTACGATCATAAGCAGTCGACATATCAGGGAATCGAACTCCGTGCTCACTGACGTTTTCTCCAATTAGCGGATTTTGTCCGGTATTGTTAATATGATCCGTAATTAACATTAAATTACCTGGTTCTAAAGAGCGATTAACACCTCCTGCAGCATTGGTTACTAATAACTTATCAATGCCTAATTCTTTCATTACACGGACAGGAAATGTTACTGCATCTAAGCCATAACCTTCATAGTAGTGAAAACGGCCCTGCATCGCAATAACATCGATACCTTGCAGTTTTCCGATCACCAATTGCCCTGCATGGCCTTCTACAGTTGATACCGGGAACCCAGGAATGTCTTCATATTTAATTTTAGTTGGATTTTCTATTTCATCTGCAAGCATGCCTAAGCCTGATCCCAAAATCAAACCGATTTTAGGTTGGGTTTTAATTTTGTCTTTTAGATAAGTAGTTGCATCTGCTAACTGGTTCATCTGAACAGCCTCCTCTTAATCAATCTCTTTTAGAAAACTTTTCCCGTTTGATGGTAATGTTACACCAAAATTGTCTGCAATGGTAGCACCAATATCGGCAAATGTATTTCTTATTTCTAATTGTTTACCATTAGTAATATGATTATGACGGACTAGAAGCGGTACATATTCTCTTGTATGATCTGTCCCATGATGTACTGGGTCATTACCGTGATCCGCTGTGATGATGAGAAGATCATCTTCTTGCAATTTATCTAGCATTTCCGGTAAACGTTGATCAAATGCTTCCAATGCTTCGCCATATCCCTGTGGATCACGACGATGTCCATACTTTGCATCAAAATCAACAAGGTTGAGGAAATTCAATCCGTGGAAATCTTTATCCATAGATTGGATGAATTTCTCCATGCCATCAGCATTATCCTTCGTGCGAATTGCTTCTGTTACACCTTCCCCATCATAAATATCAGATATTTTCCCTAATGCAATCACATCGTAATCGGTATCCGCTAAATCGTTCATCACAGTTCTTCCAAAAGGCTTTAAAGCATAATCATGACGATTAGATGTACGCTCAAAAGCAC
Source organism: Gracilibacillus salitolerans (assembly GCF_009650095.1). GTDB lineage: Bacteria > Bacillota > Bacilli > Bacillales > Amphibacillaceae > Gracilibacillus > Gracilibacillus salitolerans. The sequence goes on along the minus strand of NZ_CP045915.1, from coordinate 2,157,520 downwards.
CAGGCTCACCGACAAACGGACGAGCAATTACTCGACCGACCATATATGTTTCATTTTTCGTTAAATCACGGGCAATCTTACAGATTTTGTATTGCTCTTCAATCGGAATAATCTCTTCATGTGCAGCAATTTGTAAAACAGAGTCAGCTGACGTGTAAACAATTAGATTTCCTGATCTCATATGTTCTTCGCCAAGTTCTTCGATAATTTCAGTGCCGGAAGCTGGTTTATTACCGATAATTTTCCGTCCTGTCTTCTCTTCCAATTGTTGAACTAAATCATCAGGAAACCCATCAGGGAAGGCTTGAAAAGGCTGTTCAATATGCAAACCCATGATTTCCCAGTGCCCTGTCATCGTATCCTTCCCGTTTGATGCCTCTTGCATTTTCGTATAATGTGCTGTCGGTTGCTCCGCTTTTTCGATACCATTTATTTCTCGAATATTACTCAATCCTAATTTTCCGATATTAGGCATATTTAAACCGTTCATATGCTCTGCAATGTGACCTAATGTATCCGCACCTTTGTCATTAAATTGAGTTGCATCCGGTGCTTCTCCAATCCCTACAGAATCTAATACTATTAAAAATACACGTTTAAATGAGTTCAATGATAATCTTCCTCTCTATAACCTTTTAGAACAATGTCTTGATCCAATCAGCAATCTGTCCTCCGAAATAAACACCAAAAATACCTACTATTCCTGCAAGTACTGGCGGTGCTGGTAATGGTAATTTCATAAATTTAAATGCGATGCCGATCATGATCCCAGCCAGTAAGCTTAGTAAAAGTTCTTTCATGATGTTTCACTCCTATTTTATATCTTCCGAAGTAGGATGTCCAACCTCTTGTGATTGCATAGAGATCTTATATTTCCTAAAAGGGCAACTTTTTATTGAATAATATCGTAGATTAACTTATTATTTGTTGTTTTTTCAGGATTTATCGTATAGGCTTGGATGATTTTTTCTTCCACTTCTGTGATTTCTTCCTGATTACTATATACTTTAACCAGTGTCTCACCTTCTGATACTTGATCACCGATTTTTTTCTCTAATACGACACCGACAGCTAAGTCAATCTCTGATTCTTTAGTTAAACGTCCAGCACCGAGCATACTAGCAGCAATTCCGATTTCATCCGCTATAATTTCATTGACTATACCGGATTGTGTTGCTCTGATATCCACTACATACTTTGCTTGTGGCAATTTATCCGGTTCATCTACAACAGACGTATCGCCGCCTTGTGATGCCACAAATGTTTTGAATTTCTCAATTGCTTTACCTGAATGAATAGCATCTTCTAATTTTTGTCTTGCCTCTTCAATGGAACTGGCTTGTTTCGCTAAATATACCATTTGACTTCCTAGTGTTAAGCATAATTCGTATAAATCTTCAGGTCCGTTTCCTCTTAAGGTTTCCATCGCTTCTTTTATTTCAAGTGCATTGCCAACAGCGTATCCCAATGGTTGATTCATATCCGAAATAACCGCAATTGTTTCACGTCCTGCTCCATTTCCGATATCCACCATCGCTTTTGCAAGTTCTTTCGCATCATCCAGATTTTTCATAAATGCACCGGAACCAGTTTTAACATCTAGTACGATAGCATCTGCACCAGAAGCAATTTTTTTACTCATAATAGAACTAGCTATTAAAGGAATGGAATTAACAGTTGCCGTAACATCTCGTAATCCATAAAGCTTTTTATCTGCAGGTGTCAAGTTCCCACTTTGACCTACTACAGCTACTTTTTGTTCATTGACAAGCTTATTAAATTTCTCTGCTGTTAATTCAACTTGAAAACCTTTAATTGATTCTAACTTGTCGATTGTTCCACCTGTATGGCCAAGACCTCTTCCTGACATTTTGGCAACTGGAACACCTACTGATGCTACTAGTGGTGCCAGAATAAGAGTAGTGGTATCCCCTACTCCGCCTGTTGAATGTTTATCAACTTTAATGCCTTCTATATCTGATAAATCAACCTGATCACCGGATTCCACCATCGCCATAGTAAGATCAACACGTTCTTCTGTTGTCATTCCTTGAAAATAAAGTGTCATAGCCATAGCTGACATTTGGTAGTCAGGTATTTCTTCTTTTGTATAACTTGCGATCATAAAATCGATTTCATTTTTTGTTAAGGTTTCACCGTCTCGTTTTTTAGCGATTAAATCGACCATTCTCATTATATTGACTCTCCCTTTCTGAAATAAAATAATCTGTCACAGACGAATTATGTAAGAATTGTTCGCTTACTCGTTCTAATTGATAGGACGTCCAACAACCTATTGCTATTAAAAAGAATCCTTGTCTATGGATTCGGATTCATTATATAGGTAAGACGTCCAACGAGTCAATGTATATTTTTAACACTACATAAAAACCATCCTTAGCAGATGGTTTTCTTTAAAATATTCGTTTTCGAATGACACTGAAGCTTACTTGATCAGCTCGGAAAAAGTTTAAAGAATATAAGATTGGTTGATCATCTGTATCATAATGAATCTGTTTTAAAATTAATAAGGGCTGATCTGGTTCAGAAGCTAATATATTAGATATTTCTTCATGATAACCGATTGTTTTGATATCAGCCTTTGCATAGCTGATTGTAATCCCCTTTTTCTCTTGAAAAGAATATAACATCGATTCTTCTTCAAAGTGGTAGTCCTCTCCTATTAAGGAAACCGGGACCTTGTCAATACAATAAACCAATGGCTCCTCATCAGCTGTCCTTACACGCTTTACTAAGTAAACTCGGTCATCCTCTTGTAAGTTTAGTTCTTGCTTATCTTCACTGACAGCATCTACTATACCTTGAAATAGTAAATTTGTCCCAGGCTCCTTACCTTCTCTTTTTATAAAGTCAGTAATACTGAATAATTCTTCAATTCCTCCAGAAAATGCCGGTTTTTTATTAACAAAAGTTCCAATTCCATGTTTACGAATAATAATATTTTCTTCTTCTAATATTCGAAGTGCTTCTCTTAACGTATTCCGTGAGACATTTAACTGTTTAGCAAACTCCATCTCTGATGGTAATCGTTCGCCTGGCTCTAATTCTCCATCATTTATTTTCGTTTTAATTTCTTCAATCACGTGAACATAACGTGGCGATTGATAATCAAAGGCCATGTTGACTTCCCCCTTTACTAACCGAACAACATTTCTCATAAATACATCATATCACAATTAATAAATAAAATACCGTTTCATTTTTAAAATAAGCGATTGTTCACAAGAAGTCAAACCGCTTTTGCGCTTGACACTGTAGGTGTTTTGTGATAATTATTATGTGTTAGCACTCAGTAAACAGGAGTGCTAAAATACATAAAACAAGCAATATAAGGAGGAGATTAACAATGGAAACAAAACAATTTCAGGCTGAGTCGAAGCGATTGCTTGAAATGATGGTACATTCTATCTATTCACAAAAGGAAATCTTTTTACGTGAACTTATTTCCAATGCTAGTGACGCGATCGATAAGATCTACTATAAAGCTTTAACAGATGACAGTATTTCTTTTAACAAAGATGATTATTATATTCGCATGGAAACAGATAAAAATAATCGTACTTTGACTGTTAAAGATACTGGTATTGGGATGACAAAAGAAGAATTAGAAGAAAACCTAGGTACAATTGCCAAAAGTGGTTCTCTCGCTTTCAAAAATGAAGTGGAAATGAAAGACGGTCAGGAAATCATTGGTCAATTCGGGGTTGGATTCTATTCTTCATTTATGGTTGCGGACAAAGTAACTGTTTATACTCGTTCACTTCACAGTGATGAAGGCTACAAATGGGAGTCTGATGGCGAAGAAGGCTATACAATAGAACCGTATGATAAACAAGAAGTTGGAACAGAAATTATTATCCATCTTAAAGAAAATGCAGAAGAAGAAAACTTCGATGAATACCTTGAAGAATATAAATTGAAATCTATCATTAAAAAATATTCTGATTTTATCCGTTATCCTATTAAAATGGAGGTTACCGAACAGAAACCGAAAGAGGATAATGAAGAAGAATTAGTGGACGTCATCGAAGATCAAACTATTAACAGCATGGTGCCAATCTGGCGCAAAAATAAACAAGAACTAAGTGACGAAGATTACGAAAGCTTTTATCAGGAAAAACATTTCGGATTTGATAAGCCATTAAGTCATCTTCACATCAGTGTAGATGGTATGGTTAGATTCCAATCCATTCTTTATATTCCTGAACAATTACCTTTTAACTATTACTCACAAGATTTTGAAAAAGGACTAGAGCTTTATTCCAATGGCGTCCTCATCATGGATAAATGTGCAGATCTTTTGCCAGACCATTTCAGCTTTATCCGTGGAATAGTCGATTCTGAAGATCTTTCACTGAACATTTCCAGAGAAATTTTACAACAAGACCGCCAAGTGAAATTAATCGCGAAAAACATTGAGAAAAAGGTTAAAAATCATTTACAAAGCATGCTGAAAAACGATCGTGAAAAATATGAGAAATTTTATAATGCTTTTGGTCGTCAAATTAAATACGGCGTCTATTCTGACTTCGGTGCCAATAAAGATAAATTAAAAGATTTATTACTTTTCTATTCTTCGAGTGAGCAAAAACTTGTTGCCCTAAAAGAATATATAGAACGCATGCCAGAAGATCAGGAGCATATTTATTATGCTACTGGTGAATCGCATGATCGAATTGAGAAATTACCACAAACAGAATTAGTCAAAGATAAGGGCTATGAAATTCTTTATTTCACAGATGAAGTCGATGAATTTGCCATTAAGATGTTGATGAGCTATGACGACAAGGAATTCAAAAATGTTTCAAGTGGTGACCTTGATTTAGAAGATGAAGAAACGAAAAAAGAAGCTGAGAAGCAAAAAGAGGAATATAAAGAACTATTAGCTGAAATGAAAGAAATGCTTGGCAATAAAGTAAAGGATGTCAAACTTTCTACACGTCTAAAAACTCATCCTGTCTGCTTATCAGCTGAAGGTGATGTTTCGATTGAAATGGAAAAGGTGTTAAAACAAATGCCTGATAATCAAAACATTGAAGCAAACAAAGTCTTAGAAATCAACAATAAGCATGAGATTTTCCAAGCCTTAGTACATGCTCATGAATCGGATAAAGATAAAGTAAAACTATATACCAATATTCTGTATAACCAGGCATTACTTATTGAAGGTTTACCTATCGAAGACCCCGTAGCATTAACAAACGATATGTGTAAAGTAATGGTATAACTTGTCTCTCATACAACTTCCGTTAAAAACGTCGCAGTTATCACAAACTGCGACGTTTTTTTGTAGGAATTAGTTTCGTCCACTTTTTTCAAGAGTGAGGGGTAATCAGAAATTAATCTCCAAGATTTTCTTCTTTCATCAATCAGAACCCCCACACCAGCGAAGTATCTTGCTACAGCGAATGCCACAGCACTCATCTCTAATTCAGAATTAGAAGCACAAAATTTATCTCATCCATCTATTTTTGCTGCCAACTAGTCTATTCATATAATTGAAAGCGGGAGGGAACTTCTTACTGCTTTTTTATCGTAGAAAGTTTATAAACGATTAAAATGTGTAATATTAACTGTAAGGTATATTCTAAATATGTCGGATTAAAATTTTAGGAGGACAAATGAGATGAAACAAAATGTCGCTCAAAAATTAATTAGTAAGCATATGGTCTCCGGGGAAATGCAACCAGGTAAAGAAATTGGTCTGAAAATTGACCAAACTTTAACGCAAGATGCTACGGGTACTATGGTCATGCTTGAGCTGGAAGCTATGGGGATAGATCGTGTGAAAACAGAAGCATCTGCACAATACGTAGATCATAATTTAATTCAAGAGGATTTCCGTAATGCGGATGATCATCTATTTTTACGAAGTGCAGCACGTAAATTCGGTATTTATTACAGCCGACCAGGCAACGGGGTAAGTCATCCTGTCCATATGCAACAGCTTGCCAAGCCAGGTAAAACATTACTTGGCTCTGATAGTCATACATGTGCAAATGGTTGTATGGGAATGCTTGCCATGGGTGCAGGTGGTATTGATGTTGCGATGGCAATGGCTGGAGAACCCTACTATGTAAAAATGCCAAAAGTAATGGGAGTAAAATTAACGGGGAAACTGCCAGAATGGGTTAGTGCTAAGGATGTCATTCTTGAATTGTTGCGCCGTCATGATGTCAAAGGTGGCGTTGGTAAAATCATTGAGTATTACGGACCCGGTGTGAAAAATTTATCTGCAATGGACCGACATGTTATTGCTAATATGGGAGCTGAACTTGGAGCAACAGCTACTGTCTTTCCATCAGATAAAGAAATCAAGAACTTTTTAAGACAGCAGGGTCGAGAAGCGGATTGGATTGAATTAAAAGCAGATCGTGGTGCTAAATATGATGAAGAAGAAAATATTGAGCTTTCTACATTAGAACCTTTGATAGCTAAACCCTCCAGTCCAGGAAATGTCGTTCCTGTCTCAGAAGTAGAAGAAGAAACAATATACCAATCCTATATTGGATCATCAGCAAATCCAGGTTATCGGGATTTCGCCATTGCGAGCGAAATAGTAAAAGGAAAACAAATCGCATCAGGAATTTCCTTTGATATTAACCCCACATCACGACAATTACTGGAGCAGCTGGTTGAAAATGGCCATATAGCCAACCTGCTATCTGCAGGCGCTCGTATGCATCAAGCTGGCTGTAATGGTTGTATTGGAATGGGGCAAGCGCCTGCAACTGGAAGAAACAGTTTACGTACTACGCCGCGGAACTTTCCCGGCAGATCAGGCACAAGAGAAGATAGTGTTTTCTTATGCAGCCCTGAAACAGCAGCAGCTTCTGCTTTAACTGGCAAAATTACTGACCCACGGACATTAGATATGAAATACCCGAGAATACAAGAACCGAAGAAATTCACTACGGAAGGAATGCTGGAAGCACCACCAACAAATACTGACGTGGAATTAGAAAAAGGACCAAATATTACGACGATCCCAGATTTTGAACCAATTAAAAACAACTTTGACTTACCAATTTTATTAAAAATGACTGACAATATTTCCACTGACGAGATCTTAGCTGGTGGTTCCAGAGTATTGCCTTATCGCAGTAATATTCAAAAAATAAGTACGTTTGCCTTTGAAATTGTTGATGAAGATTATTATGAAAATGCAATGAAAAAACGGGATAATGGTGGCCATGTTCTTGTTGCTGGTGTGAATTATGGACAAGGTTCAAGCCGTGAGCATGCCGCCCTCGCACCAAGATACCTAGGATTAAAGGTGGTACTGGTTAAAGATTTCGCTCGTATTCACTTACAAAACCTAATTAACTTTGGTATTCTTCCGTTAACATTTGTTAATGAAACGGACTATGATTATCTGTCACAGGATGACATATTGGAATTCCGTGATATACATGAAACCATTCAGGTTACAGATACGTTTGACATTAAGTTGAAAGGAACAGATCGTAACATTCCAGTACGACATGACTTAACGAAACGTCATATCGATATTATTTTACAAGGTGGTATTATCAACTGGATTAAGCAAAAACAAAAATAATACGGAAAGGAAGTAGAGCGATGGGTTCACAACATATGAAGTGTAAAGCTTGTGAAGGTACAGGGTTATTAATGGATGATGAAGAATGGCGTTATACTTGCTCCATATGTCATGGTGATGGCTTTATTTCACGCTATGAATCAAAGGAAAATATGGAGTTAATTGATGTAGATATCAATAACCGGACGATTGAATAAATTGATACTTAATTCTCTTAGCCAGTATAGAAACAATCTCTATAAAGTGAGACTTCGCTCAGTGGGGATTATTTGTCCGCCATTGAGGGTTAGCAAAACTTATCAGGATGTTAACTCACCTGATCCCCATTCTTCTCGATTTACTTGAACCTTGAAGTGGGGTTTTACGGACGATTAGTACCATGATAAAACATTTTCATCCATATAAAAGGCCACTCCATATAAAGTGGCCTTTTTCTATTTAATAATTTAAAAATTTAACGCAGACGGCCTCTGGGGCTTTTACGTCTTTTTGTAGAAGAGTAAGCGTTCCTTTTTCTTGATCTCTTTCGAATAATACCAATGTGCCGGTTTCTTGATTGGTTGCTACAATGAATTGTTCAGTAGGATCTAGTATAAAGTCACGTGGCCAATCTCCTTCTGTATATGTCCAATCAACAAATTCTACCATATGATCCGCTTTAACACGATAAATCGCAATCGAGTTATGACCTCTGTTTCCCGCATAAACAAACTTTCCATCTGAAGAAAGATGAATCGCACTGCCTTGGCTATTCTCGTTAAAGTCTTCTGGGAGTGTGGAAATATACTGCACTTCTTCAAAAGTACCTTCTTGTTCATGATATTTAAGCACAACCACTTCATTACTAAGCTCTGTCATCACATATGCATATTGACCATCAGGATGGAAGGCAATATGACGCGGGCCGCTTCCAGGCTTTACGGTTAATACACTTACTTCTTGTAAAACATCTCCATCAGGACGATAGGTTGTTATGGTATCACTACCTAAGTCAACCACAACTGCATATTGTTCGTCTGGCGTATATCCTGCAAAATGAAGATGGGGTTTTTCTTGACGCTCATGCGGACCGTTCCCCTCATGCTCGACAGATTTTGGTGGTTGTAATGATCCATCTTCTTTAGTTAAATACGCCTCCACTTGCTTCGTATGATAATTTGCTGAAACGATTAAATTATTTTTGTTGTCTACACTCACATGACAAGGAGCAGAACCATCAGTCGCTTGGCTGTTTATTTTTTCTAATGATCCACTTTCATCTGTAATGTTATAAGCAGTAATTCCTCCTTGATCGCCTTCTTTTGAAACAGCATATACATATTGATTGTTTTTGCTAACAGTTAAGTAAGTGGGATTATCAAGTTTTGCAGCAACTTCTACATTCGTTATTTTTTTCTCTACTGTGTCCAAGGTGAACCGATAAATTCCTTGGCTTTCTTTTTTCGTATATGACCCAATATAACCTATGTATTGTTTCCCCATTATCAAAAATCCTTTCTTTTATGCAAAATTTTCACTCTTTTTATTATAGCAAACATCAAACGTGAAAGAAAACTTGGCGGGTAGCCAAGTTTTCCAATTATCATATCGTTCTATTTCTTCGCATTTGATAATATGCATATGCTCCAATACCAATAGAAGCAAGCATTGGCAACATTCTTGTTCCTCTTCTCATGTGTATCCCTCCATTCGTTTGGGTACACCTATATTCTTTACGTTTTGCTCATTTCTAACCAGCATTATTGTAGGTTTTACTGGAATTTGCTGCCGACAAAAAGAAAAAATAAAATAAATAAACCGATGGTAAAAGGTAAGGCACCAATTAGACTGAGACTCATCCCATTATAGCCGCCTACTACTTCGTTACCAATTAAATAAATAACTACACCAACTGCGCAACTTAAAAATCCCCACCAATAGGCAAGTTTTTTCCATAAACTGTAGACCACACCAATTACAAATAAGCATAAAAATATCCAAGGTAAGACAACATATATAATATAACTCATGAAATTCATCCTTTGATTAACAGTACTAATCCCATTATAAACCTATTTGGTAAAAGAAAAAACCAGAAACATTTAAGCTCCTGGTTTTAACATATAATCATCATTGATTTGGTAATGCTTTTTTAATAATTGTCTCGCTCTAAAAATTCGCGTTTTAACAGCTGAATGACTAATATTTAATGTTTTGGCTATTTGGTCATCATCTAATTCTAATTTAAATTTCAACTGAAAGACGTGTTTTAACTTCTTACTTTTATTTATACATTGCTCTAATTCATCCAATGTTGATTTCCAGTTTATCTGATCATCTACTTCATTTGATGAACAAATAACTAGTTCTTCCAACAAATATGGATTATCAAGTAAGCATGTATGACTCCGCTTTTCTTTGCGCAAAATATCAATCGCGGTTCTTGAGGTGACAGTTCGTAACCATGCTCCTAATTTATCAATTGTTTCCATGTCTACTTGATGTTTCATTACCTTAATCCACGTCTCTTGTACAATATCTTCCGCTATTTGTTGATCTTTAACAATTTTTAATGCTGTATAGTGCATCATGGACTGATACTGTTCTACTAATGATTGATAAATGTCATTCGTGAACATTGATTACACCTCCCCTCCCTATTCAAAATATTCTGTAACATAACTTGGTAACTGATCTTCTCGAACTTGATAAGCATCTATAAAATTATCGCGAGGTCCGTATAAAGCAATTCCCCAAACACCTTCTACATCGTTGTTGAGCTTAATTATTTCTTCGATTTGCTCATTCTCTTCCACAAGCATCCATTCGTTAAGATCGATGTCTTCTATATGAGGTAGTAGTTCATAAAACATATCCTCATTCATCTCCGTGTTAGTAATGGCAACCATGGAAACATCTTCGCTATTAATAGTTAGACCTCTATCTAATTCTTCTTCTTTTAAAACTTCTAATACGCTAGTATAACTATCTAATAAAGGTAAGTGATAGAAATTTTCCGATGATTCCAGTTCAAATTCCAGAGACTTAGTTTCTCGATACATATTTTGAGTCATTTCTACATATGAAGCATCAAGATAATCTTGTTTCAAAACATCGGTAATTTTGTTGATTGTTTGTTGATCATTTACTTGCTGTCTGTAATCATAACCAGAGATGGCAACAGAACTTATACTGCTATTTTCATCAAACAACCAAGCTAAAGTTGATCGTTTATATTCCTCTGATTCCATAATTGGCTGTAAGTATTGCTCTGTTTCTTCTATGGATGGAATGAAATATTGACGAACCATTCTTTTCCCATTGTTTAATTGATAAACAATATCTACATTTGTTGAATTTTCTGTATACCTATGATATCCATTCTGTCCTATGGGATCATTGGCAATGATAAAGTCATGTAGATCAATCACATGGTTTATTAATTCCGGATCGGTAATATTTTGTTTTATCTTATTATCTTCTGCATCATAATGCGTATTATAGAGAAAGTGCTCACTGGTAAAAAAGACACTTTCCACTTCATCCTCGTTTGGAACATTTGATTCAAAACCATACCAATCAAATATGACAGATAATATAACAAGCATGGAAATACCTATATAGATCACAAAACCTTTCCACTGATCAAATACACGCCATGTTTTTTGAAGCAGCATTTCTGCTAACAAATAGCCAAACAATGCACCACATACGTAACCGAACATGATCCATCCTACATACGGTTCTTGAACATGACCGAAATAAACACCTCCTAGTAACATAAAACAAAATGTTACGCCAAATTTAAAGATAGGCTTCATTAATGGAAATGCAATCGCCTGATTTGCTGATTCAATGTGCCGAATTCGATAAAAAACAAAAGATAATCCAACAAAAATTATCGATAGTAACCAGTAATACCAGTTAACTATTTCTATATTACTTTGGTTGGATAATTCAAATATCCAAAAAATTGGTGATATATTTGCAAAATAGGACATCGTAATGGAATAATCTCCACTAAACCCGATCAGTAGCATTCTCAAATTCTCCATGACTAATAAAGAAATACCTACAGGGAAAATAATAACAATATAGCTTAAAGCACCTTGAACTACTGAAATGCCAGTGAATGTACCTACAAGGAATGCAATTGTGTATATAAAAGTTGTAAACGTTAAGGTGTTATAAAGCCAGTCCAAAATATCCTTGTGCTGATAAATAAAATCAACATCTATTACTCCATACATGATGTAAAGAGTAAAGCTAGTAAGCAGTACAGGAATAATAATCATCAGATAACCTATTAATAATTGATGGTAAAAAAGCTGTGAACGTTTTAAAGGCAAACTATGAATAAAATCTGCTGAACCTTTTACTTGCATATAACGACAGGCAAAAATAGCTGCTAAAACTGGAACGGTTAAAATTAGAATGCTTTGCACTTCACCATTTATATTAAATAAGCCATCTACATATTCTTGATAATAGGTGATATCACTTGGATCATTCCTGGTTTTAACCATAATAACTTTTAGTGGTAATAAGAAAAGAAGGGCGAGAAAATAACCTAATCCTATCCATCCGAAAGAGCGGAATGCTTGCTTCCATAATTCTTTTTTAAAGTAAGATGTTTTCGATGGCATATCCTACACCCTCCATTTCGTAAATAAAAATTTCCTCTAAAGTTAATGGTAAAATATCAAAAACAACTGGATTAAACTGTTCGATTGTTTCCTCCACTTGCTGAACATCACCGCGGATAATACAGATATAGACACTTCCACGTTTTTCTTGATGAAGAATGTCTAACTCTTCAAAAAATGTTTGGTCTACTTCTTCCTTGAAAGCAATTTGCACTTTATGAATATCAGATTTAAGTTCATCTAAGTCTTTTTCTAATAACAATTTTCCACGATGGATAATGCCGATAGCATCACAAATATCTTCTACCTCATTTAAATTATGAGAAGAAACAATTACAGTCATTTCCCGTTCGGCAACATCCTGAATAATCCAAGACTTAATTTTTCTGCGTATAACTGGATCTAAGCCATCAAAAGGTTCATCAAGGATGAGATAATCAGGCATTGCACATAATGCGAGCCAAAATGCTACTTGTCGTTGCATCCCTTTTGAAAAACGTTGAATTTTGCGATTGGGATCTAAATCCAGTAATTGCTGCATTTGTTCAAATCTCTTTTGATTCCACTTAGGATAAATATCCATATAAAAGTTGGCCATTTGTTTTACGGTATAATGGGAGAAAAAGAACAGAGAATCGGGAATGAACACTAATCTTTCTTTTAATGCAACATTTTCAAATACCGGTTTTCTTTCTATCTCCACAGCTCCTTCATTTTGCTTTATAATACCAGCAATGGTCTTTAGCAAGGTTGTTTTACCTGCACCATTTGACCCTAACAGGCCGTAAATGGATCCTTTTTGTATTTTTAAGCTCACATCATTCAGTACAAAGTCTTTATCGAATTTTTTAACTACGTTCTGAACTTGAATCATCTTCATCCCCCCTTGTTACCGATCGATCCACTTCTGTAATCAATTTCTCTAGTTCATTAATGGATACACCCAAAAATAACGCCTCTGATATGTGTTTTTTCAACTGCTCTTTTACCTTTTTTATTTCAGCCGAATTATCTGTCATCATGATATGATTCACGAAGCTTCCCTTCCCTTTCACCGAATATATATAGCCTTGTGCCTCTAATTCACGATATGCCTTTTGAATTGTATTAGGGTTAATCGACAGTTGCTGAGCAAGCACACGTACAGAGGGTAACTTTTCATCTTTTTCCAATACATTATTAATGATTAACTGCTTCAGTCGATCTACTAACTGCTCATAAATCGGCTTACGACTTCGTAAATCCAACTCAAACATAACACCCTCCCTTTCCAGTGTATGAACTGTATTAAGTGTATTAACTGTATTAATATATTTAGTACAGTTATATTATATACCTTACATTAGAAAATGCAAGAAGAAATTTCGTTAAAAACTAATCTACATTGTAAAACCTCCGAATTGCAGCTTTTATAATATAAATCAAGACAAGGATGGAGGATAAAAAAAGCTATGCATCTCGGTAAAGATACATAGCTTCACAATTAAATAATTTTATTATGATACCAATCTTTTGCTGCTTCTACTTCTGTTTGGGTTAGTTGGTGTCCGTTGTTTTCCCAATGAACCTGCACATCTGCACCATTTTCTTTAAGAATCTCCTCTAAATCGATGGTTTCTTGTTCCGTACATAATGGATCATTTCGTCCAGCCGTTATCAACAATTTTACACTTGCGAGATCAGGAAGTTCAATACCTCGTCGAGGTACCATTGGATGATGCAACACGGCAGCACTCAATGCATCTTGATAATGGAATAGTAAACTAGCTGCAATATTAGCCCCATTAGAATAACCGACCGCAATCACATAGTTTCGATCAAAACCATATTCTTCAGCTGCTTCATCTAAAAATTCATGCAGCTCTTTCGTACGTAATACCAGATCTTCTTCATCAAATACACCTTCTGCTAATCGTTTAAAAAATCGTGGCATCCCATTTTCAGAGACATTTCCACGCACACTTAAAATATTGGCATCTGAATCAATGATATCTGCTAATGGTAACAAATCATTCTCGGTTCCGCCAGTGCCATGAAGCAGCAGCAAGGTTGGACCTTGTAAACTTTTTCCTTCTTTAAAAATGTGTTTCATGTTAACACCCTTTCCGAATATCTCAACTTCGAAATATGTTCAGATAATCAAGCTATCTTTAGTTTAAAAAAACGTATGATCTTCTGTCAATTAGCTTGCCTTGACAGTATTAGCATACTACAATATATATTAGGAGTGGAAATCAATATGAACTATTTACCTTTATTCTTAAATCTGCAAAATAAGCAAATTGTTATCATCGGTGGCGGACAAGTGGCAGAACGACGATTGATACGATTGCTTCCATTTAAAGAGAACATCACAATTGTCAGTCCGGCATTGGATAAATCACTACGTCAACTCATCGAATTACATAACGTATACTGGCTTCAAACCACATGTCAACAAGAGCATTTTAAGAAGGCAGATCTTATTGTAATAGCGACCAATGATCCGATAACTAATCAATATGTACTTGAGAATGCTCCAACATCTGCTTGGATTAATGCCGCACATCAGGCAGAAGCGGGTAATATCCACTTCCCTATTACCATTCAAAAGGGAAAATTACAAATAGCTATTTCTACTGGTGGAGCAAGTCCGATCTTGGCAAAAAAATTAAAAAAATCACTAGAAGCAGAGCTACCCGATCAATACGAGCAATATATTGACTTTTTATTTGAAGCAAGACAACTGATAAAACAATTAAACATTTCTGTAGCGACTAGAAAACAATTGTTACATGAAATTGTAGAAAAACCGATCTATTCCAAAAAAGACCAACAAGTTTGGTTTGAAAAACTTAAAAAGACAAATGTGATGCATGATTAAGCCTCACATTTGTCTTTTTGAATTTCCTGTAACTTTTGTAATGCTCGACCTGACTTTATTTGTTCCTCAGCTATCTTAATCCCTTCCTCAATAGAACCAGTTATTTTAAACAAATAATAGCGCAAGCCCGCATTTAATAAGATTTGATAATAATGATATTGGTGTTCCTGCGTTTCTTCACCGGAAAAAATAGCACGAATAATAGCTGCTTGTTCATTAGCAGACAGTTTGATCGTTTTATCAAATTCTTTATATTCTAATCCATAATCTTTCGGTTTGACGATAAAAGAATTTAATCCATTTGGTGTCCAATCAAAAACAAAACTATTACGATGGACCGGTACATCTTCAGAACCTTCCAAGCCTTGGACAATATATACATGATTATAATCCAATTCTTTAAAGACACCTTCTAGCTTGTTAATCGCTGTCCGATGAAAAGCACCTAACATTACATTTTTCGCTTTAGAAATATTGATAAGCTTTTCTACTGTATTGAATAGTGTACGCACACCAATCTCTTCACGAATCGATCTTAACTTTGCAAGTGACGGACTGTATTGTTCTGTATTTGCAAAAGCCACATTGCTATCCATTATCTTTTTTTCTGCTTCCTTACGACCGTTATCAACCGCAACTCCTAATTCGGAAAAGATCGTTTTTAACGATGTTCCATATTTGGGTGGTAAGGTATCACTGGCTGAGAGAAATACCGGCACACCATAATCTGCTAATAATAAAGAAACAGGAATGGTTGCTGCAAAAGAATGACGACCATTATAAGGACCAGCAAAATCTATTGTTTTTTCTTGGATATCTGACGGTAGGTTTAAACGATCCGTATAGCGCTGCAAAGTATGAATAAATGCCAATAACTCCTCAGATGTCTCCGTTTTAATTCTTTCTGCAACTAAATAAGCAGCAATTTGAGCAGTTGTTGCTTCACCTGAAAAAATGCCCTCTGCTAGTTGCGATGTTTCATGATAATCTAAATCTTTTGAGCCTTTTTTTCCTCTAGCTACTTCTTTCAGCCATTGTTGCATATCCATTCGCTCCTTTTCTTGCTTCTGCCACTCTTTCGGTTAATACTTCGACAACATTGGGGTGATGTCCTAAATAATCCGCAAGCAATACTCTTTGGCCTTCCTTTAAGTCTAGTGACTCAATATACTCTTTGATTCCCTTATCTAATAAACCGGTAAAAAGAAGGTATGGCAGAACAAGAACAGATTTACCTTGCTCCACTTTTTCCAGTAAAAATGGTTCAAACTTCGGCTTACTAGCAGCTAAAAAGCATTTATCTATCTGATTTTCAGGAAAATTGGCCCTTAACATACCAACAAGTTTTTCCGTAGCATTCACTGCTGAAATATCACTGCTCCCACGACCAACAAGTAATAAATCCATGCCTTCTAGATTGTCAGTACAAGCTTTAACTCGATCAGCTAAAATATTCACCATTTTTGGATCCACTTCAATTGCCCGACCATAAACAAATTCAACAGCCGAATATTTATTTTTCTCTTTCTCAATCATATCAGGAATGTCTTTTTTGGCATGGCCAGCTGTCAATAAAAGAATTGGCAAAATAACAATCTTCGTCGCTCCTTGATTGACTACTTTACGAACTGTATCAGCTAAATCAGGTTCCTGTAATTCTAAAAAACAAGTCTCTTGGATTTTGACCGAAACATTCTTTTTTACTTTATTGATTAATGCGAAAGATTCTTGTTTGGCTTCTTCCAGCCTACTCCCATGACAAATATAAATGACAGCTTCCATTGTTTCTCACTCCTAAAATGCTTTTAATGCAGAAATTGCCTCTTGATCTCGAAATCTATCTTTTAAATATTGTAATTTTTCGCCAACTTTGACAACTTCACCAATCACAATCATTGCCGGATTTTTCACTTGGTGCTGTTCTACAAGATGTACAATATTTTGTAATGTTCCTGTAACGACCTTTTGATTGGCTGTTGTTCCCTCTTGAATGATTGCAATTGGTGTTTGAGCTGACTTTCCACAACTTATTAATTGTTCGGTAATAAAGGAAAGATTGCTCATTCCCATATAAATAGCTAATGTATCTACCGATTTAGCTAAATAATCCCATTGTATATCAGATGGCTCACCGTTCTTACAGTGACCTGTTACCACTGCAAAAGAACGACCTAATTCTCTATGAGTAATTGGTATATCAGCGTATGCCGGCGCTGCAATACCTGAAGTGATACCAGGTACAACTTCATATGCCACACCATTTTTAGCCAGTGCTTCGGCTTCTTCTGCACCACGACCAAATACAAAGGGATCTCCTCCCTTTAAGCGTACTACAAATTTCTTCTTTTTGCCATATTTGATGAGTAAATGATTAATCGTTTCTTGCTTCATTAAATGTAGTTTCGGTAATTTACCACAATATATAAGGTCTGCATCTGGTTTCGCTTCATTTAATAATTCCTGGTTAACAAGACGGTCATATAAGATGACGTCTGCTTGTTGAATAGCTTTTAATGCTTTAACCGTAATCAAATCCGGATCTCCTGGACCTGCCCCAATCAAATAAACCTTCCCCATTTTTATCCCTCCAATTTCATGACTGCAAGCCTATAACTTACGATCTAGTGAAAATTTGTCTTGGTGCTAACGTTTGTTGAGCGGACATGTAGTGCGTTATTTGACGAATTAAAAGCCGTTTTTTGGTGTTGGCGGACATCTAATCCCTTATTCGATTCAATTTAGTTTAAATTATCACTATTTTCGATAAATAGCGGAATAGATGTCCACAGATACCCTAAAAACGCCACTTTTGTCACAGATAACGGAACAAATGCCCGCACTCATCCACGTTGTTACGTACATTTATTTATTAGAAAAGCCATGTAATTGTACATGGCTTTTCCGAATTATTTTTCTGGAACTTCTACATATACTTGGTTATCTTCGATGCTAGTTTTATAGGTTTGAACACAGCCTTCGTCAGGTGCTTGCACTAATCCGTCTGTTACATTGATTTTCCAATCATGTAGCGGGCAAAAGACATGTTCTCCACTTACTATTCCTTCAGAAAGCACGCCACCTTTATGGGGACATTTATTTTCAATTGCTTTGATATTGCCGTTAGATAAACGAAAAACTGCAATTTCTTTATCCTCTACAACTACTGCTTTACCTAAACTTACTGGTAAATCTTCATAATTTCCGATGAATACTTTCCGTACTGTTTGTTCCATTCTGCTTCCCCCATCCATTATTTCGTCGCCACTTTTTCATATAAATCTTTAAGTGTTGTTTCACTTTCTAGCACTTCATTCCAAGGTTCTTTATAAATACCTAGTGCTTCATCCATACGGTCGTTTAATTCTTTCCGCAATTGATCATCACTTACGATTTCTTGGATATGCTCAATGCCAACACGTTCAACATAATGCGATGTTCTTTCTAGGTAACTAGCATTCTCACGATAATATTGTAAAAAGGCTGCAGTATATTCCAGTACTTCTTCCTGTGATTTAACTTTTACAAGTAATTCAGCTTTACGAAGTTCCGTACCACCATTACCACCAACATAAACTTCCCATACACCATCTAAACCGACAACACCTACATCCTTAATCCCGCCTTCCGCACAGTTACGTGGACAAGCGGAGACACCCATTTTTACTTTGTGTGGTGTGTTTAACCCTTCAAATTTTTTCTCTAATTGAATTCCCATCCCTGTAGAATCCTGCGTTCCAAATCGACAAAACTCAGCACCAACACACGTTTTCACGGTACGTACTGATTTACCATATGCATAACCTGATGGCATTCCTAAGTCCTTCCAAACATTTGGTAAATCTTCTTTTTTCACTCCTAGTAAGTCAATACGTTGACCGCCAGTTAATTTGATCATTCCAACTTCATATTTTTCTGCTACATCTGCAATCGTTCGTAAATCTTCTGCGTTAGTTACCCCACCATACATTCTTGGCACAACGGAGTACGTACCATCTTTTTGAATGTTGGCATGCAAGCGTTCATTAACAAAGCGTGACTCTCTTTCATCCTCGTGTTCTTTCGGATTAATCATGCCTAAATAGTAGTTAAGAGCAGGTTTACACTTGGAACATCCTTCTTCTGTTTTCCACTCTAATACGTTCATTACTTCTTTTGTATGTGTTAAACCTTTTTCTTTAATTTCTATTACTACTTCATCACGTGTAAGGTCTGTACAAGCACAAATCGATTCTTTCGTATCTGCTTCATATTCATCACCTAGCGTATCAGTTAATAATTCAGATACTAGATTTTTACATGTACCACATGAACGTGATGCATTTGTAGCTCCCTTAACTTCTTCCACTGATGAAAGGCCTTCTGCTTTAATGGCATCGACTATCGTACCTTTGGATACACCATTACAACCACAAATAACTTCATCATCACTCATGGATGCAACAATACTTTCACCATCGTCAGCACCTTGTTGACTCTCTAAGTACTCTTCTACATTTGCACCTTTCGTTATCAAACTTTTTAATTTTGTCCCTTCTGTTGTATTACCGAACAATACAGCACCAGTTAGCTTGTCATCCTTTACCAGTATTTTTTTGTATGTGTTTTGCCATTCATCAAAAACTTTTATCGATTTTGTTTCTGCTGTTTCATTAATTAAACCAGTTGAAAACACGTCAACACCAGATACTTTTAATTGGGTAGAAAGTACAGATCCTTTATATCCTTGATGATTCATACCGCAAATGTGTTTTGCTAAGGCTTGGCCCTGTTCATATAATGGAGCAACAAGACCATATACCATCCCTTTATGCTCTGCACATTCCCCAACTGCATAGATATTTGGGACACTTGTTTCCATATGATCATTAACGACAACCCCACGGTTGACTTCAACTCCAGACTCCTGGGCTAGCGAAACATTCGGTTTGATACCTACCGCCATCACTACTAAATCAGCCGGAATCGCGCCACCGTCTTTAAACTTCAAACCAGTTACACGTTTTTTACCGGTAATTTCAGCTGTTTGTTTCTCAAGATAAAAATTCATCCCTTGAGATTCTAATTCTTTTTGTAATAATTCACCAGCTGGACGATCTAATTGACGTTCCATTAAATAGTCAGCCAAGTGAATAACATCTACTTCCATACCTAGATTCAATAAACCACGTGCTGCCTCCAAACCTAGTAAACCACCACCGATTACAGCAGCTCGTTTAAAGTTTTTCGATGCGTCTATCATTTTCTCGCAATCTTCTATATCTCGAAAAGCTGTTACTCCTTCTTTATCTGCACCAGGTAGTGGCAACATAAATGGATTGGAACCAGTTGCAATAATCAAATGGTCATAAGGAGTTTCTTTTCCTTTATCGGTATAAACTTTTTTGTTATCTTTATCAACCTTTGTAACTGTTTCCCCTGGATACAGCAGAATACCATTGTCCTCGTACCATTGCCATTCATTCAACGTAATATCTTTTATCTCGGTATCCCCTTGTAATACTTTAGATAATTGAATACGGTTATAGTTTGGATATGGTTCTTTACCGAATACGGTAATATCGAATTGGTCAGGTAAAAGTTTTAAAATCTCTTCGATGGTTCGAATACCTGCCATACCATTCCCAATTAATACAAGCTTTTTCTTCTCCATTTTGAATCCCCCAATTTGAGTTTGGAAATTTAACTTGACTTCATCGTACACCTCTAAAAAAGAAGTTTCTATTTTGTTGTCAACTTTTCTAACACCATTTTTCGGAAAATTAAAATAATTCACAAAAAAAGAACGTAACATTTTCTAACAGAGAAAAGGAAACCAAATACATCGCATGATATTCTGCTTGTGATGCTAGAATTATCTAGTTTCAAAGTTGGGAGGAACTTTTTATATGAAAAAACAGCACCTCGTTATGATAGGGAACGGTATGGCTGGATTAAAAACAGTTGAGTATTTGTTAAAAGAAAATAATCAATTATACGATATAACAATTTTCGGATCTGAACCTTATACCAACTACAGTCGTATCATGCTGTCATCTGTTTTACAAGGTGATGTAACATTCGATGACATTACAATTAATGATTGGAAATGGTATGAAGATAATGAAATTACACTATATCCGAATGAAACGGTTGTAGAAATAGATTATCAAAAGCAATTGATTGCAACTGATAAAGAAAGAAAAATGAACTACGATAAGCTCATTATAGCTACAGGTTCGAATCCGTTTATCTTACCACTTCCAGGTATAGATAAAGAAGGAGTCATGACATTTCGAACGATCGACGATTGCAAAAAAATGATCGAAGCTGCAAAACATCATAAAAAAGCAACAGTTATAGGCGGTGGTCTGCTTGGGCTGGAAGCAGCACGAGGATTACTGAATTTAGGTATGAAAGTAGATGTAGTTCACCTAGCAGATCGCCTTTTGAACAATCAATTAGATGCAAAAGCTGGACAATTATTAAAGAAAGAACTAGAACGGCAAGGTATGCATTTCTATCTGGAGAAACAGACTTCTGAAATCTATGGAGATAAAAATGTTGAAGGCTTGCGTTTTAATGATGGGACATCGATTGAAGCGGATCTGGTAGTTATGGCAGTTGGAATCAAACCGAATATTGCTCTTGCTCAAGAATCAGGAATGGAAGTAAAACGAGGTATTGTCGTTAATGATCAAATGGAAACAAGTATCCCAAACATATATGCAGTTGGAGAATGTACAGAACATAACGGAATGGTATATGGACTTGTGAAACCCTTATATGAACAAGCAGAAGTGCTTGGAAAAAATCTAGCAAATCAACATACTAGATACACTGGATCCACTGTTTATACCCAGCTAAAAATTTCAGGAATCGACCTTTTCTCTGTCGGTAAAATAGAGGAAACAGATCAGGCCAAAGCGATTTATTCCTATGATGAAATTGGTGAAACATACAAAAAAGTATTATTTGAAGAAGATAAGGCAGTTGGAGCTGTTTTATATGGGGAAACCTCACTTGGTGGCAGCTTGCTAGACATGATTAAAAAGCAAAAGTTTATACCGGATCACCAAAAAGCAGAACTGTTACAACCGGTCAAGATTGAGGAATCTTATGCAGCTACACTCCCTAGAAATGAACATGTATGTACCTGTAACAGTGTTTCAAAATCTTGCATTATCGAGAATGTATTAAATAAAAATCTAAACTCGGTTAATGATGTGAAAAAACACACAAAAGCCTCCAGTTCATGTGGTGGATGCAAGCCAGTCGTACAGGAATTACTCGACTACATTCAAAGTGATTTTTTTCATGAAACAGTAAAAGATAATCGATTTTGTTCATGTACTTCCTTAACGGAAGATGAAATTGTGCGGGCTATTCAACATAAAAAATTGACATCCTTCGACATGATCACTGAAACGCTGGAATGGAATAATTTATCAGGTTGCTCTATATGTCGGCCTGCTCTTGCTTATTATTTGGAAATGATTTATCCGGAACATTATGTACATGAAGAGTTTCTATTTTTAGATCATAAAACAAATGCTTCCCTAGAGAAGGATGGGACTTACACCATTGTTCCTCAATTATACAGTGGGAAAGTACGTGCAGAACAACTCAAACGTATTAGTGATGTTCTGATGGATTTTGATATTGATACTGTATCAATATCTTCCGATCAACGCTTGAAAATAAATGGGATTCAAGAAAGTGATCTAATTTCTGTATGTAGCGCCTTAAATATGACCTTACACAGCTATCATCCATTCTCACTCCGAAGTGTACAAATACCAGACTGTAACTGTACAAAAGATAAAGGAAAACTATCTACAATAGTTGAAGAAATAGAACAACAAACAGAATTTTTAAATTTGCCAACATCCCTTACAATAAAGGCATTTTGTTGTAAAAAGAAGCTATCCGAGCATTATTTTGATCTTGCTTTGTTACAAACCGGTAATGGATGGGAGTTAATAACTGATCAAGGCATTTTATATGCAACGATTAGCTCACAGGAAATAATAAATGTCTTACTTTCATTTATACAATATTATCGACGATCAGCTAATTATAATGAAAAAATCTCGCAATGGACTGCACGTGTGAGTATCGTCCATATTCGAGAAGTTCTGTTTAACCATGAAATTCAACAAATGCTATTGGATGATTTAAAAAGCGACCAAACAAATCGGAAACAATCCATAGTTCGTCAGCCGCAACTATAGAGTGAGACTTCCATAATCGGGGGTTTTCCCCCCCACTGGTTGCCGTGATAATTAGCCTTATTTTTGAGAAAGGAAGAAGATATTATGACTGAATTAATGCTCAAATATTTCCGAGATAAGCAACAGAAAGTGCAATCCGAAAAAATTTATGATACACAATGTCCCTATTGCAGTATGCAATGCAAGATGCAATTGATTGAGCAGAAAATCATATCAAGAAAGAAACAAAAAACGATAGGTAAAGATAATCCTACCTCACAAGGCAGATTATGTGTGAAGGGAATGAATGCTCATCAGCATGCACTCCATCATGATCGCTTAAAACAACCGATGCGCCAAATCAATGGAGAATTTGAGCCAATAACATGGGATGAAGCATATCGAATCATTCAGGAGCAATTTGAGCAAATTCAATCAGAAGATGGAAAAGATGCGTTGTCTGTTTATGGAAGTGCTTCTGTTACAAATGAAGAAGCTTACTTACTAGGGAAATTCGCACGTGTTGCCCTGGAAACCAAACACATTGATTATAACGGCAGACTTTGTATGGCTTCCGCCGCCACAGGTGCAAACATGACATTTGGAATGGACAGAGGTTTCACTAACACGCTACAAGAAATACCAAATACGAGATGTATTATTTTAGCCGGTACCAATATTGCAGAATGCCAGCCGACGATTATGCCTTATTTTGAAAAAGCAAAGGAAAATGGTGCCTATATTGTTGCTATTGACCCACGGGAAACAAGTACAACAAAGTTAGCCGATTTGCACATTAAAAATATACCTGGTACGGATGTCGCAATCGCTAATGGTGTTTTAAAAATATTAATAGATCTCGATTTAATTGATCATGCTTTTATCGAAGAACGAACAGAGGATTTTTCGGAAGTAAAAGAATATATCCAAACGATTAAATTAGATGATATTGCCAAAACAACAGGTGTTTCTTTGGATGATTTATATCAAATAGCTCTTGTATTTGGCCGGGAATCATCAGGAATGATCTTTACAGCTCGCGGTGTTGAACAACAAATAAACGGCACAGAAACCGTCCGCAGCTTCTTAAATCTGTTACTTGCTACAGGTAAGATTGGCAAACGAAATTCAGGCTATGGAGCGATTACAGGACAAGGCAACGGCCAAGGAGCAAGAGAACATGGTCAAAAAGCTGACCAACTTCCCGGTTACCGTTTAATCGAAAACCCTGAAGATCGCCAATACATTGCGGATGTATGGGGAATTAAAGAGCAAAATCTTCCAAGAAAAGGCGTTTCTGCTTATGAAATGTTTGAAAAGATTATAGCTGGTGATATAACAAGTATGTTTGTCATGTGTTCGAATCCGATAGTATCCAATCCGAACGCAAATCTTATCAAAAAAGCATTACAAAAATTAAAATTCCTCGTCGTTTCTGATCTATTCTTATCAGAAACTGCTAAACTAGCAGATCTAGTCTTACCAGCTACTTCTTATTTAGAAGACGAAGGAACATTAACTAATGTCGAAGGACGAGTGATGTTAAGAGAAGCTAGTTATCCAATACAAGGAGAAGCAAAACAAGACTGGGAAATCCTCTGTGATATCGCTCAAAGACTAGGTAAAGGAAAATATTTTGATTTTAGTAATGCAGAAGAAATTTTTGAAGAGCTTCGTATAGCTAGTAAAGGCGGCAAAGCCGATTATTCTGGTATTACGTATGACCGTTTACGTCAAGAACAAGGAATTCTATGGCCTTGTCCGTCAGAAGATCATGCTGGAACTGATAGATTATTTGAAGATTCCTTTGCCCGTGAAAACGGGAAAGCAAAAATGGCTGTCATTCCTTATCAAAGCATTGATAACAAACCTGCTGTTACTCAGGAATATCCATTATATTTAACAACAGGACGGGTAATGAGTCACTATTTAACTGGTGAACAAACCAGAAAAAGTCCTTCATTAGCAGCAAGAGATTTTGAAGCATTTTTAGAGATTCATCCTCAAACAGCTGAGAAATATGAGATTGAAGCTGACTCACTCGTTCGAGTCACCTCTGAAAAAGGATGGATTATCGTTAGATGCCGATTGTCAACCTCGATTCGAAAAGACACTGTTTTTGTTCCTTTTCATTGGACGGAAAAACAGAACGTCAATCGACTTGTATCAGATCAATTAGATCCCTATTGTCGAATGCCAGGTTTTAAAATGAGCGTTGTTCGACTTAGCCCTGTTAATTAATTAACTTAAACTCTAAGGCTGTTTTCAAAAAGAGCGTTGCTTATAACATGTCATTTTGAATAATAAAGCCCTATTTAACAATTGATAACTACTGCGAACTAATTAAAATTCTGTTTATTGTGGCTTCTTTCCATTCTTCTGAAGTCGAGTGCTAATTCGTCGCTGTGGAAAAATCGACAGAAAAGCCAATGAATATAGTTCCATAAGTTCTGTTCTATCAATAATCAGAACACTAAAAATAGCGTAGGCAGAATACGGAGACTCCTGTGGGACAGCGAGAGCTGAAGATCCACTTTGCAAAGTGGTTTTCTTAGCAAAGTTAGCTGAAGCCGAGCCCACGGAAAGCGCAGTATTCTGCCGAAGCGGTGACATAATACTCTCTACAGTAGAAATGGAAGAAAGTAAATCTAAAAAGTATAACTTCGCAGTTTATGTAAACAGCGGTATTACAAAAGCAACAAAGTATGTGAAAAGAGTTTAAACTAATGAAAAAACATAGATTACTTTTACAAGGAGTTAAACAATGACTACAAGTAAACATGACTATAATGGACAAAAGCAAATGTTAACAATCGCAACTCTTGCCTTTTTTGTAAGTGTAATGGTTTGGTTCAATATGGCACCTTTTCAATCGACAATTCAAGAACAATTGGCACTGTCAAGTGATGAAATTGGTGCATTAATGATTGTAAATCTTGCCTTAAGTATACCTGGACGTATTGTAATCGGTCGTTTAGTTGACCGTTTCGGGCCAAGAAATGTATTTTCCATATTGCTTATTACCATGAGTATTCCTTGTTTTGTTTTTGCACTTGGAACCACTTATATGCAGCTTCTGATCTCGAGGTTAATACTGGGTACAATTGGTGCTAGTTTCGTAATTGGAATTAGAATGGTAACAGAATGGTTTCCAACGAAACAAGCTGGATTTGCACAAGGAATCTATGCTGGATGGGGAAATTTTGGTTCTGCTTTCGCTGCCCTGACACTGCCAACACTGGCAGTCTTATTAGGTGGTGAAAACGGCTGGCGTTATGCAATGTGTCTAACAGGCATATTAGCCTTATTATATGGCGTAATTTTCTTTTTGAAAGCAAAAAACACACCATCCTGGAAAAATTTCCAATACACTAAAACTACCAACCCTATTAAGGCAACAAGTCATAATGATTTCATTATACTATTGCTACTTACAATTCCTATTTACGGAGGAATGGCAATATTAGTATGGACATTACAAGAAACTGGTGTATTATCTAATTTAATTGCTATCCTTCTCTATAGTGTTATTGTCTTGTTCTATGCTTTCAACATGATAAAAAGATGGAAATCTAATCGAAGCTATTTACAGCGTGACATTCCAAATAAAGATAAGTTCTCTATGAAAAATGTAGCGATTTTGAGTTTTGGTTACTTTGCCACTTTTGGATCCGAACTTGCGATTATTTCGATGTTACCAATGTTCTTCCAAAATACATTTACTATTAATGCCGTTTTTGCCGCTGCTATCGCCAGTAGCTTTGCTTTTACAAACTTGCTTGCACGTCCGGCTGGTGGCTGGCTTAGTGACCGTTTTGGCAGAAAAAAAATAACTCTGCTACTTTTGGGCGGTCTGGCTCTTTTATATATTATGATGGCATTTGTTAATAATAGCTGGCCAATTTATCTAGCTTTATTCCTGACTATTTGTTGCTCATTAGTTAGTCAAGCAGCTTCTGGAGCGATTTTTTCCATGGTAGCGCTGGTGAAAAAAAATCGAACCGGGCAAATAGCTGGAATGGTGGGTGCTTACGGTAACATAGGCTCCCTTTGCTTTCTGGCAGTCTTGAATTTATTTTTTCCTGTTGCCTTTTTTATAGCTATATCTGTAATATTGTTCATTTGTTTCCTAGCAACCACTCAATTAAATGTCAATCAGTCGAAGCTAACGGTTAGAGAAACTAATTTGAAAGAAAAAGCCATTTAATAGATCCGTGATACATTGTGATATTTTCTGACAATGTATCACGGTTTTTTTAAATTTCTTTGTCAATTTACTTTACCAGTTGATTGTTAATCACTACTAACCTTCTATAATAAAACCATAACATCACATTAGGAGGTTAATGGAATGAGATCAGGTTATTCAGGAAATATCAAAACATTAGGATTTACGACGTTAGCGTTTTTTATCACGTTTGTTGTCTGGTTTAACATGGCACCATTTATGACAACATTAAAAAGTCAATTTGGTTTATCAAATGACGAAGTAGCTTTACTTGCAGTTGCTAACGTGACGTTAACCATTCCTGCCCGTGTATTAATTGGAATGCTTGTAGATAGATTTGGACCGAGAAGAGTATATTCCAGCTTATTAATTATCTTAAGTATTCCTTGTTTTTCGTTTGCTTTAGCAAATTCATTTACCCAATTGATGATATCCCGTATCTTTTTAGCACTCATAGGTGCTGGGTTTGTAATCGGAATTCGCTTAGTCTCAGAATGGTTCACCGAAAAAAATGTTGGTTTTGCTGAAGGTATTTATGGTGGTTGGGGTAACTTCGGTTCTGCCGCAGCCTCTATGACACTCCCAGTATTAGCCATCCTATTTGGTGGAGAAGATGGTTGGCGTTATGCTGTTGGCTTAACCGGAATTATCAGTTTGGTTTATGGTATTTTGTTCCTGCGGTTGGTTAAGGATACACCAGATGGTGTCACCTTTAAAAAACCAAAAACAAGTGGTGCATTGGAAGTAACTAGCTATCGTGATTTAATAGGATTAATGCTGATGAGTATTCCCGTCTTTGGTATACTTATCTTTCAGAGCTACCGGTTATGGAATTTAAATTTCATTAGTTCTTATGTATTAGGATTCATTTTAATTACGCTAATTGGATTATTTATATATAACTTGAGGAAAATTTGGAATGTAAATAAAGACCATCTACGTAAAGGTGTGCCTGAAAAAGAAAAGTATTCATTCAAACAAGTAGCTATTCTAAATTTTGCTTACTTTTGCACTTTTGGATCTGAGTTAGCTGTTGTCTCGATGTTACCACAGTTTTTTGAAGAAACCTTTTCACTTGGTGTTGCACAAGCGGGACTTATTGCCAGTAGTTTCGCATTTATGAATTTAATGTCTCGACCTAGTGGCGGATGGTTTAGTGATAAATTCGGCCGTAAAAAAACACTTATGATTTTCACAGCTGGATTAGCGATCGGTTACATCGGGATGGCGTTAATCGGTGCCAGCTGGCCAATCTGGTTTGCCGTCATTATCACCATGTGTTGTTCTTTCTTTGTTCAAGCAGGAGAAGGTGCTGTATACGCAATGGTTCCGATGATTAAAAAGCCGGTTACCGGTCAAATTTCTGGTATGGTCGGCGCATATGGAAATATTGGTGCTGTTATTTTTCTTACTATCTTTACAATGGTTAGCCCTACAATCTTCTTTGTATTGATCAGTCTTTCTGCTGTGGTTTGCTTCTTATGTATGTTCTTCCTTGAGGAACCGAGCAGAGAAGCAGTAGCTGAAAAAGCAGATCCAAAAACAAAAAACGTTGTGTCCTTTTAAACAAGATTAACCCGAATACTATAAAAAATGAGTAATAGCCAGCTTCTACATAAGCTGGCTATTTTTCATAGGTTCAAACCCGGTTCCACAATCATTTGCCACCAGACAATTAAACTAATAATAATAGCTATAAAAACGATTAAACTTTTCACGGCATATGGTAAACGATTTGGAATGAATTTCAATGCCAAACTAAACACAAGGCCTGCCACAAATATATAAATTACAGCATATAACAGCATCCCTAAAAAATTATCTACAGGCAAAGCCATTGATTCTCTTAATATGTCCACATTTACACCTCATCACAACAATAAACATATTTCCTCTTAAAGTTTTCTTCACAAATACTATCATACAATATTTTGCTTATTATGGAAGTATTTTTTCTCGATTTTTATTTTATTCATGATAAAATTTGTTAATTTTTGTATATATATTTTTACACTGTGTTAATACCCCATTCATAAAACTTCTCTATAATCGGCAGTGACATACAAGCTAATCTATTAAAGGAGAATTTATAATGTATTCTGTCGAACTAAAACAAGTCGATAAAAGCTATGACAAAGAACAACTTGTTGTCAAAGATGTCAGTGTAAAGATTGAGCCTGGAGAATTTTTTGTTCTTGTTGGACCTTCAGGATGTGGGAAAAGTACTTTGTTGCGAATGATTGCAGGGTTAGAGGAAATAACCTCAGGTTCGATATTAATTGATGGCAAAAAAGCAGATCACCTCCCACCTAGCAAACGTGAATTATCCATGGTCTTTCAAAACTATGCGCTTTATCCACATATGAATGTAGAAGATAATATAACATTTGGTTTAGACGTGAAAAAAATGCGTAAAAAAGAAAAGAAGGAAAAGTGTTGCGAAATTGCTGACATGCTTGGCTTAACAGATTATTTAAAAAGAAAACCACGTCATTTATCAGGTGGTCAAAGACAGCGAGTTGCGTTAGCAAGAGCTATTATTACCAACTCCCCTATTTGTTTAATGGATGAACCTTTATCCAATTTAGATGCAAAATTAAGAGCTCATATGCGTTCAGAAATTCGTGAATTACAGAGAAAACTTGGGCTTACTTTAATTTACGTGACTCATGATCAGGTTGAGGCAATGACTATGGGAGATCGCATCATGGTGTTAAATGAAGGTGTAATTCAACAGGTAGGAAAACCAATCGATGTATACAATGCACCAGCCAATCCTTTTGTTGCAAAGTTTATTGGTTCACCTCCAATGAATGTAACAACTGGGCTCGTGGATAAAAACTCCTCTCAAGTAACAATTAGTGAGCAAATTTCGTTTTCAGTTGATCGCTTCACTGTTAAAGACTTAAACAGTGAAGAAGTAATAGTTGGTATTCGCCCTGAGAACATAAGGATCTATGAAGAGTCATCCAATCAGAATCTGTCTTTTGAAGTAACCATCGATCATGTTGAAATTCTCGGAACAGAAACGTTGCTGAAGTTTAAATGGAACGATTCGGTTTGGTATGCCAAATGGTATGGACAATGGGATATTCGAGTTGGCCAATCTCTGACATTGTCACTAGATCCTGACTCCTTTTGTATCTATGATGGGTGCACGGAAAGTTTAATGCAAGGACCAAGAAATATTCAACATCAGCATGTACGAGAGGGAATTGTATGAAAAATGCAACGGAAATACAAGCAAAATCGATTACTAGAATAGATGCAAAGTGGAAATTCATTTATTGGAGATCAGCCATATTATATTTATTACCCTCCATTGTTCTTTTTAGTGTCTTTTTATTTTATCCACTTGGAAAAACACTATATTTAAGTTTCTTTTTAACTGATCAGCAAGGCATAGCCAATGTTTTTGTTGGTTTTGAAAATTATCAATATATCCTGCAGGCAGAAAGTTTTCATAAAAGTATTAAAGCGACTTTTTTGTTTGTGCTCTACACCGTACCGACTGGTGTTATTATTTCTTTGTTCCTGGCTGTATTAGCAAATGAAAAAGTAAAAGGTGTCGGCTTTTTTCGAACAATTTACTCATCGACAATGGGGATTTCTGTCGCAGCTTCTGCTGTAGTCTGGTTATTTATTTTTCATCCAAGTATGGGTATTTTAACTCAAATCATTACTTCCCTTGGTGGTACCTCGATTGATTGGTTGTTACACCCAGACTGGGCATTAGTTTCTGTTTCCATTACAACGATTTGGATGAATATCGGATTCTCCTTTCTCATTTTGTTAGGTGGATTGCAAAATATTGACGAACACCTTTATGAAAGTGCCAGGATTTCAGGTGCGAGTTATTTTTATCAACTAAGAAGGATAACGATACCTATGTTATCTCCTACTTTATTTTTTGTTATTACCGTTTCTCTGATTAACTCGTTTCAAACATTTGGACAAGTTGATATTTTGACTCAAGGTGGCCCATCAGAATCTACTAATTTGATTGTTTATTCTATCTATCGCGAAGCTTTTGTTAATTATCAGTTTGGTACAGCAAGTGCACAATCAGTCTTCCTATTTATATGCATTTTGATTGTAACAATTTTACAATTCAAATTTGGAGAAAGGAAGGTGCACTATCAATGAAAATACTTCGACCTACCATTACATACATGTTGTTAATATTAACAGCGGTGATCGTCTTTTTTCCGGTGGTATATGCTTTCTTTATCAGCTTTATGAGTGGGGCTGAACTATTACAAGGGAAATTCATTCCAGAAACCTTTCATCTGGATAATTATCAAAAAGCATTTGAGCGGTTACCGTTAGCACACTATTTATGGAATAGCTTTTTTGTATCTACTGTCGTGATGTTAGGACAATTACTTGTAAGTGCATTGGCTGCTTATGCTTTTGTTTTCATTCCTTTTAAAGGAAGAAATTTTGTCTTTTTCATCTTTATCTCGACGATGATGATTCCATGGGAAGCTACCATGATTCCAAATTTCCTTACGATTCAACAGCTAGACTGGATTAATAATTATCAAAGTTTAACTATACCATTTTTTGCTATTGCATTCGGCACTTTCCTATTACGACAACACTTTCTTACACTACCTAAAGAACTAAAAGAAGCAAGTGATATTGCTGGCTTACGATCTTTTAAATTCTTCTGGAAAGTTGTCATTCCTTACTGCCGTACTTCTTTTATAACATTAGGAGCCTATGGTTTCCTGACAACTTGGAACATGTATTTATGGCCACTGCTTGTGACTAACAATGATCAAGTAAGAACCGTTCAAATCGGTTTAAAACAATTACAAACACAGGAAATGGCAACCGATTGGGGGGTGGTTATGGCAGGAGTTATTATCGTCATCATTCCGACTTTAATCTTGTTGTTTTTAGGGCAAAAGCAATTGCAAAAAGGCCTTGCCCAAGGTGCACTTAAATAATAAGGGGGAATTATACAAATGAAGAAGCTATTACTATTGTTTTTAACTGTAAGTTTACTAGTATTCATTACTGCATGTTCTGATGATGCAGAAGGAGAAGAAACTAACGAAGATACTTCCGGAGAAGAGCAACAAACAGAAGAAAGTAACGAAAGTGAAGACACAAATGAAGAAGAGGCAACAGACGAGAAAGTTGAAGCTGTTTTTTGGCATGCAATGTCTGGTGGAGGTCAAGAATCGATTGAAGCAATTGTCGATAATTTTAATCAATCTCAAGACCAATATACGATTATCCCAGAATTTCAAGGTTCTTATGAAGAAGCATTAACAAAATTCCGCAGTGTAGGCGGAACAGAAGATGCACCAGCAATCATCCAGACATTTGAAGTAGGTACCAAATATATGATTGATAGTGGTTTCGTTGAACCGGTCCAGTCTTTTATTGATCAAGAAGGCTATGACATCAGTCAATTAGAAGAAAATATTTTAAATTATTACACAGTCGATGAGCAATTATATTCGATGCCATTTAACTCATCTACTCCAGTTATGTTGTACAACAAAGATGCATTTGAAGAAGCTGGTTTAGATCCAGAAAATCCGCCTCAAACCTTTGAAGAAATTAAAGCAGCAGCAGAAAAATTAACGGTAAAAGATGGCGATAACACAGAACGATACGGTTTCTCCATTTTAAATTATGGTTGGTTTGTTGAGGAATTAATTGCTACACAAGGTGGATTATTTGTAAATAATGATAACGGTCGTACTAACGAAGCAACTGAAGCTGTATTCAATGGTGAAGAAGGTTTGCGTGTATTCCAGCTAATCGATGAAATGAATAAGGCTGGTACATATGGTAACTTTGGAGCTAATTGGGATGATATCCGTGCTGCATTCCAAACAGAAAATACTGCTATGTACTTAGATTCTTCAGCAGGTGTTGCCGGTACAGTAGAAAATGCACCATTTGAAGTTGGTGTTGCTTATATTCCTTATTCAGAAGAAGTTGAACGTAATGGTGTTATTATTGGTGGTGCCTCTCTTTGGATGTCTAACGGAATTGAACAAGAAAAACAACAAGCAGCCTGGGAATTTATGAAATTCTTACAAACGCCGGAAAGCCAAGCAAAATGGCACATTGATACAGGGTACTTCGCTATTAACCCTGCTGCATATGATGAAGAAATGGTACAAGAAAGATGGGGAGAATTTCCTCAATTAAAAGTTACAGTTGACCAACTACAAGAAACAAAACCTTCCACTGCGACACAAGGTGCTCTAATTTCCGTTTTTCCTGAAGCTAGACAACAAGTCGTAACCGCTATGGAAAATGTATTACAAGGCACTGATCCACAAGAAGCATTAGATCAAGCAGCAGAGGAAACAAACCGAGTAATAGAACAAGCCAACCGTGCAAATCAATAAAACTAATAAGGAACTCTGTTAGAATATTTGGATTGAAAATATTAGTAATAATAAAAGGGCCACACTTGAACAATTTAATGTGGTCCTTTATTTTTATTTCATTAAATGACCCTGCTATTGAAAGTCTGGATATCTTATCTTAGTTAATATGCTTTTGCCCAGTAAACCATTTTATCTGCTTTTCTCCCACAGTAAACGCATTTGTCAGAGATTGATTCTTGTTCATAAGGAATACATCGAGAAGTAGCACCAGTCTTTTCTTTTATTAGGTCTTCACAACTTGTATTACCACACCACATAGCTTTCACAAGGCGGCTCTCTATTTGTAAAGCTTCCTGAAAACCTTGCATATTCGTTACTGAGGTAGTTTTCTCTGCCATACGCTTACTTGCTTTCATATAAAGATTGTCTTGAATCGTTGATAGAATTTCTAATGTTTTACTTTCAACATCATTTAATGAAATGGTTAACTTTTCACCCGTGTCTCGTCTAACTAAAACAACTTGGTCTGCTGCAATATCTTTTGGTCCTATTTCTAATCGGATTGGAACTCCTTGCATTTCATATTCATTAAACTTCCAACCTGGTTGCTTGTCACTTGCGTCAATATTTATTCGAACCTGTTTAGAGAGCCTCTTTTCTAATGAGTAAGCCTGATCCAAAACCCCCTCTTTATGTTGGGCGATCGGTATTATCACAACTTGAGTCGGAGCGACTTTCGGTGGAATAACTAATCCTCTATTATCCCCATGAACCATAATCATCGCTCCAATTACTCTTGTAGTGAATCCCCAAGAAGTCTGGTGAACACTTTGTTGTTTACCATTTCTATCTAGAAATTCTATACCAAATGCCTTAGCAAATCCATCCCCTAAAAAGTGGGAGGTTGCCGTTTGTAAAGCTTTACCATCGTGCATTAAACTTTCGACTGTATATGTGATTTTTGCTCCAGCAAACTTCTCTTTCTCCGTCTTTTCACCTTTAATTACTGGAATAGCTAATAATTCAGTACAAATAGATGAGTAAATAGTAAGCATTTTTTCTGCTTCATTAATCGCCTCTGTCTCGGTTTCATGGCACGTATGTCCTTCTTGCCACAAGAATTCTAAGGTTCTTAAAAAAGGACGCGTTGTTTTTTCCCATCTAACGACATTGGACCATTGATTATATAACTTTGGTAAATCTCTATACGAATGAATGATATTTTTATAATGTTCAGCAAATATGACTTCTGATGTAGGTCGAACACATAATCGTTCTTGCAATTCTTCTTGACCACCATGAGTGACCCATGCTACTTCAGGAGCAAAACCCTCTATATGGTCTTTTTCTTTTTGCAGTAAACTTTCAGGAATAAAAAGTGGCATATAAACATTTTCATGTCCTGTCTCCTTAATTTTCGTATCTAATTCACTTTTTATATTTTCCCAAATTTCATATCCATAGGGTCTAATAATCATACTTCCTCGAACAGATGAATAATCGATTAGCTTTGCCTTGGTTACAACATCTGTATACCATTGAGCAAAATCTTCTTCCATACTGGTTATTTTCTTCACAAATTGTTTCGACATTTTAATCCTCCTCTACAAATAAAAAAGCTGCGTTTTAAGTTAGGGACCATTTATGGTGATACCACCCTAATTTAAAGCACAGCTTTACACTCAAAGATAATAACGGCAACTACCGCTGTGTTTTTCAACACAGAACTCCTAGGCAGGTTCATTTGAATACCTTTAGAAACTTCTCAGCACAGGTTCCCTCTCTGTTAAAGGTTTTTCAAATTACTAATCCTAATCAATGTAAATATCTATTTTTAATTGATAACATTTTATAGGTTTATTTTTTAAAAAATCAAGATCACAATACAATTCCCCAGTTTTTTAACGGTAAATCTGATCTATCTTGTTGTATTCTTCATCTGTTAACGTAACATCTAAAGTTTTCAAATTGCCTACAACTTGATTTGGTTGTTTGGCACCTGGAATAATTGCGTCAATTAAAGGATTTCTTAAGTACCAGGCTAGCACTAAATGAGCTGTTTCAACCCCTATATCACCAGCCATTTGTTTTACTATTTCCACGCGATCTAGCTCTCTTTCAAATCGTTCACCCTTAAAATGATCCATATTCTTACGTAGGTCCTTAAACTGATCTCCTTTTTTATACTTTCCAGCTAACAAGCCTGCTGCCAGTGGAAAATAAGGAACAAATGAAATCCCCTGCTCTTTCAAATAAGGGAAAAGTTCTCTTTCTGCTTGACGATTGATTAAGTTATATTCTCCTTGAAAAACATCTACATAACCATCTTTATTGGCTTCTTTTAGTTGTTCAAGAGAAAAATTCGAAACACCTATCGATCTTATTTTCCCCAGCTCTTTTAGCTCATACAACGCTCCAACTGCCTCATCTTTAGGTGTCTCTTCATCGGGGAAATGAATATAAAATAGATCGATATAATCTGTTTGTAATCGATCCAGACTCTCTTCTACCGTTTGCTTTAGAAAAGCTGGGGAATTGTCTGT
This sequence comes from Gracilibacillus salitolerans, assembly GCF_009650095.1. GTDB lineage: Bacteria > Bacillota > Bacilli > Bacillales > Amphibacillaceae > Gracilibacillus > Gracilibacillus salitolerans. The sequence continues at coordinate 2,121,128 of NZ_CP045915.1, read as the reverse complement.
AACCATGGCATCCCCTTCCGGACGATGACAACCCTTTGTTGCTACTAGTATTTCATTCCTTTTACCAGTTTCGCTTAAGACTTGTCCAATCAATTCTTCTGATCTTCCCGGACCATAAATATATGCAGTATCCAAAAAGTTAATCCCTTCATTAATTGCAGTACGGATTAAATCTTTTCCTGTATCCTCACTTAAATCAGGATACAAATTGTGTCCTCCTACTGCATTTGTTCCTAAACCGACTGGATTGACGTATAAATCTGTTTTTCCCAGTTGAACGTTTGCCACATGAATCCCTCCATTATTACTGTAATTCTTTGATTACAGCTTCAGGTTGTTCTCCATCTAAACCTTGCAACATATTTTCGGCTGCGAAAAATTTCATTTCTTCGCGTGTCTCAGCTGTTGCAGACCCGATATGCGGTAAGGTAACAACATTATCCATTTTTAGTAGCGGATTATCTGGATCTATAGGCTCCTGTTCAAATACATCAAGTCCTGCACCGGCTATTTCCTTATCCTGTAACGCTTTAATCATCGCCGCTTCATCCACTACCTTACCTCTAGACGCATTGATAAAGAAGCAAGAGTCTTTCATTTTTCCAAAAGCTTTTACATCAATTAAATGCAATGTTTCTTTTGTTAATGGTGTCATCAGTAAAATAAAATCAGATTCTTTTAATAAAGTATCGAAATCTTGATATGCCAGCCCTAATTCTTTTTCCACCTTTTCCTTACGAGAACGATTATAATATGTAACATCCATTTCAAAACCTAACTTCGCTCTTCTAGCCACTTTTTCACCAATTCTGCCCATTCCGATTATCCCTAATTTTTTATGATGTACATTGTGACCAAATAACGGGGCGTCGACAGCTTTTTCCCATTTTCCTTGTTTGGTAAATTGATCTAACTCAGTAATTCTTCTTGCACTGCTAAGTATCAAACCAAAAATAAGATCTGCCACTGTCTCATCTAACACATATGGTGTATGTGTCGCAATCACTTGAGAACGCTTTAATGCATTAACATCGAAATTATCATAACCAACAGAAATATTACTTACTACTTCCAATTGTTCTGCATGTTGAAGTAATTCATCATCAATGCTGTCTTTTGCTGTAATAAGACCATGGAAACTTCCTATTGTGTTTAAAAGTTGCTCTCTCGGCATTTGTTCCGGATTATCCCAGGTTGTTAATTCAACGTGTTCTTGCAAATAGTTTTTTACTGTTTCAGGAATTGGTTCGGTAACTAATACTTTTTTTCGCATAGTGTCCTCCTTTGAATTAATGCACTATTATTATATTATCAAGAACTATTTGACTAAACGAAAAATTCGAATGCGCAACGATGGTGTTATGCTCTTATACAACTATAAGTCATAATAATAGGGCGAGGCAAATAAATCGTGTGATGCGGGTTCTATTCATGGTGTATGATGTGATTTTGTTCCTTGGATAACTGATCCTCTTCCTTGGATATAATCATTTTTCCAAGGAAGAGACACATTTATCCTAGGAATAGAATTACTTATCCAATGAAGGGAGATTATTTCCAAGAAACAAGAAGCACGCTTGATTTTCCGAAAAGTACTTCCTCTATCGTTCGGTACGCATTTTCATAATGACACCGGCAGTCTCTTCAATTGATTTATCTGAAACATTAATGACTGGACAGTCCAACTTTTTCATTAACTCATTAGCAGTTTTTAGTTCTCGTTTAATTTGATCCATCGAAGCATATTTTGACTGTGCTGGTAATCCTAAGGTTTTTAATCTTTCCGTTCTAATTTTCAATAAATGCCCTGGGTCAATGGTCAATCCGATAATCATTCGATCAGCAGGTTGAAATAACTCTTCTGGCGCCTCCATATCTGGTAAAATAGGCAGGTTGGCGGTTTTAATTCCTTTATGGGCTAAAAATATACTTAATGGTGTTTTGGACGTTCTGGAAACTCCAATTAATACTACATCTGCTAGTAGTAATCCTCTTACATCTTTTCCATCATCATATTTTACCGCAAATTCTACTGCTTCTATTCTTTTAAAGTACTCTTCATCTAACACTTGACGCTGACCAGGCTCTGGTTTCGGATTACCATTGAATGTATCAATATACGCTTGCATCATTGGCCCCATTACATCAACCGCTCGTATATCATAGCGAATGGCGTCCTGTTGCATTTTTGCTCTCAACTCAGGTTGCACTAGTGTATATGCTATAAAGCTATGATTTGCTCTTACTTCTTGAACAATTACTTCAATTTCCTCTTCTGTTTGGATATGACTATATCTTTTTACTTGCACATTACTATTGGTAAATTGTCTAACCGTTGCCCTAACAACCGCTTCTGCTGTTTCTCCAACTGCATCAGAACATACATAAATAAATGACTGATTATCTCGCATCTTAAGACTCCCCTTTATGCTGTGCTTCAGATCCCATATCAATTAATGCTTTTACAATGTTTGTTTTGGTGATACGACCAATCACTTTAAAAGCTTGGCTATCATCGATAGGTTTTACAACAGGTAAACTATCCACTTCGTAATACACCATCATTTTCGCTGCTTCGTAAACACTTTTATCTGCTTCAATCGTGTAGACCTTTGGTTGCCTAGTCATTACTAATTGTACCGGCATCGATGTTGCTTGAGGATTTCCTAAGGTTACTTTTAGTAGATCTTTACGAGATATTATCCCCTCTAATTGGTTATTATCATTGACAACAATCAGCGATCCAACATCCTCTAAAAATAGTGATATAACAGCATCATTCACAGTGGTGGTGCCCTGTACAGTAACGGCAACGCCTTGAATATCTTTGACAAGCGTTTCCTTCCAAACATCTTGTTGATTGGCCTGGTTACCTTTGGATAAAAAGTAACCTACTTTTGGTTTTGCTTCAATATGGCCTGTCATCACTAACACAGCTAAATCTGAACGAAGTGTTCCTTTACTTACACCAAGCATTTCTGCAATTTGTTCTGCAGTAATAGGCTCATGCTTTGTTAAAATATGCATAATATCTTTTTGTCTCTTTGTAAAGTCGATCATAATCTTCCTCCTGGTTTTCATACCAAAACAAACGCAATAATTATAGGACCATCATAACATATTTTTAATAGGGAGATGGAAAATGATAAATTAAGAAAACATTAATTATATGTAAAGCCCTCCTTTTGTATAATATAGTTTTTTTATCGTATTAATTTTCTCGAAGCCAGACCAACATTTCACCTTTTCCACGATTCCCCCAATAGCTGTATGGGATTGCTTGCCATTCTATTATGTCTTCCTCAGGTTCTTGATCAAACATATATAGCCCGAATGATGCCGACTCTCTTACACCAGTTCCTTTAATAACTGGGACACTCTCTAAATCTAATGAACTATTTATTACGGTCACCTGTTCGCGTGGATTGATTTTCATCGCATGTAGATTGCTGCCATTATCTACTTCTTCTAAACAATAGATAATCGGGCCTCTTTGAAGTGCTACTTTTCCAGCATTTTCTCTTACTTTTGGATTTGAACGAACGATATGAACACTCATATCAAATTCAATAGTCACTTCATCCCGATCCTTCCATTGTTGAGATAAATAAATGTAACCATCTTTTATTGTGTCTAATTTTACCTTTGTACCATTAATCATTACACGAATATGATTAGACCACGCTGGTTGTCGGAATGCTAAAGTAAATATATCACTCTTGTCTAACTGAAGTGACATGCTAACTTCCCCTGACCATGGATAGTCTGTCTTTTGTGTAAGCATAACCTCTTGATCATTTATTTGAAAGCTTGTTTGGTTACCGACATATAGATGTGTATATATCGTATTCTCTTTTTGCGTATAAATATAGTTACCAAGTGACGTTAACAATCTCGCGATATTGGGTGGACAACAAGCACAACCGAACCACCCTACCCTTTCGGATTCAACATGTTGATGATCATGACGGTATTCGGTTACTTCAGGATTCATCTCTAATGGATTAACATAAAAATATTTCTTACCATCCAGTGACATGCCGCTTAAAACACCATTATACAGTGCTTTTTCCATCACATCTCCATATGTTTGTTTTGCTTCAATTTGTAACATTCGTTGAGCCCAAAACACTAACCCGATCGATGCGCATGTTTCCGCGTATGCCACATTGTTTGGCAAGTCATAGTCTAATGTAAAGCGTTCCCCATGACCTTGTGAACCGATTCCTCCTGTAACATACATTCTTTTTTCCACAACATTTCCCCATAAGATTTCTAAACGTTTTTTCCACTTTTCTGAGTTGGTATACTTTGCGAGGTCTGCCATCCCAGCATATAAATAAACCGCTCGAACGGCATGACCTTCTGCTGTATCCTGCTCATCTAATCGAGCATGTGCCTGGTGGTAATCGAGATGAAACCACTTGTCATTATTAGCTAAACCGAGTGAAGATTCTTTCAGAAAAACACTTGGCTGCTTTCCTCTTTCCTCAATAAAATAAACCATTAAATCAAAATATTTATTCTCACCTGTCACTTCGTACAGTTTAACCAAGGCCAACTCTAACTCCGGATGACCAGGATATGTTTTCAATTTCCTTTCCTCAGCACCTATTATTGTTATGATATAATCGACATATTTCGAAACTATCTTTAGTAAAGAATCTTTCCTTGTCGCTTCATAGAAAGCAACCGCCGCTTCGATCATATGCCCTGCACAATATAATTCATGACCATGACATATATCTTTCCACCGTTTTTCCGGTTCTTTTACAGTAAAGTATGTATTAAGGTAACCATCTTCTAGTTGGGATTGACCAATTAATTCAATTACTTCATCCATCGTTTTCTCTAATTCTGGATCATATTTATAGATTAAACTGTAACTTGCTGCTTCTAACCACTTTGCTACATCGCTATCCTGAAAAACCATCCCTTTAAATTCACCGTCTGAAAGTCCTGCTGCAATTCTGAAGTTTTCAATCGCATGACTAGGCGCCGCGCCTGGGATATTATCATTTAACGCGTCCCATTGATACGGAATAATAACATCTTTCGCTAAGTCAATTTTCCTTTTCCAAAAATCATCCGTTATCTTTACATGCTTTAATGGTATGGTTTCAGCATTCACCTTCATTTTATCCACCCCTTTTTGAAATCGCTTTCTTACCATTATATAAGATGTAAGTACAAGACGCTAATATCACGATTCAAAGTAGATTACAAATCAATTTTTTTATTGTAAGATTAAATTTAACGCTTACATAAGGGGACACTACATATGCGGTTAAATAAGAAAACTAATTTTTATCTATTATTGTTTGTTATTTTTGGTGGATTTTTAATTTTTGGTGTGTCAGAGAATATAAAAGGCCCAGCAATTCCTGAAATGCAACAGGAATTATCATTATCTGATGGAACATTAGGTGGTTTATTAGCAATTAATGCTTTCGGTTTTTTACTTGCTTGTACGTATACTTCTTGGCTCATTGCAAAAATCGGAGCAAAAACTACGAGTATACTAACCTTTATTTTAATGGCGGTTTCTGGGGTATGTATCTACTTTTCTACTAATTTCGCCACTCTGGTAGGTGCCTACTTCCTTCTATACATTGGTAATGGGATGCTTGAAATAGGTCTAGCAATCATTGCTGCACGATTATTTACGAAAAATACAGGAACAATGCTCAATTTATCGCATTTCTTTTACGGACTGGGATCAACAGTTGCTCCCATTGTGGCTGCGCAAATGATGGGGTGGGAAATCAATGCTGCAGTTTTAGGTTGGCGAGGTATGTATTTAATCATGCTTTCCTTATCGGTTTTACCTATTATTCCAGTTGTGTTAAGCCGTTTCCCGAAAGAAGAAGGTCATGATGAAGAAGACCGAACTTCCATCAAAAAATTAACCAAAGATCCTATCGCTTGGCTGATTGTATTTGCATTAACAATGGGAGTTACAGCTGAACTAGGGATCGCAGCCTGGCTTGTAAATTATTTAGTCAAAGTTAGTGAATGGACGATTGCAGATGCTTCAGGCATGTTATCCATTTTCTTCTTTTCCTTTATGTTAGCAAGGCTATTGCTTGGTCCTGTAACCGATAAATTTGGTTATGCGATATCGATTATTGTTTTTTCTCTATTTGCAGGCGTGTTAAGTTTCATTCCTATTTTTACTGGAGATAGTTTTGCCTTTCTTTTTGCGATTGCTGGTTTTGGAATCGGACCGATTTATCCGACAATGATGGCATTACTGGCAAGAAAATATACGAAAGGAACAGATACAGCTATTACTTTTATAGTTGTTCTGATCGGAATCGGTGGTGTTATAACCAATTTAATAATTGGCTATATCATCGAATGGGTAACGAATCTCTCATTTGGTGCTACATTTGCAGAGAGTAACAGGATCGGGATGCAGGCAGGTTATTTCTTTATCGCCATGACCGCAATACTTTGCGGACTGGCAACTTGGGAGATGCATAGGAGGTTAAAAAATGAAGGAAACGTTTTATAATATTATATTGGTTTGTTCGCAAGATAGTTAGTGCTGTAGGCGAGATATATGGTGATTACAGCCACAAGAATGTACCATCTGTGCCTTGTTTTTTACCTGCAGTCGCCACGCAATTTACCATTTTCCGCAAACGAGTTTACCAATAGAAAAACATCAAGGATTTTGAAGTGAAAAAGCCTATTCCTCTTTATTTTACCGAGGAATTAGGCTTATGGTCTTTCGCAATGCGCCCGATTGTGGAATATCATTTTCTATTGAATAGTATCGTTGTACTACGCATTAAATGACTTTGTTTTGTTTTCTCTCCGTTTGTAATAATAATTATTGATGTATATAACATACCAGTGAAACCTTATTATTAGCGTACACAAACAAGCGACTTGAATAGTTTGTCTTCTTGGTATTACAATAATATAATAATTTCATTTATCTTAGGGGCGCGCCCTTTTTTTATTCTCTATTCCTTTCACCTATACCTGACTATTCTATTTTCATGAACCTCTCATCACTAAAGTGACGAGTTTCTAATGTATCAACTTCAAACGATGCTTAACATTAGTGGGCGGGACACGACGCCCTCTATCCCCTCGACAAACGCGTTAGGGACTACTTTTCTGATGATATTTCCCGCTGCATTCACATCGGCGTGAATGCACGTGTTCTCTTTGGTGCGATATAACCCTCGTTTTACTCTGCGGCCACTAAACACAGCATTCGTTGGAACACCCTTTTCATAGATGGGCAGTTCATCCATATCCACCAAACTAGCTTTTGATGTGTAGCTTTCTTCTTGGCGCTGAACTTTAATGCCATATTGTTCCGCTTTGTACTCGACCATACGAATCAGCATCGTATGGGGGAGAGATTGAAAGTGTTGTTTGTCCTGCTTGCGAAGTCTTACCTTATTTTTCCATCCCTTATTCGCCCCGATGACAATCGTGCTGACTTTGCGCGCCAGTGCTAACTGAACGTTGTGATAACTGGCTTTATGGAAGGCGTCTTTTAACTTGAAATAACGTTTTTGATCTAGTCGCTGCAATCGTTTACTATGGAAGGAACCGTCTTTTGGTCCCTGCCCGTGTCGTAAAACTCGGTAATAATGTGCCCGTTGTTTGTTATAATATTGATGATTGATACTCTTTACCGTTTGGCCCTTCATAATAACAGGCGAGGAACCTGTGTTATCGACAATGGTTGCCAAACAATGAACACCGAGATCAATCCCCATGACATGTTTTTCATCGAGTTCTACTAGCTTTTTCTCTTCCTCTTTCATGATGACCACTTCTACCGTATACTCGCCATATGTCGGAATAATCCTTACTTGTTGCAGTTGTCCCTTTAGACCTAATTTCCCGATATTCACCCTTTCTTTTGTGTGAGGAAATTTCAAGTATTTGTCGTCTTTCACCTTACATACCTGATTGGAAAATAGACAAGTTTTTCTTCCGTTCTTCGGTGCATACTTGGGGAGTTTTGGTCTTCCAGTATATTTGTGAGGATTTACTTGATAGTCTTTGAGGCTTGCAAAATAAGACTTCCAATTTTGAAACACCATTTTCATGACTTGTTGGTTGACTTGACCAGGTAATGCCAGGTAATCCTCATTCTCAGACACTTTAAATAATCCATCTAAAAAGGCATACGAAGGCCATTTATGTTGAGCAGATGGATACTCAAATAACATGGCATCTTTGATCTCTTTGCGTTGATCCATGGGCTTTTTTAATTCTTTTTCCCGTTTCTTCTCTACCGTTTTTCTTTTGATTGCATTCATTTGTGGAAGGTGTTGTTCGATGAGGTCGAAAACTTCTTGTTGTAGTGGTTGAAGGGTTTTTTCTTCACCAAATGCTGTAAAAATTTGACGGATGTGAAAGTTGGTGGCATTGTAAAGGTTTTTCGCTAAAAACGTGATATGATCACAATAATGATAGAGCCGATGCCCTTTTTTAATGCGAATTTGTTGGGTACGGTACATAATCCTCACCTCCCGCTATTTTCTTCAAGCAGCTTGTACAAACGATTTAAAACTAATGGCATCATTCACCTAACAAATGCACACAAATGTTCCCTATTTATTATTTTAACCCAGAACATATGATCTGTCAAAACCGTTCGCCATTCATCTCATCACTAAAGTAACAAGTTTTTTGGCGAACATTCATAAAATATAGTAAATTTCGTAAGGTGGTGTAAAAAGTGGAGAAGTTTATTGCTAGACTTAAAGGGGAAAACGAAGTGCCTCCAGTAATGACGGATGCGTTTGGAACGGCTAAGTTTTTTACCAATAAACAAGGTTCTAAACTAAAATTTCAACTTGAAGTAAATGATCAAGCACATATTCATTTTGGTGCCCGTGGTGAAAATGGGCCCGTTCTAGTGTTCTTATTTGGAGCTGATATAATGACTATTGAAGAACAGCATGGAATTAGCACTCGCCGGGGAATTGTTACTGGAATTATTACGGATGAAGATATTGCCGAAAATTCTGTACGTGTAAAAAGTGTCCGTGACCTTCTAAAATTAATGCAGAAAAAACTAAATTACGTTAACGTCCATACTGAACAAAATCCAGATGGAGAAATCAGAGGACAAATTATCCCCGTAAGGTAGTCTACATTTGCCAATGAAGAGGTCTACTAGCCAAGTTTTTAAAAAGGAAGACGAAAGGGTAAGGCATCTGTCCTATTATTATTTATTAAACGATACAGCCATGGTATCTCTCCTTGGCTATACATAATTTTACTTTTCAGAAAATCTTATAACCATTGTAAAAGGTGTTCCAAAAACTCCAAAATAACCTCCAAAAAAAGAACGTTAATCCCTCTTAGATAATACTTTTAAACATTAATTAATAGTCCCAGTTATGGGTTAAGAAGATATATGATAACCATATACATTGATTTTCATTAAATCGTAATACGCCTTAACATATCAGGCGCCAAATTAAAGTCGGTACCGTAGCTCAATATAAGTGATTATGGACATAAAAGAGATAATAACTTTGCATTGATTGTTGTTCTATTTATTTTACTAATTATTGTTGGAGCAGCATTTGTTGGTGGAATGTACTAATCTATAAAACTGAACTTGCACTCATAACCCATCTCTTTAACAGCGTCCAAAACGGACGCTTTTTTTTACTACTTAAATTTGACACTCATTTCTACTATACAGTTGGTGTCTACTACTAAATAAATATAATGTACTAGTTTTACTGCCCTTTACTTTAGCGAGAACAGCGATTGATCCTTCCAGGATCACGTCTATATCCTTGATTAAGTATAGGAGCTGTAACAATTCCTTAACTTTAAGTATTGCACTTGTTAGTTGAAATAACATTATTGTGTAATATTCACATATTTCTGACCAACTAATATAGGTTTCTTCAAACACTACTTGTTTATAGCAGTAAACGATTGAATTTGTCGTAAGTCTATTCCGAAATAAACCCATCTATATCCAGTCCAACGATACCCTTAGACAGAGTTTCTCTTTATCCAACCCTCCCCCTCATAAAAGTTTAAAATTTTATAATTTTCAATATAGACATGTCACGAATAATCCCTAGATGAATAACCTATTTTTGAGAAAGGAGATGAAGGGGAATATGAGTATAAATAATCAATCCCATAATGCAGAAGATTTAACAAGACATTTGCATGATCACTGCCATCGTTACATGCACCATCATGTACTACTTACTAGAACAGATGGTAGTAGTTTTGACGGGATTATCGTGAATGTTGATGTAGATAACGTTACCGTATTAGTCGGTGAAGATATTATGATGGATCGCGAAGAAGAGGATGATCGATATGGTGACTATGGTGGTTACGGTGGCGGGTATGATCGCCCACGCCGAAGATATAGACGTTATCGCCCGTATCGTTACCCATTAGGTACACTTGCTAGTTTAGCTCTTTTTCCGTATCTATTTCCACCATACTATCCGTACCCACCATATCCTTATTATTATTAAAGAGCTATCCAATAAAATGGACCCTATAGAATAGACATAAAAAAAGTCCACCTAGGTGGTTACCCCCAAAAGTTAGAGTTTTATTATGCAGCTGATTGGCTGGATTGAGTTCGGTATTCGACTGGACTCAATCCGGCCAATTTTGTTTTTGATCGTTCATTGTTATACCAGTCGATATATTCTTCTATCCGTCTTTTTAATTCGTCATAGCTAACTAATTCTTCCCCATAATACATTTCTTGTTTTAAAATGCCAAAGAAATTCTCTATCGGAGCGTTGTCTGCGCAGGTTGCTTTACGTGACATGCTTTGGAATACATTATTTTCTTTTAATGTCCTCACCCATTGGTTGTGCTGGTAATGCCAGCCTTGATCGGAATGGATGGTAGTGCGATAGGTTGCATGATTCTTTATTATCTCTATGGTTTCTCTTAAAGGTTCCATGACAAGATCTAACGTTGGACGTTTCCTGATTTCAAACGCAATAACTTAATCCTAGAAGACCTCATTCTGCCATTGTCATGCTTTCTCCAAACTTAAAATAAGGAATTTTCTGGAAGTATCCTTAAAGAAACATTCCTTTTTTCTGTCTACTTTATTCGCATTTATCCAAATATGGGAAACACTATAAAAAGAGGCACTTCCATCGCTAGGAAGCACCCCAAAAATTAAATGATAAACGAAATAATTCAAGTGTCCGACTTGCAATTGAAACTTTGGAACAAAAACTACCACAAAAACATAGTTGAATATATCATTTATGCTCCTGGCGTTGGAGTGGCTCTGAATGCATTTACAGTCTTGTCCATAACAACCTGTGCATCACTTCCCGAATCAAGAATCGTATTTTGAAGCGATTCTTTTTCTACCAATACTGTTGTTACGGTAAGCGGCTCTGATGCTTCGGTAGTCAACAAAGCGTCTACTTGCGCAGAGAAACAAGAATCACTTATCTTGGCATGAACTTCCGTGGCAACAACATGATTATTAGAAATATAATTTCCATTACCCGAAACAATACGTATGATTACAGGTGTTGCACCTACCGGCTTGATGTTCTGAGTATTAACTACTTTAGAAAAGTGATTAGCAATTACAGAATTATTATTGCCACTGATATAGAGAAGACCATACAAATCATCTAAACCATTGTCTATTCCCAGAAAAGGTGTCCAAGGTTCATGGTCACGTAAAAAGTGATTTGAAGAAACCAAGTTTTCCGAACAATTCCCCCTGAATACCACCATTCCTGGATAAAATGAATGAAGCCTATTATTTGTGATACTGGAACGTGTCACACCATCAAAATAGATACTGCTCGCACCTCGTGGAAAAACATTATTCGCTGTAATCAAAAGTCCACCAAAATTTTGAGCGTAAATTGAATATCCTTTAAAACCGGCTCCTATCAAATTATCGGTTATTTTTGATGCCTGTCCCCAACCTCGTAGTTCTATACAGTTACCACATTCAGCTATGAAATTATCATGTATAGTCAGTGCATCTGCATGATAAATAGTAATTCCATGCTCTAAATACACAAACCCCATGCCTGTAATCCGAAATGAGTCACAAGCACTTGCAACATAAATACCCGTTTTCCCGTTAATGTATGTGTTTTCCGGAGTTGTTTTTCCTAAACCATCTTCAATAAAATGCAAACCATCAATACAAAAGTCGGAAAACTCTACCGAACTTATTCGAGGATTTCCACTTCGTTCAATATAAAATGCAGCTCCTTTATATTCCTCGTCATTTACTTCTAGGGGAATATCTACGAGTATGCGACTTCCTCCCGGCCACAATTCATGCAAACCCGCCCATTCATTCTCAGAAGTATTAAAACGAATACTCGAAGATGTAAACCCGTGTCCAGAACCCATAATTTTAAGATAACTGATGTCTATAACTACTTGACTGCCAAGATGATAATCTCCCGGTGGAATATAGATAACCGCACCCGGCTTTCCGCCTTTATTCACATCAGTGTCCGTTTGCCTACTTTTAATATCTGCTATAATGCTATTGATTACCTCACCAATATCCTCATAAGGATTACCGACAGGCCACTCTGTTACGTCGTAATAATTTTTACTAGCCATAAATAAATTCTCCTATCAATTTAGTGTGTTTGTTCATAAACTACTTTTTCCTTGATATAGCTTGAAGTAAAGCCTTACAAATTCGTGAAAAAGCCACTCGGAAGGGAGTGACTATCTTCTTATTCTTTTAACGCCTTCAAGGCCAATCCAAAGTTGCCGATGGTTGCGGAACCGTTGTTTTCGATGCTTGGACGAACGATGAGTTCTTCTAAATCTGGCGTGGCAACGTAGTCATTGTTAAATTGTTTGAAATACTCGCGAACCTTTGGCATATCCGACTCTTGGAGGACAGAACCCCCGAAAACAATTTTCTCTGGTGCCATGTTCACGAAGGTATTGAAGGCAATTTGTCCTGCATAGTAGGAGATAAAATCAAAGACCTTGTGATTTCGAGGGAGTTTTTCTCCTTTAATCCCCGTGCGCCCTTCTAGTGTTGGACCAGCAGCAAGTCCTTCAAAGCAATGATTGCTGTGGAAAGGACAACCTCAAGCATACGCATCTTCAGGGTGCGCGATAACCGTCGCATGACCCATTTCAGCGTGGGCGATTCCGCTGATAAACTGCCCATCTTGGAGAGCGCCACCACCGACACCCGTACCAAGCGTGAAATAAACCACCGAATTAGCACCGCGCGCAGAACCCTTCGTATACTCTCCGTAAGCCGAAGAATTTACATCCGTGGTGAAATACATCGGGATATCAAAGGCCACTTTCAAGGTTCCTAAGAAATCAAATCCAGACCAATCCGCTTTAAGGGTATTCAGTACATGTCCATAAGTTTTCAATTCTACGTTCACATCGACCGGCCCAAAGGAACCAATGCCAATAGACGCTACCTCAAATTGTTTAAAGAAATTGATCACCTTTGCTAGCGTTTCTTCCGGTGTTGTCGTTGGAAACTGTTTTATTTCCTTCACATTGAAATCGACACCCGCCACGGCAACAACAAACTTCGTCCCTCCTGCCTCAATCGAGCCTAATAATTTCTCCGTCATTATAACTTTGCTCGTTTTCTTTCACTCACTACTACGAAACTCCTCTAAGAGCGTTACTTTTTTTCATTCATATAAACATCCAGTTCATATGTTAACTTGTCTAATGTTCCCCTATTCATCAGTTGATACAATACGCTAACGGCTTGTTGCGCCAATCCTTCATAAGGTTGTACAACACTTGGGAATGAAGGATACGTCATGTGAGAAACAAAAGAACCATTATACCCAACAAGTCGCAATTCTTCTGGAACATTTATTCCTTGTTTCATTGCTTACTTTAAGAAGGCGATTGCTACTAAATCAACAGAGAAAACACCATCAATATCCGGATACTTCTCCTGTAATTCTTTCGCAACCTGCAAATAACTATCAAAATCAAACTGATTCCAGCTCAATTCATAAGTCTTACACGGAATACTATGCTTTGCCATCACTCTATCGAAAGCACTATAACGATTATTGGAAGGCGAATCTACTTGAGAATAACCAACAATCTGTAGCACGTTCTTACAGCCAGATTCAATCAGATAATTTGCAGACAAGGCTCCCCCTTTCTCATGATTGACTGTAACAATAGGAATCGTTGGATCGAGGTATCTGTCTAGACAAACAATCGGTGCCTTGATACTCGAATAATCAATGTCCAAGGAGTGGCTACCGATAATAATTCCATCCACCTTATTTTCCTGAAGCATCTTGATGTATCCCTTTTTTTTCACTCGAATTGACTGTATTACATAAAATCATTTTTAAGTTTCTTTTGCCCAATTCATTTTCTATGTAAGAAGCCATAGTAGAAAAGAAGGGATGTTTCACGTCCGGTATCACTAGCCCAACGAGATTTGTTTTATTTTTGAAGAGATTTCTAGCCACTTGATTGGGAATACAATTCAATTCATCAATCGCTTGTTGAATGGTCGTACGAGTCTTTTCCGAGATATAGCCTTTATCATTCAAATATCTCGATACCGTATTGGTCGACACTCTTGCCATCTTTGCAACATCCTTAATATTTGCCATTTCTTAACACACCGTCCATGTTAAGACCTAAGTCCTCAGTTTATTCACAAAGACCCGTTTTAACGTATTCGGATCCTCACTATAAAAAATAATCTGGCGCTTTCCCTTTTTCAAGAATCTATTTACTGAGAACTTTACCAGAAGTACTGCTAAAATAGCCTGTGGCCTCTTCAAATTCCTTTGCTGTTTCATTTGCTACTTCGAAAGCGGGCCCACCACCTATAGCACCATAATACAATTCAACTCCTCCTCTATTATTTCCATACTGATCTTAAAGACCATTTATCTGCCTTTAATACTCTTGCTTTTCCCCCTTCAGCAAATAAATCTACTTCGTTACTAGAAGAGTGAGGATATATCCTGTTTGTTATAACTTGCTCACCATGATTCACAAATAACTCCATTGATGTAGTATCAAGGAATATTCTTAAGTTCAATTTTCCATCAGTTTTAGAATTATATGGTGCCTTGTAAACTCCACTTTTTCCTTCACCTGCTGATGTTAGGTCCACTATAATTTCTTTATTAATCGTATCTACTTTTATAATTGTTTTTTCTGATCTATCTGTAGAGCATCTTAAATGAAGACCAAATACAGGTGAATCTGAATTAACTATATCAAAGTCAATGCATAACTCAGTTGCAATTCCATCTAACTTGGGAAATCTGTGCACTCCATGTATTTCAAAACCCTCAATGTGATGATGATTATTTCTTAAGGCTTTTAATTCTTCAATTGGTTGCTGTATAAAAATCCCGTTATTATTATAGGTTAATTCTCTAGGCATGGTCATAGCTCCAATCCAACCATCTTCCTCAGATGGTCGTTTTGAAAACCACATGTCCATCCACCCAATCATAATTCGTCTTCCTTTTTCATCTTTCAATGTCTGGGGTGCATAAAAATCATGACCATAATCCAAGAGTATACTTCTTTCTTGGGAAAATTTTGCATCTTTGTAATTCATCTCACCAAAAATAATAATAGGTTTTTCATTTTTCTCCCCATACATCGGTGACAATATAAGAGCATGTTCTTTTTCTAATGGAAATAGATCTGGACATTCCCACATATCTCCTTGTTTGCCATTACTTTCGGCCACTACTCCCCTATATTTCCAATTTATTAAATTGGATGATTGATAAAAGAGAGCCTTTCCTTTCCCATCTTTTTTAGAACCTACTACCATATAATATTGATTATCATATTGCCAAACCTTAGGATCACGAAAATCTTTTGAACCATCTTTTGGAAAATGGTCAATTACAGGATTTCGATTTTCTTTGATGAAATTTATACCATCCATACTTTTAGCTATACACTGGACTTGCATAGGATCACGTTCAATAGAATGACCTGTATAAAATAAGTACAATTCATTATCTTTTTCGAAAGCACTACCTGAGAAGCAACCATGGTCATCCATTGTACCATTATCGTAAAATTCAGAAGGTGCTAATGCCACGGACAGATGTTCCCAATTCACTAAATCTTTACTTTTTGCATGCCCCCAATGCATCGGTCCCCACTTTGTAGCATAAGGGTAGTGTTGATAAAATAAATGATATTCGCCATTATATTGGATAAATCCATTCGGATCGTTCATCCAACCAACGGGTGGCATCATGTGATAATTTAATCGATATTTAGTATTTCCTACTTTTTTTTCCTGTTTCTTTATATAATTAGTTGCTTGAATAACTTGTTCACTATGATTTTGTGTCATAAAGTTGTCCCCTTTACTTTGATGTAAAAATAAATTTTCTATCCTTTAACAGACCCTAATGTCATTCCACTAACAATATATCTTTGAACTAGTATGGAAAATATCATTACTGGTAAACTAAAACTAACCGCTGCAGCTGTCATGGGACCCAAATCTAAGTTATATGCTGTTAAAAATTCAGAAATTCCAACAGTAGCTGTTTTAGCATTTGTACTAGTTAATAATAAAGCAAATAAAAAGTCATTCCATGCCAGCATAAAGCAAAATATTGAGGTAGTGGCCAAACCCGGTAAAGATACTGGTAATATTACTTTTAAAAAAGATGTAAAAATATTGCATCCATCTATTCTTGCCGCTTCATCAAATTCTTTCGGAATATTATTAAAAAACCCCATCATTAACCAAATTGCAAAAGGAACATTTATGCTTGTATAGGTGATAATTAATGCGGCATGAGTATCAATTAATCCCATTGAATTAATAATAATATACATTGGAATCGCAATACTTATCATAGGTATCATGCGAATACATAAAGTGATTAAAAGAAAAACATTTCCTAACTTCGATGAAAATCTCGCTAACCCATATGCTGCTAATGCACCTAAGAAAACAGACAAAACCGTACTAATAAAAGCTGTAATAAAACTATTAAAAAAGTAACTTAAGATTGGCATCTGATCAAACATAGAAACGTAATTCTCTATAGAAAATTCTCTTGGGAAAAAAGTTGGAGAATTACTTATTGCTTCTGAAGATGGTTTAATAGATGTAAAAATAATATATATATACGGACTTATAAACAACAGTGCTAGTATGGTTGTGATAAAACCTATAAACTGTTTATTATATTTCCTAATCCACTGAAACAGTGATTTTTTTTCTTGAGTTGTATTACTTAAAGATTCCATTTTACATCTCCTCTCTATTTTTTGTTTGCTTTAAACATACTTACAAGGAAATAAGAGCTAAGTAACAATAGAAGAATGATAAACAGCACTGCCATTGCGCTAGATTCACCAACCTCACCATACCTAGTTAATGTTTTATACATGTAGGTACTTAACACTTCTGAAGAATTAGCAGGTCCGCCTTGTGTTAAAACCCAAACAATATCAAATGTTCTAGCTGCATCTACAGTTCTTATTAAAATCGCTACAACCATTACTGGAAGTAAAGATGGTAATGTAATATAAAAAAATGTTTTGATTTTATTTGCGCCATCAATTTTTGCTGATTCATACAACGTAACTGGAATTCCTTGTAAACCCGCGAGTAGTACTAGCATCATAAATGGTGTAGTCAACCATATATCGGCAATGATGGTCGATAATAATGCAGTCCTATCATCTGAGAGCCATTGAATAGCATTTCTACTCGAAGTGATATTAAAGTCATACAATAATTGATTAACAATGCCAAATTGACTATTTAACATAAATTTCCATATCAAACCTGAAACTAATGGTGCAATCATTAATGGGCTCAACAAAATTGTTCTTACAAAACCATGCCCTTTAAAGCCAGTATTTAATAACATAGCGAAAAATAATCCCAACAATAGTTCGACACTTACTGCAACAACAACATAAATCAGAGTGTTAGTTGTTGCCCCCAAAAAACGATCAGATTTAATAGATTCTATATAATTACTCATACCTACAAATGTTCCAGAATCTTGTGAGATCATATCTACTTGAAAGAAACTATCTTTAATTAAAAGCATTACAGGGAAAAATAAAAAAATAAGCATGAAAATTCCTGCTGGCGCGAAGAATAAAAAGGATATTTTTGATTCTTTTGTCATATAATCACTCCCCTTTGACAATGATATGATTGAGAAAAGGATAGGAATTTAACCTATCCCTTTTCACCTTTTTGTTTAATTTACTATACCTTCAATCACTTCTTTAGCTTCATCTAAAGCTTCTTGAGCAGTGATTTGGCCTCCTAATGCTTTTTGTACTGCTGGTATTAAGGCTTCACTTTCGATTTCTTGCCATTTATCTGTGGATGGACGATTTTGAGTCTGTTCACCGTTCAATGTTGTAGCCAATGGTGTTAAATGAGAATATGTTTCTTGTTGTCCATACTCTTCAAACACGGATTGTCTCGCTGCTACTCCTAATGCATCTGCATATAATTCATTTTCCTCATACATAAACTCTAAATACTCTTTAGCCATATCTTTTTTGTTAGATGAAGATGGAATTACTTGATACCAAGGTCCCGGTACAACACCAATTCCTTCCTCACCCGCAATCATTGGAGCAACGCCAACCTTTCCAGCTACATCTGAGGTATTCGGATCATTTGCTGGAACATAGAAGTGACCCCACGCTAACATCATCGCTAAGTTTCCGTTATAAAATAATTCTGCTGTTTCAGCTGAAGCCGTTTCCAAAGTATTTTCTGGAACAAGGCCCTCTGTTGAAACTAAATCATTCAACATATTTAATGCTGCTACATGATATTGATCATTAACAACCACTTCTCCATTATCATTCAATATCAAATTATCTGCTCCAGCTTGTGTTACGTGGTCTAACCAACTTGCTACTGAATCACCTGAACTCGCACCAAAAACAGTTGTTCCGTAAAGCTCTGGAAAATCTTCATTATTGCCAAAGAAGCTTGCTATATCTTTGTATTGTTCCCAGTCATCTGGTGGTGCTAATTCATACCCAAACTCATTTTCAAAAGTACTTTTATTGTTTTCGTCTTCAAATAGATCTTTCCTATATAATAAAATTTTTGAATTTGTCCATGTCGGCAATCCGTAAACATTGTCTTCAATCGTTGCACCATCAATTAAACCCGGAAATAGATCTTCGCTTATTTCCTCCGTTACGATGTCTTGAATAGGTTCTAATCCTTCATAAAGTGCTGGGAGCCAAATTGTATCAATGGTTGCAACATCAAAAGCGCCTGCACCTGTTGTTAATTCTGTTCTCATTCGATCATACACACCTGTATATGGTACAGATTCGATTACCACTTCATAACCAGTCTCTTCTTTAAAAGAATCACGTGTTTCTTCGGCAACTGTCTCTGCAGGACTTCCACCTTCAACTAGTACTGTCAATGTATTATCTTCGTTATTTTCCTCTACAACTTCATTATCACTGTTTCCATCTCCGTCAGCGTTTTCATTTGATGTACTATCGTTATCATCTCCACATGCTGATAACAACAACCCAATAAATAATAAAGCTATTAAAAATAATAATTTCTTATTCATATAATAAACCTCCCGCAAAATATGTTTATTTTATTATTTGACTTCCTATCTTCTATTTATCCCAAAGCCCATGTTCAGGCCATCTTCTAGGCAAACGATCCTCGACTTTCGGAAGTGGTTTTAACCTTTTATGAGGTTCAATTTGATACCAATAAGCTACACATGAAAAATCATTACTTTGATCATTTGCATGACCATGTTCAATTGTAGCTTTAATAGATTTTGTAAATCTAATAGGATCTTCAATATGAAACTGTATAAGCTCCACTTACCAAAATGCTCTTATACATCACTTCCTAGTAAGATACCGTGATAAGGTCCATCATACTCTCCACTCGGAAAGCCTCATGCAGCATTGAAATAATCCTCAGTTCCAGTTCCATGTAAAGATGATGGCCATACCTCGCCATCAATAAAGAACATATCATCACCTTCACCTGGCCATGTATACTCTTGATTGGAAGCATTAAAGTTATCAATATTTAACACACAATCAACAAAATGACCTTTTCCTTCAGCGTCTAGAATCACATAGTTCTCTAACCCATCTAGATTTTTACCTGGTAAATCCCAAGGTGCTGGATCTTTAACATCAGTTTCGTATTCAACTTTTTGAGTAGGATTCTCTCGATTCCAACTTGCGTGACATGTACCCATGTCAGCAGGTAAAGAGTCTGTATCTTCATATTGTTCATCAATATAATAAAATAAATTTTTAATTTCTTCTTCACTCTCAGTAATTATTTTAATCACAGCTCTTTCATTAAACGGCATTGGAAAGTAACTATTCATCGCTGCTGCGAATGGCCCTTTTGGTCCTCTTTTTTCACCAGATACCATATTTATTGGCAAAGACACAAAATGTTTACTAACTCCATGGCCGATCCAAAAAAAATCTTCTAAAAGAACTCTAACACTTGGATTCTCTTCGTTATCCCTATACATCTCTATTTCTACTTTTCTTAAATATTGAGGTGCATAACATCATTTTGTCATCCAAATATGCTTAATCATTCCAGGTCCTTTCAAATCACAAACTTCATAAGAATCCCCTGCTGGAACCACCTGGAAATCCCTATTACCTCCTTATCGATCATAACTTGATTCTCTTAAAGATCTAGCGTCCTTAATAAATGGTAATCCTCCCAGCGGACTATTTGGTTACCATACATTCATTCGTTTCATCCTCCTAAAATTTAATGTATTATTTATATTAAAAAGCAAAGAGCTTTTTATATATTATTTTAATCGATTACGTAATCGATTAAATATAGAGTAAAAAAAATTATATAGATTTTCTGACTTTTAGATGAGCCTTCAATTTGATATGAAAAGCCTTTTTTTTATCCTTATTATTAATGCGATTCAAAATACAATCCGCAGCTTTAAATCCGATATCAAACGCTGGTTGGTTTACTACTGATAATGGTGGTGTAGTTATTTTAGTCCAATCGTAGTTATCATATCCAATAACAGCTATATCGTCTGGCATTTGTAAGCCATTATCTTGAATGCATTTAACGGAACCCATCGTCATTATATTATTTGCAATAAATAAGGAGTCAATTTGCTTAGTAATAAGCTTCTCTGTTAGTTCATAACCTGATTGAAAAGAAGAGAGTCCTAACTCAACAAACTTGTCGTTAAACTGTATATTATTATCTTTCAGTGCTTGTTTGTATCCTTCAAATCTTTCATTTGTAGTTGTAATTCCTAACTCAGAACTGATAAAACCAATTTTCTTATAGCCAGATGCCACTAATTTCGTCACACCGTCATATGTTCCTTGGAAGTTATCAACCAATACAAAATCACCATCATAATTTATCGGTAACCTATCTATCATAACAATAGGAAATTGATTATCTAATACTTCCTGAATATGGTTGAAATCATCATTCGTTGGTGCCAATATTAATCCATCTACTAATTGCGTATTAAACATTTTTATTCTTTTTATTTCTTCTTGCATATCTTCTTTAGAGTTACTTAAAATCAAGTTATATCCTTTACTATTTAAATTCGCCTCAATCCCTTCAGCAATTGACATAAAAAATGATTTAGATGTATCATCTTTTTTTACAGGAATTAAAAAACCTATTGTATTGGTCTTCGTACTTCTTAAGCTTCTAGCAGCAGAATTAGGACGATAATCTAGTTCCTCCATTACTTGTACAACTCTTTCGGTAACTTCTGGAGAGACATATCTTGTTCCATTAATCACATGTGATACCGTTGCTGTTGAAACATTAGCTCTTTCAGCAACATCTTTAATTCTTATGTTTTTCTTTGAGTTAACGCTTGCCATATTCTCACTTCCAACACCTTTAATTGTAATCGTTTACGTAATCGATTTACTGAATTATAATATTTTTTCTTTTTATAGTCAATACTTTTTCAATTATTCATTTTTCAAAATGTATTAAGTTGTTAAATTATCGTTCTACAATTGTAGTGCTTTAATCAGTAATAGGTTACACTTAGTTGGACAGTTCCGTTAGGGTCCGTTACACTGAATAAAATAACTAATCGAGGAGCTTAAAAATGAAACCCTTCTACTTTTGATCGTTGGGTCAGTTGTTGGGAATATCTTAAATCTAGCATTTAATCCAAACAAGCAAATGAAAACCATTGTAAGTGATTTAACATACGTACGAGTTCATCATACCTTGCACTATATCTGCCTCATTATCGATCTTTATAACCGTGAAATCATTGTAACAGTGCTGGACCCAATAAACTGGCATCCCTTGTAACACCGTGCCTTTGCGTCGATTCCTTATAATTTGTATGAACTAGAATTGTTTCATACTGATCATAGAAAAGAGTTTGATAATTAACTCATTGATGAAGCATTAAAAACATTAAACATACAAAGATCGTTAAGTAATAAAGGAACGCCTAACGGCAATGCCGTAGCTTCAGCCACTGCATTGTCGTAAGGTTTAAAAAACGGTTGGTGTCACACCAAAGCAATATAAAAAAACAAATTTAGTTTAATATAAATATTAACTGATTCCTCTAAATCTTTTTGGAAACTCAACACAATCTGCTATAGTTGTTGGTAATTTTGCAGTAGTAATAACATGACCAACAAAAACTTTTTCTTTAAGTTTCACACGTAAGAAGAAAACGACAGCTTGAAATCATCCCTCGTAACAGAAGAATGTGTGAATTTTATGATAAAAAACGAGAAGAAGGAAGCTTTTAAAATGGCTGTGATTGCTTGTGTAAACAAACTCATACATTGGATTTATTCATTACTAAAAAACAAAACGGCTTTCCAAGATACTGATTAAATACCAAATCAAACTAAATGCCAAACAACCTTCCAATTTTTTAAGAACAGAAGGTTGTTTGTCGTGCGTAAATTCAGTGTATCACATTGCTTTTTGTGTTTTTATAGAAAAATATTGACAAACTATTAGCTGGTTAGTTTAAGTATATTCCTCAAAAGGTTACTTAATAGTGAAGACTTTGTTGCACAGTAAGCGTCTACTACGCAATACAAAAGTTAATCTGGCTTGTTTGCAAAGACTGAATGGCCGTAATCAACATGGCCCCCTGGCGAGATTTCTTTATTTATCTCGTGAAGAGAAATACTTATCTCGCCAACAGACTAAGTTATCTAGTGAACAGACATTCTTTGCTGAGAAAATATTGTGCTGTTAGGGCTAAAAATAAAGTGAGACTTCCCTTGTGAGGTTTTTAAAGACGATTAGCACCGTGATAAAAAAGATCAATTCATGTAAAATGAATTGATCTTTTTCTACTTATTGTGTTAACCCTTCGATCGTAATTTCTTCAACAGTTGCTGTTCCATTGTCTAGTATTTGAACTTCAGCGTCAATGCTGTCACCTTTTTCTAAGAAAATGGTTAATGGTGATTTACTGGCGTTTACTGTGTAGATTGTCGCGTCATTTGTTAATAAGAATTGGACTACTTGACCTTGTTCAGATGACGTGACTAATACTCGGTCCACTTCGCCTGTTATCTGCTCTGTGTTAGTATCATCTGTTGCCCCCGGATTGCTCGGATCTTGTAACAATGCCATTCGATAAGCATCTAATGTTTCATTGGCAGTATCTCCAAACACGACAAAATCAGAATCATTTGCCTTAATATAGGCGTATTGTTTATGCAACCCATTTGGATCTAAGACATTGACCACCCATGTTGGGTTTCCATCAACATTATAGAGAACTGGCATATAACCTTCCCATTTTTTCTCTGGAAATTCCTTGTTGACAATTTGCTTAGCGCCTTCACTATCCATAATCCCGTTGTTCTTTTCACCGCCATAATAGATAAGCTCTCCAGATCTAGCATCTACCAATGTGTAGCCTAAAGCTGAATCGATATTTTCTTTAGGTGATGTCATATCGGTAAAGTAGAACATATCACCATTCTCATCAAAAATCGGTGTTACCCCAGATTCCGAACAAGATTCATTAGGGATTTTAACATCTCTTTTACCAAATACACTGTTTAACCAACCGTGAATATATTTACCAAAGTAATTATTCTCTATTGTAGCCATTTCAGAGCTGACGGAACCTTCAATAAATTCCGGTGCTTCATTGGTATCAAACATCTGCATTTCGCCAGAATCTGGATCAATCACCACTACTTTCAAGTCTTCCAGATTCGGTTTATTCGTTACATGCATCGGACGATAAATTGTTTGTACATACCAAGGCTTGCCTTCATCATCTACTTCAATTTGTGCTTCACCACTTTGAATGTAATGAGGATATTTATCATAAATGACACGCTGTATATATTTATTAAAATAACTGGAGTTCGTATATTTCATCTCGTATTCTTGGAACTCTGGTTGTGCATTTACGTTTGTTGCTGAAATCGTAAAATAGCCTGCTGTTTCTTTTCCTCTAAGGAATTTCCAAAAATCCGCAAATTCCACAGGTGCTACATAAACAATCTCTTCATTTACTTTTTGTACTTGAAGCTTTCCTAAATCATAAAATTGTGGATTTGGTACAACACTCATCGCTTTCTGAATTTTATTTCGCGCAAACTCTGGTGCGACCGTGATCGGTGTTTCATCTTTAGTTAATGGTTTAGCCTCTTCTTCTTGCTGAACAGATATACTTTGATGTGCTTCATCTAGTGTCGTGAATCCTAAGATTATAACAACAATCACCCCAATTAGTGCGACACTTAAAAAGAAGGTGATTGGTCTTAACACCTTTGTTTCTACTTTTTCTCCTGGTTGAATCACATATAACAATAATGGCAATAACACTACTGCTACGATTAAATTAGCAATCAACATGTTCGGTACAGTTATCGCTGGCATCACAAAATAGAAAATGATACCTGTAACCACATAACCAATTACGAAAATGATAAGACCATGCTTCATAATCCGTGTAGCATTTAACGATGAAATACTTATCGTAAGAATTAAACCTACTACATATAAAATCATTGCAATAACCGTCGCAATTAACACACCTATCATTTTAAATTCCCCCTCTGTTTACTACTATTTTATACGATTTAAAGAAGGAAAAGTTTCAATTATTGTAATTCTTAGTTCTGTTGGAAAAGGTGAAATGGTCAAAAAACATCTGACTGACCTGCCTGATGGGAAGGTTGTAGGAAATTAGAAATGACTTCTTTCCAAGCAGTCGAGATCTTTTCCACTCCAAATCTTTCTGTTGTTACATCGATTCTTTTTGTTAATTGAAATTCTGGGTAATAATAATCGTTTCCATGCACTGTGCCATACTGGCCGCTCTCGTTGCCCACATAACTTCTATATTTTTAATAATCGTTAGTTTCTTTCTTTTTACGTATCGCTTCAACATAAAAAATCACAAATATTAAAACACTATACACGCCAACATCCATTTTGCCACAAATGACAATATAATTAGCACTAATAAAATTCCTAAACTACCGATGACTAACTTCCAAAAATTAAATCCAGTTCTAAAAAACAGTATTGCGTACACATAACTCACTATTAAACCAATTGCCCATTGAATATCAAAAATACTAAAATCATTATAAATTAATTCTATTGATAACCAAGACACAGCAACTCCAAGTATAAAATATATAACGCTTTTCACAGTAACCCACCTATTTATATTTACACATTAATTAACATCTATTTCTACGATTAACTCTCCATTTAATTCTTACTGCTCCACTTCGTCGTCAGGGTAGGATCAAGGATTGTAATAATATCGCTAATAGTCTTGAAAAGAGAAAAAAATACATTGACATACCTCCTTTTTCTTTACGGTAAAGGAACATACCCAGTCTGATCGACTAGAGACTGGCCTTGTGGTGACCGTATCCATTCGATAAATAATGGCACATTCGGATTATCACTTCCAGCAGTTATCGCATAAAATTCTGCAACGACTGGATACGAATTATTTTGTATGTTTTCTTTCGTCGGTGCTACATCATTAACCGCAACATGTTTAATGTCACCATTTTCCACCATTTCTTGTAAAAAATAACGGAATGAATAACCTATCGCATTTCGCTGATTTCGATAATTCGATGTTTCCCGAATGATGCCGGCCATACCAGTAACGATTTCGTCAGCCGGAGGATCCATCAACGGCTTTTCATCCATAAAACGAATTAAAGCAGATTGACTACCACTACCTTCTGGACGTTGAAAAGCCTGAATTTCCTCATCATTTCCGCCTACATCTTTCCAATTCGTAATCTCACCAGCATAGATTGCTTGTATTTCTTCCACTGTCAGCGATTCTACTGGATTATTATGATGAACAAAAAAGACAAATGCTTCTCTTCCAATTGATGTGAGCGATAACTCCATATTTTGCTTTTCTGCTTGTTCATATTGTTCTTCTGATGGCTCGGCAAGAAATGCTATATCTACTGCTCCATCTATCAAATTGTGAAAAGCACCAGACGTTTGACTGGAGATAACTTCACTATTGCTTTCATGATACTCTTTATCTGGATAAACCGCTTGCGCAAACGCAGAATAAACGGGATAAAGTGCTGTGGCACCATCTAAACGAGGCAAATTCCCCTCTATTTGAAAAGTGGAGTCTTCATCCAGAGTGACAGCTTTCGTATCCTCCGAAAATGGTTGATAGGCTTTAAGATCGACATCTTGCGTACTAACAATTTCAAGACTTCTAAGATAATATTGATAGCCCTCATAACTTCCCACGGTAATACCAGCTATCACAAAGAAAGCAATACTAACTATTTTAACTGCACGTATTTTCCACTTTTCAAAGATTAATAGAACAGAGATAATCATTAACCCAATCGTAACAATCGAAATATATGCACCATAAAACTGTTGACTCTTGGTCGCCATCGATACAATCCACAAAAATAAACCAGCAACCCCAATTCCAAACACCATCATTAAACTAGCAAAATACTTCATATGTAAACCCTCCGAAAAACGACTAATTTTACACAAAATGTAATAAACCAGATTTTAACATATGTCAGAAGATGTGAGAATGCTTTCTTTAATATATTAACTCCAGCCATTCTTGAATCGTGGATTTTTCCCTGATTTGTTCAAGTTCCGTTTTTCATGACAAGCACTTCATCTAGAATTGGATCTATTTCCAATAATTCATGAGTAGTTATAATTAACGACTGTGACTCTAAATCTATAAATTGAAAATACCTTTAATTCTTAACTTATTTCAACTAAAAAAGAGGTACAAATCCACAAATGGTTGTACCTCTCTCTACGATTATGCTGAATTTTTTATTCAAATCTTGTTACATCAACTTGATCCAATATCATATCATTTAACTTTTCATTTACCACTAATTGAAACCGGTGAAGCTGCTCACGTTGTTGGGCATTAGCACTGGCCATTACCCTATCAATACTCTGTGATAATTTTTCTAATTCTAAATGAGCATTTGTATAGTCTTCATTTAACAAAAACTGATTTCGATTAGACATGTCTAATTGCTCTTCTGCTTGCTGAATAATATGCTGTCCTTCAATAAGCAAATTTTCAACAGAATCTCTTGTTGCCATCGTGATCACCTCAAATTTATTGTATGACAATCGGTAAATATCATACACTTTTCAAAAATTGTTTGCTAAAATACTGAAGTATACTATCTCGCCAAGACACAAATTTTAAAAGGAGTAATCACATGAAAGCAATCATCCCATTTTCTCATCAATTACTAGAAGAGGTGATCAATCAAGGAGACAGCGTTATTGATGCAACTTGCGGAAATGGTAACGATACATTAATGCTAAGTAAGCTGGTTGGTGATACAGGAAAAGTATATGCATTTGATATTCAAGAGAAAGCTATTGAACAAACCAAAGCATTGTTATTGGCACAACGAGTAGAAAATGTAGAGCTGATTCATGACGGTCATGAGCATGTAGTTTCATATGTAGATGAACAGGTGATATCCGGAGCGATTTTTAATTTAGGTTATTTACCAAAAGGTGATCATTCGATTATTACTACGCCAGATACAACGATACAAGCGATCAGCGGAATGTTATCTTTACTAAAAAAACGTGGACGTATAGTGATCGTTATTTACCACGGTCATAAAGGTGGAACCTCAGAAAAGAACCTCGTACTAAGCTTTTGCGAAGAGTTAGATCAGAAAGAATATCAAGTGTTGCAATATCAATTTATTAACCAGATAAATAATCCGCCTTTTGTGATCGGGATTGAAAAATTAAAATGATGAATAGGAGCGGAAAAACGATGAAACAAAATAAATATGACGATGAACAGTTCTTTTCTGCTTATAAAAACATGCCAAGATCGACTCAAGGTCTTGAAGCAGCGGGAGAATGGCATATGGTTAAAACGTTAATCCCTGACCTACAAGATAAAGTTGTTCTCGATTTGGGATGTGGTTTTGGATGGCATTGCCGTTATGCTCGTGAGCAAAAAGCAAAGTCTGTTGTTGGTGTAGATATTTCTGAAAAAATGCTACAAGAAGCAAAAGAGATGACGAATGATTCTTCGATATCTTATCTTAATCAACCGATCGAAGAAATCGATTTTTCCGAAGCTACTTTTGATGTGGTTTTCAGTTCATTAGCACTTCATTATGTAAAAGATTACCAAACAATCTGTAGCAAAGTATTTGATTATTTAAAACCTGGTGGAACCTTTATTTTCTCTGCTGAACACCCAATATTCACAGCAAGGGAAGAACAGGACTGGTATTATGACCAAAACGGACATCGATTACATTGGCCTGTTGATCATTATCAAACAGAAAGTATACGTCAAACCTCTTTCCTTGCTGAAAATGTCATCAAATATCATCGTACTATATCTACTTATATTAATGACTTAATTACAGCAGGCTTTGTCATTAAAGCCGTCAAGGAGTCCGTTCCATCTGAGGAGATGTTACCTGAGATGCAGGATGAACTGCGCAGACCAATGTTTTTCATAATATCAGCTGAAAAAATATGATTAATGGTTGTTTCTGCCGATTGCAGGAACTTTTTTATCTATTGGTAAAAAGGTCTTCAACCGGCTCTATAGTTTCTTTTAGTTGATAGCAAATCTCTCCTTCACCAACATCATTACGCTTCACAAATAGATTGCCATCCGAATAAAGAAGTCTAATCATGATACCTTCCTGAAGTTTGAACCCTAATTCTGCCTCAGACTCGTCGATATTTTTTACTGCTATTTGATTTGCTGGATAGTTGTTAAAAGCTTTAATAATGTTCTTATTTATATCGATTTCCTTCCGCTCCCAATACATCGCCTCAACCTCTTCTATATCAATTGGTTGATGTAGCAAAAGGTCATCCATAAAAGCTTGTTCCTCTTGATCATGTTTTCCTAACAGCAGCCCAACAATAATCATGAGTGCCATGCTAAAAGCATAAAAGTATTTCATTTTATCAACCTTCCACTAGTGCTTGATAAACTAATAATTCATCTTCTATTTCAACTAATAGCGTAGACATAACCTCTCTTTTTTGATCATTATCTTCTTTTTCCGCATAAATGATCGTCCCTTTATCTAATTTAGTCGCAAAAAAATCACGATACAGCCATGTGCGATCTGTTCGTTTTTTTATTTCACCTACCGATTCTCCTATCTGGTAATCAGTTGATACCCATTCTCTATTCGATACATTCTTATAAATCAACCCATCCAATTGGATAATATCAGCATCCTGATTATTAATTAAAATATCGCGTGCACTTGGATTTCCGATTGAAGAGGAACTAGCTAAAATCAACAGTAAGATAATAAGCATAGAGATCACCCCGGCGATAAATAATTGTAACCTCATGAATTTCCCCCAGTCGCTTTACCTAATGAGTCGTTTTTTTAAATTAAAAGGTTACAAATTGAACAATTGGTTTTATAGAGGACAAATGATATGCTTAAGAAAAGACTCAGATAGGAATGAGACACATGCTAGCTTATCCATCACTCCTTACCAAACAAAAACATTTCTTTGAAACCAATCAGACAAAAGATTTGCGCTTTCGCATAGATGCTCTGCATACATTAAAAGCAAGCATTAAAGAATATGAAGACAAAATTCTTACGGCTATTAAGAAAGACCTTAACAAATCAGAACTAGAGACCTATATGACCGAAATCGGGATTCTATATAGTGAAATCGATCATACGATCAAAGAGCTTCCCAAGTGGATCAAACGAAAAAAAGTAAAAACACCTATTACCCATACTGGTTCAAAAAGCTATATATATCAACAACCGTATGGAGTAACTCTCATTATTGCGCCATGGAACTATCCTTTTCAACTCGCACTAGCACCATTAATTGGTGCTATCGCTGCAGGCAATTGTGCAGTGATAAAACCTTCCGAATATACTCCAGAAACATCTTCCGTTTTAAAAGAACTGATCTCAGAGAACTTTTCTGAAGCATTTGTAACAGTTATCGAAGGTGCGGCAGAAACAAGCCAAGCTTTACTCAAAGAAAATTTCGATTATATCTTTTTTACAGGCAGTGTTCCTGTAGGCCGTGTTGTAATGGAAGCCGCTTCGAAGAACTTAACTCCTGTTACATTAGAATTAGGTGGAAAAAGCCCGGCTATCATTCATAACGATGCCAACCTTAAAGTAGCAGCAAAACGTGTAGCTTGGGGCAAGTTTACCAATGCTGGTCAAACGTGTGTAGCTCCTGACTATTTGTATGTACACCAGGATATTAAACAATCCTTTATAACAGAGCTCAAGCACGCGATTGCAACAATGTATGGAGAACATCCACTAGAGAATCAAAACTTTGTTCGGATTGTACACGAAAAACATTTTGATCGTTTACAGGGGTTTTTAACAAATGGTAATACCATTCTCGGCGGAAAAAGTGACCGCGAAAAATTAAAAATCGAACCAACTTTGCTAACAGATATTACCTGGGACGACGCAGTGATGCAAGATGAAATATTTGGCCCTGTGTTACCGATCATGGAATACCAAGATTTAGATAATGTCATTCAAGGTATTCAGCATCATCCAGACCCGCTTGCCTTTTACTTTTTCTCAGAAAGTGATGCCTTAGCAGATAACATGATTGACAAAATATCCTTTGGAGGCGGCTGTATTAATGACACCATATATCACTTAGCATCTCCCTACCTGCCATTTGGTGGGGTTGGTAATAGCGGCATTGGTGCATATCACGGCAAGGACAGTTTTCTTACCTTTTCCCATCAAAAAAGTGTGTTGAAACAAACAACAACCTTTGATATTCCGCTCCGTTATCCAAATGTGAAAAACGGATTGAAATTACTCAAACGCTTTATGAAATAACACAAACCCGAGCAAACTTCTAATCTGCCCGGGTTAAAATTTCTTAAGATCTGCCTGCTAACCGGTTGTACACTTTAATATTCCAATGGAAAAATTGTGACTTTCGTCCACTTACTCGTATTAATCGTTTTACAATCGTTTCAAATTGTTTCATTTTTTTTACTTTTGGATCAGCTAAATAAAGACCGACTAAGCCATGCTGAATCATTTCGTGAAAAGGACGGTCCGGCAATGTTTGAACGTGGTGATTGGTCTGTTCCACAAAATAGATAAGTCGTTGTTCCAATTCCTGTGGAGTTTGATAGTAATTACAGAAGTTTAAATCACCTTCCTCCTCATCTTCCTGCTGATCAATAAAATAATCAAGCATAATATGCAAGCCTTGTAAGAAAGGAAAGTAACTATCAAATACTTTTTCCGCCAATTCTTCTGTCATCTGATCATTCAACCCATACGAAACCATACAAAAAATACCCAGAGTGGAACCTGTACAAGCAGAAAATTCATACCAGCTTAACATCGGCCATTTTTGCTGGTGTTGCTGGAACCATTGTTCTAACCGTGGAATACGCTCATCATGAACCACATGTTTATGTACTTGCAAGTCGCTATAAAGTGATTCTAATTGAACCATATGTGATTGAAAAATCGAATAATTGCTAATCTTAAGCAGTACTTGTTGACATGTCTGAACTAAATCAACTAAATAATCCCCATCTGCTTGTTCCTCTCGATATTGATAGTAGTTCTTGATTCCATTTTCCGGTGATAATGCATCTTTCATCGATTGATGAAGCATGCGAAAATCAGTTGGATCAAGTGATGTGCTCCGATCACACAAATTATCTAAATAATCACTAATTGTTTGATAGGCAACAATAAATCGAATAGCTTCACGCCACATCTCTCCAGCTAATAAACTGTATACACTCCCACCCTGACAGTGGAACTTTTTATCCTTAATACTGGCTATGGCTTGAGTACGAAGTTCATCATTCGGTATATCATTTGCACGTTTTTTCCAATAATTCAATTCGCTTTTTACTTGTGGAAAAATTTTCTGGTAGACGTTTTTCATCAAGATCGGTGCATTTGTTGGGACGTTTATTGACAACTTTTCTCCCTCACTTTACTGTTATTGCTTCCGTACTTAATATGATAGCATATATTTAACTAGATACTAATGGTAACACGTAAAACAAACATTCACAAACATCAAAGCACCTGTCATATCAACGTTTATGTGAAATTTAGTAAATAACAGGAATGTATAATCAAGCATAAAAATGAAGGTGTTTGGGTGATGTTTTGTGCTAAATTGGGGGAGCTTGGGGGAACTTTTTAAAATTAGCATGGGGAATAACTAAACAGTTCCAGCTCACTCGAAATGTTATGTAGATACTTTATAATTCATAGCACTCATTACCTCTATGATTGATGGATCTCCATACTGAAATTAATCTACTTCTAAATCTTTCTTTTTTAAGCTTCTATTAAAATCTTCCTTATCAACTTTTTCCTTTATTAAATTTATCATTTTCATTACCTATTAACATACAGATCTAACCCCTTAATTCAACGATTAGGGGCTAGATTCAATAAAATTTATTATAAAACATTTAAGAGAGGGGATTACTCTCAATTATAATATTACTGGAAAAAATTGATGTATAGATAAATGTACTATTTTATTCATTCTCTTAAAAAATTGGTATGAGCCCTTACCATAACAACTGCAAATATGTAATGGTAAGGACCGAACACAATGAGAAGGAAGAAGTCAATCTTCCCTTCGTTTGGTATTATAGCATATCCTATATTTAAAAAGAAAACCCACCACTTATTAGTGATGGGTTTGGAGCAATGGAGTGGTTCTCTTTTAAAGGACACTGCTTTTTTAATATGGATAAATTTTTAAAACATTATAACCCTTTATTTATCAGATAGCCTGAAACGTTTGCTTTAGGCTAAGTTGTTCTTTCTCTTCCTCTGGAAAAACAACATTGTATTAACAGCATAGACAGTTTTTAAAACTCATATACAATTTCGATAAAACATATTCTAGAGTTATAGAATCACCTAAAAAATGACATTAGATACCTAAATTACGGAAAACAAGGCTTAGATCTATACTCACGTACAATTCCTACATAGATTATTATTGTCAACGAAATTTTTTCCTGAATAGGAGTGTATTGCAGATATACCTTGATGTAACTAGGTAGTTACTAATATTGATCAAGAGAAAAGAAATTCTAAAACAACCATCATTTTCTACCTCTAGTTTTCATCAATCACGCCTGTTTCTTGAATATGCTTAATTGGAGAGCCTCCTCGATTCCCATTCCATTTTTTTATATCTGTAAGGTCGTTTTTAGGCTTATCTCGGCCTTACCCCTACTGAAAATATGATTATCTGGCTATTGAGTTCTCTATTGAACTACAGTTACTTAGGTAAAAGAAGGGAGGTGAAACCGATGTTTAGAAAATTTATGTCTATCTTGATTCTATCCGTAGTTTTTTTTGTTGTATCGATAAGCTTTGCTTCTGCAGTAGAAGCGGAAAATTTCGGACCTTATCGATTTACGACCGATGATGGTCGATGGGATGGTAAATTATATGCGCGTAGTGGGCAAACTGTCTATGCCAAGATCGACAACTGGAGTTATTCAAGAGTTTCTGTTCGTTTATGTAGTTCACAAAGTGGCAATTGTACATCCTTCAAAACACCAACCTGGCCTTATGGTTCCGTTACTTTTACGAATATGGCTTCCGGTACGTATTACGGGGATGTTATCAGTCACAACAAACCATATGCTGCAGGAGAAATTACCTTTACCGTACTACACTAAAGGTTGATTATGTTCGAGGTTCTACCTTAGTGTCGATTAGTTTTAATGAAGGGTAAGCCGAAAATTATTCGGCTTACCCTTTTTAATCTGCATTGATAGTTCAAAAGCTTATTCAACAATCTCGGTTGTTGAAAGATAATCAGACAATCATACAGCACTCTTTAGCTAATACCTTAATAAATTCTCGCACCTAAGTTTAAGTACAACAATCTTTTGGTTCCTTATTAAAAGAACAATTACCCTTATTGAAAAGCCTCAATATCTTTTCTATTTAGATAAAAGTATAGTAAATTATCCTTAAGGTCAGGGTTGAACACAATAAAGGAAAACTTGTTCTCTTAATCGGTATTTAGCATATAATGCAAAACCCACCACTTTATTAGTGATGGGTGTGGAGTACATGGCATTTTTTACAGGGCATTACTTTTAGTTTGGATTAATTTTATAAAATTATTATATTTCTGCAGGAAATTCTTGATTTAAAGAGAAGTATGTATAGCATTAAGAATAAATATGAATGTTCAGGGGAGACAATAAATGGGGGAACTATTTGAAAATGTTGCTCTAAGCTCCTATTTCGTTAAGGTTTGTGAATCATTCATATATTTAATTAGATAATAGGAGGTTAACATATATGCTTTATAATTATAAAGGAAAAACTCCTTCCATTGATCAAACAGCTTACATTGCACCAGACTGCGTGATTACAGGAGATGTTGAAATTGGAGCTTACTCAAGCATTTGGTTTAAAACAGTGATTCGAGGTGATGTGGCACCAGTTAAAATCGGGGCCTTTTCCAATATTCAAGATTTATCATTACTACACCAAAGTCCGGACTTGCCATTGATCGTAGAGGATCATGTTACAGTGGGGCATCAGGTCACCTTACACTCTGCTGTTATTCGTAAAAATGCGTTAATCGGCATGGGATCGATCATTTTAGATGGAGCAGAAATTGGTGAAGGCGCGTTTGTTGGTGCAGGCAGTTTAGTACCTCCCGGTAAAAAAATACCACCACGTACGCTCGCTTTTGGAAGCCCTGCTAAAGTAGTCCGTGAATTAACGAAAGCAGACATCGAAGAAATGGAACGCATTCAACAAGATTATGTTAAAAAGGGGCAAACCTATAAACAAGAATAGGAACAAAAGCGCAAGGGCCCGGTAAGAAACGTAGCGACTTCAGAATCAACTGAGATAAGGGAATCACTGAGAAAAGCGAACCGATGATGACTTATCGTAGGCTGATTCGTGAAGTCTCCTAGTTTCTGGGCGCGTCGTGGACGTGGCAAATCGCGCTTAACTTTATTCACAGGGTCAAATTTTATAATTTTCCTAAAACACAAAAAACAAGCTTGCTCATTATATATGAACAAGCTTGCTTTCTGTGTTATCTTCTTGTAATTCTGAAATATCATACATTTTCTCGATATAAATCTGGTGCCATAACATAAACATTAAAACAGTCCAAAGTTTTCTGCTATTATCCTTTTTACCCTTACAATGTTCATCTAGAAAATCGATAATGACATGCTTTTCTAACAGATGATCCGTTGCACTCTCATGGATAAGATTTTTAGCCCATTCATATAACTCGTTTTTTAACCAGTGGCGAATGGGAACCGGGAAACCTAGTTTCTTTCGATTTAATACATGATCCGGTACTATACCACTAGCAGCTTCTCGTAAAATATGTTTCGTTGTACCATTTGTTATTTTCTTTGATACGGGTATCTCTCTGGCCACTTTGAACACTTCTTTATCCAAAAATGGAACACGTAATTCCAAAGAATGTGCCATCGTCATTTTATCTGCTTTAAGCAAAATATCTCCACGTAACCATGTTTGCATATCAATATATTGCATTTGATGTACGGGATGCTCATGTTCAATTTGATCATAAAATGGTGCTGTCACCGTTTGATAATAGTTTTCTTCAACATAATTTTTTAACAACTTCTGTTTTTCCGCTTCCTCAAACATCTTAGCATTTCCAATATACCGTTGCCTTAATGGCGTTGTACCTCTCTCTAAAAAGCTTTTTCCTTTTACACCTTCTGGCAGAACATCGGCAACACGTGCTAATAAATCTTTCGCTGGTGTTGGAATGGACTCAAAGATTCGTAATGATTCAGGTTCACGGTATATATTATAACCACCAAATAATTCGTCCGCTCCTTCACCTGATAACACTACCTTCACATGTTTTTTCGCTTCTCTTGCAACGAAATAGAGAGGTACACAGGCTGGATCTGCTAAAGGATCATCCAAATACCAAATGATCTTCGGCAGTTTCGCTACAAACTCCTCTGGCGAAATAATATATGAGTAGTTTTCTACTTCTAACTTATCAGCTGTTTCTTTTGCGACATCAATTTCAGAATAACCATTTTGCTCAAACCCAACGGAAAAAGTCTTTATTTCTGGATGATATCTTTTGGCTAAGGCGACGATAAGCGAAGAGTCAATACCCCCAGATAAGAAAGACCCTACCGGGACATCACTGCGCATATGCATTGCAACAGATTGATCTAAAGTAGATTGTATACGTTCGATCCAATCCTTATCTTCATAATGTTTGACATTAAACTCTGGTTGAAAATAATGATAGCTTGCTAATGGCATACCTTTTTCTTTGATAAAATAACTGCCTGGCTCTATCTTACTAATATGTTTGTTTATGGTCATCGGCTCAGGTACATATTGGTAGGTAAAGTAATGTTGCATTGCTTCATGATCTATTTGCTCTGATTCAGTAAATAAGCTTTTCTTTTCAGAAGCAAAATATATTCCCTCATCTGAATCCTTATAAAAAAACGGTTTGATACCAAACATATCCCTTGCTCCGTATAAACATTGCTCTGCTTTATCCCAGATTAATAACGAAAACATTCCCCGAAGTTCACTAAACGTATCGACACCTTTTTTAGCAAACATGGCAATG
Source organism: Gracilibacillus salitolerans (assembly GCF_009650095.1). Taxonomy (GTDB): domain Bacteria; phylum Bacillota; class Bacilli; order Bacillales; family Amphibacillaceae; genus Gracilibacillus; species Gracilibacillus salitolerans. Next base: position 2,083,954 of record NZ_CP045915.1, on the reverse strand, counting down.
ATGACCTCGGTGTCAGAATCTGTCGAAAAGGTCATTCCTTGTTTCTGTAGTGATTCTCTCAATTCCAAGTAGTTATATATTTCGCCATTGAACACCATCCAATACCGATCATCATCATATGTAATTGGTTGGTGTCCACATTCAACATCAATTATACTTAATCTTCTAAAACCTAATATAATATGCTCATCTTCATAATAACCCTCATCATCTGGACCTCGATGACGAATAATATTATTACGGTTTTCAAATTCTTTCCGTTCTGAATCATCTAACCATTTTGTTTCTGCTTTTAATAGTCCAATAAAACCACACATCTTGCATCCTTCTCTCCAAAATTTTTCTATTACTTATTTGACGATGAATTACTCCTTAGTGTTACACATATTTTTTATTTCAATCACAAAAGGCCAAAGTACAAGTAAGTACTTGGCCTTTCGTTCGTTATGTTTTATATATTTTTTTATGCTTTTGACAGGAATGATTTTAATACGTCTACTTTATCAGTGTTTTCCCATGGGAAATCTCCATCTGTACGTCCAAAGTGACCGTACGCAGCTGTATTACGGTAAATTGGTCTTCTTAAGTCTAACATATTAATAATGCCAGCTGGGCGAAGATCGAAGTTTTCACGTACCGCGGCAACTAATTCTTCTTCTGTATACTTTCCAGTACCAAATGTATTGATAGAGATAGATACAGGCTGTGCTACACCGATCGCGTACGCAAATTGTACCTCACAATTTTCTGCTAAGCCTGCAGCCACGATATTTTTCGCAACATAACGAGCAGCATATGCAGCAGAACGGTCAACTTTTGTTGCATCTTTACCACTGAAAGCACCGCCACCGTGACGAGCATATCCACCATACGTATCGACGATGATTTTACGTCCTGTTAAACCAGCATCACCTTGGGGACCGCCGATTACAAAACGTCCAGTTGGATTAATAAAGTATTTCGTATTCTCATCTAATAATTCAGCAGGTACAACTGGTTTAATGACGTGTTCTTTTACATCATTTTGGATTTGCTCTAAGGTAATATCCTGATGATGTTGTGTAGAAATAACAATGGTATCAACACGTTGAGGTTTGTCATTTTCATCGTATTCCACTGTTACTTGTGTTTTTCCATCAGGACGCAGATAATCTAACGTTTTATTTTTTCGAACATTTGATAATTGTTTTGCTAGACGGTGTGCCAAGCTGATTGGCAATGGCATTAACTCTGGTGTTTCGTTATTAGCATAACCAAACATTAGCCCTTGGTCACCCGCACCGATTGCTTCAATTTCATTGTCTGTCATTTGGCCTTCACGTGCTTCAAGTGCCTGATCAACACCACCAGCAATATCGGCTGATTGTTCATCGATGGCTGTCAATACACCACAAGTTTCTGCGTCAAAACCATACTTCGCTCTTGTATAACCAATTTCTTTAATCGTGTTACGAACTATTTTTGGAATATCTACATACGTGGATGTAGTAATCTCTCCAGAGACTAGTATTAATCCAGTTGTCACCGTTGTTTCGCAAGCTACTCTTGCATTTGGATCCTTTGATAAAATTTCATCTAAGATTGCATCAGAAATCTGATCACAAATTTTATCCGGATGACCTTCTGTAACTGATTCTGATGTAAATAAGCGTCTATTTTTCGCCATATCTTTTGTTTCCTCCCTCTTAGTTTCCACCAAGACTTTCATCATTCACTTTTTATATAAAAGTCTATTTAAAGAATTTATATTATAAAAAAATCTACATCTTCAACTATACAACTTTTCCTTAAAAAATGCACGAGTCAAATTAACTCATTAATCCGATAAAATTAATTGGTTATGAAAACAATATATGACTCTAGACTGCGATTTGTGTGAGTCTAGAGTTTTTCTTTACAATATAGCATATATCGTATCGGATTCACGGTTCAAAGTCAATCGATTAAATTGCACATATCATTTACATGACTGATGCTTTAGGTTTCCTCCTCACCGTACGGTTCTGAGGGAAGTTTAGTTGTTGGGCGTCGCTGTTTCTGTATGTTATCCACAATTCAAAATTCTGTAAAAAAACGTATAGCTAACAGTCAGCTATACGTTGGTTCAATAATTTTTTCGATATAGTCCAAACTATAGGGTAACACATCATCTTTCATAATAAAACTATATCTTTCATTGGATTTAATATTACCAGGAAGCTGGTTTAATAAAACTGGTCCTTCTGTTTCATAGTAAGAATCTTGTTCTTTCAATTTCTTTACTATAGCAAAGTAGATATTTTTCGCCAACTTTTCTCTCTTTCCAGATACAAAATATTGTCCAATATACTTAATTTGATCTACTTCGCCTCCTGTCTCCTCTAATACTTCTCTTATTGCTGCTTGTTTTGGCGTTTCATTTTGTTCTACTTTACCACCTGGAAATTCAAGACCGCGATTTTTATGCTTCGTTAACAGCCACTTCTTTTCAAAACGGCAAATCACCCATACATGTTTCGGGTCTGAATCAAACGGCTGATCTTCGAATGATAATTGTATTTTGTTATTATAGTAATCATAAAAAGTTTTCATACCTCTATACTACCTTTTATTTTTACTCATGGCTAATGTTTGCTATTTTCCATGTACCATCCACTTTTTCAAATACAATTTCAATCGTGTACGGTCCATATAACTCGTTTTCGTTGGATTGTGTAATCCTTACTTTGTTATCTTCTGATTCTTTTTTGTAGTCTTCTTTCTTTTCGAACCATGGCGGGGTTTCTGTTGGTACGATATATAATCCGTCTTCTTTTTCTTCATAGTAGTAATCAATATAAGGTTGTACGGCTTCTTTTACAACATAAGGCTCAAAAGCATTTAGAAGTTCCTCTTTTGTATCGAATTGTTCCACTTTATAATGATCATCAATTTCTTGGACTAGCAGCTCCATAAATGTATCTGTGAGTTTCACTATTTCTTCATGTGTAATGTCGTCCTCATCATTCGTCTCTGCTGCTTGCTTAATATTTTCAACTTGTACTTGTTTGAGTCCGGTGTTTTTTTGTGCATGTAAGTGATCCTGCTTTGCATACATTTGCTCGATACCTGGTTGATTAAGCATAACAATTGCAAATGCAAAAAGGACTACAAATGTTAAGATCGTGATGATTTTTTTCATGATTTCTCCCTCCTAGTGTCCTTTATATTTATCTATTCCTCTTATTATCTATTGTAAACATTTATTTATATAATTAGACGTATGGGCCAACTGATTTGTTTCAATTTTTTTCATTTTTTGGACTAATTCCGGATTCATCCATTGCTTGCTTTGTTTCGGGTGTTGCTAGTTGATAAATCATTTGCATGACGTCCTGTAAATCAGTATCATACTCATCATTTTCAGGATCCTGGTGATACTGAACAAAAGGGATATGCGCACGGACAAAGGTCCCTATATCATCTTCGTGTATTTCATTAAATTTTTCTCTTAACAGAAAGACTTCTTCATCTGTTGCTTGGATGGTGTATTCTGCATTGTTGCCGTACCGGATTTGGGAGATTTCCTGTGAAGCAATATTGACGTAGTATGTTTTCTTTTCCATGTTTTTTCACCTCTTCACAGGTATTGTATGTAAATTAGTGAGAAACATGCAGATATTAAGCAAAGCGCAAGCCCCAAGGACGTGACCGAGTTAGTCGATGAAAGGGCGGGCTTAGCCTCTGATTATCACCAATCGGGAAGTCACACTATTGGATATAATTTTCTTACATATACAAAAAGCCCTGTATTCACTTATGAAGAGAACACAGGGCTTTGTTTAATTACCAACAGATTGCATTTGTTGTTTGGATTCTTCGACAGCTTCTTTAATAAGACAACGGCCACGACCATGCGGAATACACATTGGTGTACCGAACATTGGGTCATACATTACGTCAGCTTTCATTTGAAATACATCGTGAACCAGACTGCAGTTAACAATTTCCTCTGGTTTTCCTTGAGCATATACTTGCTTATCTTTAATGGCAACAATATGATGTGCATAACGACAAGCTAAATTCAAATCATGTAATACCATGACAATCGTGCTCTTACGACGCTCATTTAATTCAAAGAGCAAATCTAAAATTTCAATTTGATGTGTCATATCTAAATAAGTAGTGGGCTCATCTAATAATATGGTATCTGTACCTTGAGCAAGTGTCATCGCAATCCATGCACGCTGACGTTGACCACCTGATAAGGAATCAACAGCACGGTGTTTCAGGTCTGTCATATTTGTCGCATCTAACGCTTCTACAACAGCCTTTTCGTCTTCTTCAGACCAACGCTTAAACATCGTTTTATATGGATGTCTTCCTTGATTTACTAGATCTTCTACCGTTAAACCTTCCGGACTGATAGGGCTTTGTGGCAAAATAGCTAATTGTTTTGCAACTTCTTTTGTAGGAACTTTCGCAATGTCTTCACCATTTAAAACAACATCACCTTGTTTCGGCTTCAATAATCGAGCTAATGAACGTAATAATGTTGATTTACCACAACCATTCCCCCCAATAAAGACTGTTATTTCTCCTTTAGGGATGGTAATATCCAATTCATCTATAATAATTTCATCGCCATATCCAAGCGTCAAATCTTTTGTTACAAGTGTTTCCATGCTGAACCTCTCCCTTATTCACACTGTTCGGGCCTGCTTTAATATCTTCGATTCAAACTTTTACTCTGTTTCTAGTTTATTAGCTTTTGGTAAAGAAGTCAATGAGTTTGAGAATCGTTTTCAATATTTCCTCTCTTTCCTGACCACTCTTTTTTCAATTAGATAAACGTTAAATTTATTCAGATAGTACTAGCACAGCCTACTATAGGAAATTCATATACATACATGGAAAACAATTTAATCTAAGGAGAATCGATATGTATTCATATAATAACCACCCCATTCCATATAATGGATATTATCGTCCTTCCAATCCATCTTCATTTATTTCGGATATTCAACAAGCAATTAACGCGGAATATAGTGCTATTTCATGCTATGATCACCTAGCAAAAATGGCACCCAATTCAAAACAAATTACCAAGATTCTTGAAATTCAAAATGACGAAAAAAGACACTTGAAAGATTTTACTACTATTTATGTAAATTTAACAGGTCAGAAACCAACGTACACTATTACAGAAACTTGCCCCAAAAATTATAGGGATGGAATTGATTTTGCGTTTAATGATGAGCAAGAATCTGTAGACTTTTATTTAGATATGGCTGATAGAGCACCTGCAGCAAATATACAAGCAACATTCAAACGTGCTGCTGCAGACGAACAAAATCATGCTGTTTGGTTTTTGTATTTTATGTATCCAAAAACTTAAGAATGATTATAAACCAGGGATATCAACTCATATAGTAAGGACTCAAAACCACAAATAGTAAATTCTTTTCTTGCATCGGCTAACATCGGTCACGTCCTGTGACCAACGCCGATACTAGAACGTCCTGTTCGTCCACTTTGTACATTCAAAATTTTGACTAAGCCGAATGACTCCTCTGCTATAACTACGTATTTAAAAAATAGACCACTTGGAAAAGTGGCCCTTTTATTCTACATTTAGTTTTTTTGATTGTATGCTTTTATTCGATTGGTGCTAACTCGCTTTCCACTACCCACTTGTGATTCTTTATTTCTTCACCATCTTTAGTAGTGAAATCAACCATATATACGGTTGTTTGCTCAACAGAATCAATTTCAGCAGTAGCACCGTTCATACCTTCCATATGTGATGCGTTTAAAGTTACTTCATCACCAGGTTGAAAAGGTTCATCTCCCGCTTCTTCAATTTCCTCATGTATGACCCATTTATGATCCTCTACCCTTTCTCCACCATCTGTAGGTGTGTAAGAAACAGTATATACAACCGTGTTATATGCTCCAACAACAGTAGCTTCTACATCTTCCATCCCCGGCATGTGTGCCTCTGTGATAATTGCTTTACTTCCTACTTCATAAACAGGATTTTCAGCTTCTTCTAATCCTTCCGGTACCTCTCCTGAACTGGAGTGATCCATATCAGCATGGTCCATTTCGTTGTCTCCATTTTGATTAGATCCCTCAACCGGACCTTCTTCCGGTGTTTCTTCTTGAGCACCACAAGCGGCTAAAAGGAGCGCCACGCCTAATGATAAACAGATTAATATTTTCTTCAATCTCACTCACCTCTTTGTATTTTATTAGAGTAAAAGTAGCATATCAGTTAATAGGTGTCCAATGATTCATATAGATCTTATTTCGGGTCCACGGCTTTACTTGTTTTGGGTTCTGACTAGAATACTTTGAGTAGTATTACCTTAATTACTATATTTTAACACTATTTTTTTTTGAATACATAGGCTATACTAATATCCGGAACAAATGTTCGTTAGAGGTGTTATAATGGATTATAGCTCTTTCCCTAAACATAATGTGCTTTGTATCGACATGCGGTCCTTTTATGCAAGCATTGAATGTGTTAAACGTGGACTGGATCCGATGACAACCATGCTTGCGGTTGTTGGTGATAAAAATCGATCCGGCAGTATTATTCTTGCTGCTTCCCCTGCCTTAAAACAACGACATGGCGTCAAAAATGTAAGCCGGTACTTCGAGTTGCCTAAAGACCCTGATATCTATGTCGTTGAGGCAAAAATGGGAGATTACGTTCATATGTCGATGGAAATCACCAAGCTATTGCACCTGTATGTTCCCAAAGAAGCGATCCATCCGTATTCCGTTGATGAAATGTGGATTACCGTCGATGGATTAGAACATTTATACGGAAATGCACAAGAGATTGCCCAAATGATTAAAGACGAAATATATGACACAATGGGATTAACCTGTGCAATCGGAATTGGCGATAATAAGTTTTTAGCAAAAGTAGTGATGGATTTATATGCCAAAAAAACCGGTATTGCTACATGCTGTTATCAAGATGTCGAACGTTTATTATGGCCGGTTCCGATTGAAAAAATATGGGGAATTGGCAGACAACTGACAGCACACTTAAATCGTATGGGGATTGTCTATTTAGGACAACTGGCCAATTATCGATTAGACAGATTACAAAAGCGGTTCGGTGTGATTGGAGAGCAATTATACTGGCACGCATGGGGAGTCGATTTAAGCCCTGTTTATGATTCTTTCGGAAAAAAGGAAGAACAAAAAGGTTTCGGACACGGCATTACCTTATTACGAGATTATAGTGCGGAAGAGACATTAACATGTATGCTCGATTTATGTGAGGAAGTATGCCGGCGTACCCGCACACATCAAAGAGCGGGCAGAACCATTCACTTAGGAATTGGCTATGCCGATAACAGCGGCGGTTTTCATCGCTCACGCTCCCTTCACTTCCCCACCAATGTGACGATGGATATTTATCAGGTATGCTTACAGTTATTTCACGAATTTTATAATAAACATAGTAAAATACGTCGCGTCACTGTTTCATTGAACAATTTATACGATGATATGGATACACAACTGAATTTATTTGAAGATCAACCAAAAAAGAAAGATGTCGGTTATGTTATGGATGCCATTCGCTCCAAATATGGATCGACAGCTATTTTACGTGCCACAAGCTATACCGAAGCTGGTATTACACGAGAACGCAGCAAGAAAATTGGTGGGCATTATGCATAGGAAAAAGGACAGCTGGAGCAATGCTGTCCTTTTTTTGTTACTATCAACTTTTTGAAGTTTACTATCAACTTTCAGGATTTACTATCAACTTCGAGCACTTTACTATATCAACTTTTCAATAAATGACGCTGCAATTTATTCGTTGCGTTGCGTGGCAGTTGATCACGGAAATAGATTTGCTTTGGCACTTTAAATGAAGCAAGTCTTGATCGGCAATGTACCAGCAATTGATCAGCAGTCACCTGTTCGTTTGCCACGACATAGGCAACAGGAACTTGTCCCCATTTGCTATCTTCTATCGCCGTCACTCCTGCTTCTTGCACACCTTCAAATGATAAGAGTACTTCTTCTACTTCAGCCGGATAGATATTTTCACCACCTGAAATAATTAAGTCACTTCGTCGATCGACAACAAACAGGAAACCTTCTTCATCCAGGTAACCTAAGTCACCGGTGTGGAACCAGCCATCTCGAAAAGCTTCTTGATTAGCTTGTTCCCGCCGATAATAGCCTGTCGTCACCATTGATCCCTTTACTACAATTTCACCAACTTGGTTTGGCTCAGCTGTCGTGTCATCTACTTGAATTTGTAAGGATGCAGAGAAAAGCGGTTTTCCAGCTGAACCTAATTTACGTAAAGCCTCTGCTTCATTTAGCGTTGCAATTTGTGAAGATGTCTCGGTCATCCCATATGTTTGTACGATGGGGACGCGTTTTTCTTTCGCCTTCTCCAGTAACGGCTTTGGTGCCGGTCCACCACCTAACAACATACAGCGAAATGCAGTCGGATAATACTCATCACCTAACCTCTCTAACAACCGGGAACATGTCACCGCTACAACCGAGATAATGCTAACATTGTGCTCCATTAACGCACGGTGTACCTTTTCTTCATCAAATCGTTCTAACAAATAAACAGGCATACCATATATTACACTTTTAAACAGTATCGATAAACCACCGATATGGAACAGCGGGAGACATGCGAGCCATTTATCACTCGGCATTAACCCTAAATTTAAAGCAGACGCTACTGCACTTGACCAATGATTGTGATAGCTGTGAATCACAGGCTTTGCCCGACCGGTTGTACCTGAGGTAAACATCATGGAACAAACGGAATCAAGGTTCATGTCCGTAGTAAGCGTGCACTCAACAGACCGGAAGGAATGGATTTCGGAAAACGGATAAGCCTTGAACGTCAGTTGCTGTACATCCTCCTTATATTGATCAGAAAAAATAACAGTCTTAACATCAGCATCTTCACATTGTATTTGCCATTCTCTAGCAGTTAATCGCGTATTAAGAAAAACTACTGGAACATTCAAATACGTGCAAGCCCAAAAAGCTACCACCATATCGCTAGAATTGTTAGATAACATAGCAATATGGCCGTTTTGATGAACGGTATATAGTTTGGAAGCAAACTCACATGCTCTCTCATATAACTGAGCAAACGTCAGCGTCTCTCCATTGCTTAACTCGATCGCAATGTTATCCGGTGTTAAATAAGCTCGTTTCGTCAACCAATGTTCCATTCCTCTCACACCTTCTTCTCAATTTCTATAAATCGGGCATAACCCACCCGTATGCTATCTTCTGGTTCATATTAGATAACTACTGCGAACTAGTGAAAATTCTCGTTAGTTTGTCTTTCTTCCATTCTTCTGAAGTTGAGTGCTCGGAAACGCTCCGGCAGAATACTACGCTGGTTCTAATGTTCTGATTGTTGAAAGAAGAAAATCTTTGGATATATGAGCAAGGGACTTCTTCTCACTAGTCCAAAACACTAGTCAAAGCTGTGGAAAAATGCGACACTCCTGGGGGACAGCGCGAGCTGAAGATCCACTTGGTGATGCGGTTTTCATCACTAAGTTAGCTGAAGCCGCGCCCCGGAAAGGGAGTATTTTTCCGCAGCGACGGTAAATCACTCCTCAAAATGCAGAATGGAAGAAAGTAAATCTAACTTCGCTGTTTAAGTTTTCAGTGCACATGCATTACATCCTTTTACTTTATGCAAAAAGAACAGGCCAACACATAATGTATTGGCCTTTTTTTCTCATTATGGGAATCGTGGGAACTGTTTGAAGTCTGGTTTGCGTTTTTCTTTGAACGCATCTCGTCCTTCTTTTGCTTCATCTGTTGTATAATAAAGCAATGTCGCATCTCCACCCATTTGCTGCAGACCAGCTAGTCCATCTGTATCTGCGTTAAACGATGCTTTCAAGAAACGAAGCGCAGTTGGAGATTTCTCTAGCATCTCTTCGCACCATTGAATCGTTTCTTCTTCTAATTTTTCTAGCGGTACAACCGTATTTACTAAGCCCATGTCCAATGCTTCCTCTGCATTATATTGACGGCATAAGTACCAGATTTCTCGAGCTTTCTTATGACCAACAATACGTGCTAATAAGCCAGCACCATAACCTGCATCAAAGCTTCCTACTTTTGGACCTGTTTGTCCAAAAATTGCATTATCTGCCGCAATTGTTAAGTCACATACAACATGCAGTACATGACCGCCTCCGATTGCATATCCAGAAACCATTGCAACAACTGGTTTTGGAATTACACGGATTAAACGTTGTAGATCTAACACATTTAGACGAGGAACTTCATCTTCACCTACATAACCACCGTGACCACGAACTTTTTGGTCACCTCCGGAACAGAATGCTTTATCTCCTGCACCTGCAAGTACTATTACACCAATATTAGAATCATCACGTGCATATGTAAAAGCCTCAATTAATTCATTCACCGTTTGAGGACGAAATGCATTGCGTACCTCCGGGCGATTAATCGTTATTTTGGCAATTCCATTATACGTTTCATATAAAATATCTTCATAAGTGCGTTCACTTACCCACTCTACTGTCATTTGATGACCTCCTCTAAGAAATAAATTCCTCTACTATTGTACCAAAAATTCGCGTTTGTTCCACATGAATTGCATGTCCAGCCTGATCAATTATTTCTAATCGACAGTTTGATATCGATTTTTCCATCTGTAGATTGATCTGGACAAACTTCTCGTCCCATTCGCCAACAACTAATAAGACAGGCATATTAAGCTGATCAAGCTGATTCCAACATGAAGGCATCCTACCTGTTCCCATGGTTACTAACGAATGTGCTAATCCTTCTTTAGATTGAGATAATCGCTCTTGGCGAACTTTTTCTTGTATTTTCATAGGTAATTGTTTTTGCGAAGCGAATAGTGGTATGTTCTCCCATTTTTCGACAAACGCTTCAAGCGAATGACCGGATATATAATCGGCTAGCTCTTGATCCTTTTGTTTTCTAGCCTGCTGATCCTCCTCACTTACTAAGCCAGGAGACGCACTTTCCAGCGTCAGTGATCTCACCATTTCAGGATAATTGCAGGCAAAGGATAAAGCCGTCCTTCCTCCCATCGAGTAACCGACAAGATCAATCTGTTCCAAAGCCAATTGGCAACAAACATTATATAAATCCTTGCAGCAGTCAGACATCGACTTCACTCTAGCCTTTGTATGACCATGTCCCGGCAAATCAATAAAGATCAATTGATGGTTAGGAAAAAAAGGGCGTAATGATTGCCATGTTTGCATAGAACCAGTGAAACCATGCAACAGCACGACAGGTTGGCCATCACCATAGATATCGACCCAATAGTTATCAACGTACATCCCTATTCTCCTCTAAGATAGCCATTGTATGCTTTTCAATCTCCTGCCATTTCGTTCGATGCCATGTTACATTTTCATTTCGATTGGTTTTCACTTCTATCAATGAAACACCTTTCTGCTGATAGCTGGCTTCCAGTGCATTTAAATAGGCTGGCCATTCATCGACTGAATTAAAATCAAAGTCATAAAGTGCAGCTACCTTTTCAAATGCAAGCGACTGAGGTGTACCAAACAACATTTCATAATGAGCACTTCCCTCTTTCGCTTGCGGTAAAAAGGAGAAGATACCTCCACCTTGATTGTTAATCAACACAACGGTCAGATGGAGAGGATAATTTTTCGTTAATAATAAACCATTCATACTATGTAAAAACGAAATATCCCCGATCAATAACGTCACACGCTTTCCATTGCTCGCCATTCCGAGGGCTGTTGAAATAATGCCATCAATACCATTGGCACCACGATTTGCTTGAATGCTTACCTTTTTATCCGTTGCCAACCAGAAGGTATCCACATCCCGAATCGGCATGCTATTGCCTACAAACAATGTACTTTCATCAGGGATTACTGTTTGAATACCACGAACGGCCAAACCTTCTGTTAAAATATGCTGCTCTTGGATCAATACATTTCTAGCGGAATCATTCAGTTTTTGCCACATCAGTAACCATTCTCGATCAAAAGATAGTGAAAGAGTTGCTAACTGGTTCGCTACATCTGCTGGATTCCCGTACAAATAATGGGCACTCTTGATAGAAGGATTCCGGAATGTCACATCTTCATCGATAATATATTGCTCAATGTTATTTTCCTGTAAAAGTTGCAGTACAGGCTTCGAAACAGGCATTGCACCAAAACGGACAATGAAATCTGCATGGACGAGTTCTCTTACTTTTTTCGATTTTAAAAGACTGTCATAGCTTTCTACTACAACATTTTCTCCTTTAAGATGCCTTAAAGAGGAAAGCGGATCTGCAAATACAGGTAATTGCCATTTATCCGCTAAATCTAAAACAGCAGCAGCTAAATCATGATAATCATGTGGTCCACAAATAATAATTCCCCGTTTTTTATCCTGTAATTGCTGCTGAATATCCGCTAATAATGGCATAGAAACCTGAGTTTTTTCAAATTTAAAATGATGTGTGATTACCACATCCTCTCCCCACATACCATCTAAGTTGAAATCTGGAATAAGTGGTTCACGAAAAGGAAAATTCAGGTGTACCGGCCCTTTCACTTGATATAACGAAGTATGTACTGCCCGATCAGCATGATTCCGTGCATACTGCAACATGTTCGGTGTCGCTTCAGGCATAGCCATTTCATGAAACCATTTAACATAGTTTCCATAGATTTTTATTTGATCAATGGCTTGTGGTGCACCAACATCACGTAATTCATGTGGACGATCCGCTGTCAGCACAATTAAAGGAATTCGACTATACGAAGCTTCAATAATTGCTGGATAATAATTAGCAGCAGCCGTACCAGAAGAACAAACCAGTACGACCGCTTTTTTTGTTTCCTTAGCAATACCTGTTGCAAAAAAGCCTGCAGAACGTTCATCTATATCGACCCAAATATTAAATTGGTTGTACTCTGCAAAAGTTAGAGATAGTGGCGTTGATCGTGAACCTGGGGAAATGACAATATCACGAACACCACTCTTATAAAGCTGATCAACGAAATGACCAACATATTTTGTTAAAGACTCGACATGGTTCATAATTACCCTCCCAGAGCTTGTAACATTGGGGTGAATTTAATATTTGTTTCCTGGTACTCTATTTCAGGATCTGAATCTTGAACAAGACCACAACCAGCAAATAATGATGCTTTATCTCCGGCAACGAGTGCAGATCGAATCGCTACTGCAAATTCTCCATCAAAATACTGATCAAACCAGCCGATTGGAGCTCCGTACCATCCACGCTTTAACTGCTCAAATTTACGAATAAAGTCTAACGAACTTTCTCTTGGAAAACCACATAAAGCAGGTGTTGGATGAAGTTTTTCAACAACATCCAATAATGTATAACCTTGATCTAATTCTGCTTGTACAGGCGTAAATAAATGCTGCAAGTTTTTTAATGGATATAAAATAGGTTGATCGGGTATTTCAACATATTTAGCAAAGGAACAAACCGCTTCTTTGATCATATCCACCACAAATTGATGTTCATTGCGGTTTTTTTGATCTTGCAGTAACTGCTGTCCAAAATAACTATCTTCTTCCTTCGTATTACCCCGTGGAGCTGTTCCAGCCAGACAGGTAGAGAATAACTGTTGATTATCTACTTTCACTAAGCGTTCAGGTGTTGCTCCAATAAAGCAAACATTATCCTTTTCCCAGGCAAAAACAAAACTATTCTCTTGTGTTTTTTGAAGACGGCCGAGAACTTGTCCAATATCACAAACGTCATCAAATTCAATTTGTAACTCTCGTGCCAACACAATTTTATCTACCTTTTCTGAATCAATGGCAGTTGTCGCCTTATGCACAAGTTTTTTCCACTCTGCAGGATCTACTTCATGCTTTAATACAATATGATTTTCCTGATACGTTGGTTTGGATACAAGTAATAGCTGATTCTTTTTCGTTATAAGTTCTGCTGCTAATTGATCGATATTACTTCCTTGCTCTACATAGACCGTCGTAGTCAAGAATGCTTTATTCTTATCTATCGTTAACAGAAAGGTCGGAACCCGAAATTGACTGCCATTAAATTCCTCCCATAATTCCTCAACCTTCTCTTCTGCATCAAATGGAAAACCGCCAAAAGCAATCGGACCTGTCTTATATTGATCAAATGGATTAACAATCCAACTATTTTCCATCGTTTGTTTCCATTTCTCTTTCAAACCTTGGTATGAAGCATCCACATCATGAAAAAGTAATGCGTCTCCGATACCGATAAACTGTGTTTTCTGATCTGCACTAGACCAATAAATACGATTTTCTTCTATTCCTTTACCAGCCTGAAAGAAATCGATCGGGTCAATCCATTCTATTTGTTCTGTAACACTAACAAAGGTTGGTGCCGATTTATCTATAGATTGTTTTTGAGCTGATTGTAAAACACCATCTATTTTTATTTCCTTTGTTTCAATCATTGATAAACCCTCCAATATAATAGGGCATTTTTTTCATAAACGCTATTCATTATAGTATAATTCACACTATTTTTAAAGATAATAATATGTTCTTTAGATAATATACCCTTTACTAGTATAACAAAAAACTTATCTTTGGTGATGAATAATGTTTATAACAATAGTTTGACACATATATAAGTATTCACTAAACTTATAATGTTACTTAATTTTTATCAAGGAGATTTCTTACAATGGAAACAAAATCAAACCATTTAAATGAGAAGCCCGGATTCCATATATGGTGGAGATTACTGAGACCACACACATTGACTGCTTCCTTTATTCCTGTTTTTGTCGGGACCATGTTAGCAGTACTGGATAGTAGTTTCCAACCATTGTTATTTGTTGCGATGTTAATTGCGGCGATGTTGATCCAAGCGGCTACCAATATGTTTAATGAGTATTATGATTATGCGAGAGGACTGGACAACGAAAACTCCGTCGGCATTGGTGGAACCATTGTCAGAGATGGTATCAAACCTCATGTTGTAAAAAGGTTAGCATTTGTCTTTTTCGGAGTGGCAATCTTACTAGGTGTTTATATTTGTATGACATCCAGCTGGTGGATCGCCGTTATAGGTAGCTTATGTATGTTAGTCGGCTACTTATATACGGGCGGACCGATACCGATTGCCTACACACCATTCGGAGAGGTTTTTTCTGGACTGTTAATGGGAACTGTTATTATCGGGATTAGTTATTATATTCAGACATTAATGGTCACATGGCAAGTAATCGTTATTTCTATTCCGATCGCTATTTTTATTGGCTGTATTCTGTTATCTAACAATATCCGTGATTTAGATGGCGACAAAGAAAACGGTCGAAAAACGATCGCTATTTTACTTGGAAGAGATCGGGCTATCTTTCTTTTATCCAGCTTAATGTTACTTAGTTATGCGTTGACAGCCGCCTTTATTATCGCTGGACTATTACCAATATATAGTATCATTAGTTTATTAAGTATACCGAAAGCTCGCCAAGCTGTTCGTACATTCCAAACCAATACGACAAATGTTGGTATGATTCCCGCCATGGTTGCTACTGCTAAAACCAATACAATCTATGGTGCACTTATCGGATTGTCATTATTATTACAAATTTTCATTCCACTACCATTGTAAATCGGAGGTATACTTATGCACAACACCTTAATGGAAGCATTACAAATGGAAGTAAAAGAAAAATCAAAAAGCCTGGTCGCTATTTCGATGCCGGTAACCGGAAGTGTCAAACAGCCTGTCGGTTTTCTTCACGGAGGAGCAACGGTAGCTCTAGCGGAAACGGCAGCAAGTATGGGTGGCATGGAGCATGTTGATCCGCGATCACAAGCGATTGTTGGTATGGAAATTAATTGCAATCATCTAAGAGCGAAAAAAGATGGAGTTATTATTGCTAAAGCAACTCCTATTCATATTGGCAAGCGTACAATGGTATGGAATATCCAAGTGGAGGATGAAGACGAGGAATTAATTGCGATTTCTCGTTGTACGTTAGGAGTTATTAATAAGTTGTAGTAAAAAAATCGAGCGCAAGGGCTCGATTTTTTTATTTCTTTTGTATCCAGTTCTTAAGTTTGGTGAAGATTAGTGCAAAAACGATACCTACTATTATCCCTTTTATCAGGTTAAATGGCAGGATACCAACTAGTACTGTGCTTCGCTTTACACTTTCGGACATTTCTTCCCAGCCCATAAACCAGCTATATGCCGGAATAAATAAGAAGTAGTTTAAAAGGGTTAAGCCAATGGTCATCAGCAATGTTCCGATTCCTAAACCGATGAGCACACTTTTCATTGAACGATATTTCATATACATAAAACTAACCGGTACAACATAAAGCATCCCGGCAAAGAAATTGGCCAGTGCACCAATCGGATCAGAAATAGCTGTTACAAGCACATACAATATATTTTTGATGGCTACAACTACTACTCCTGCGACTGGTGAAAAAATAATCCCTGCAATTAGGGCTGGAATATCACTTACATCTATTCGCAAATATGCTGGAATAAAAGGAAATGGTAAAGGGAAATTTAAAAACATTAATAATACCGATATCGTTCCCATAATCGAAATCACGATTAAACGATAGAGATTACTTGTTTGGGCAGATGATGAATTCAATATGTTTGCCTCCCCATCGAGATAATAATTTAATCGTATGGGTTTTAACATTTTATGTCAACATTTTTTAATCATCTAATGGATTTAAACTTTCCTTGCCAGTCATATTTGTGATCATTTCTATCAATAAAGAAATTTCCTCTTCGATATCTTTGATACTTGCCGTCTCCACGGGTGAATGCATGTATCGTAATGGCAGAGATACTAAACTGATTGGTACACCTTTACCCGTTAAGCGCATCTTATCAGCATCTGTTCCTGTATGTCTTGGCGTTAATTCATATTGTACTTCGACACCTAATTTTTCGGCGCTCTTTTCTAACAGTTGATTCAATTTGCGATTGATCGGTGCTCCTTTTGCCAGTACAGGACCACCGTCTAATCGAATATCGCCATGTTTTCGTTTATCTACAGATGGGTAGTCAGTAGCAAATGTAACATCTAATGCTAAGGCTGCATCTGGTTTAAGACCTGCCGCTGCGAAATAGGCACCACCCAAGTTTGTTTCTTCGTTCACAGTACTCACACCATAAACTCCGATACTAATATCTTTATCCGCAAGCCTTCTCATTACTTCTGCAACGATAAAAGCACCTGTTCGATTATCAAGTCCTCTACCAGAAACATAGCGATTTTTTAAGACTTCAGATTGTCGGCGATACACTACTAAATCCCCAATTTGGATATCTTGTTCCATTTCCGACTTATCTTTTGCGCCACAATCTATAAAAAGATCTTCCACTTCAAAGTCACCTTTTATACCTCCATGATGCTGGGCGTTAACACCGATTACACCAGGAACTTGTTTATCCTGACCTAATATTTCCACTTTCATGCCAATTGCTGACTTTGGATTAATACCACCCATTTTGTCCACAAAGACAAAACCATTATCATCCATACGATTAACAACAAATGCAACCTCATCACTATGACCAGCTAACAGCAAATGAAAATCTGCTTCTTCATTTTTCACCGCAATGACGTTACCAGCGTGATCACTACGTATTTCATCGACAAATGGCTCTACATATTTCAGCCACTTTTTCTGAATTTCCATTTCCATACTTGATGGAGAGGGTGTATGTAATAACTCTTGTAAAAACGCTATTCTTTCTTTTTCCATAAAGAACATTCCTCCTAAGTAAGAATAAGGTACTTGAACTTGTTTAAACTATAATAAAGTAAGACTTCTCTCAGGGGGGGGTGGTTGTTTCCCCACTGAGGGTTAGAGAAACTTATCAGGGTGTTAGTTTACCTGATCCACACTGATAAAAAAAGGTGATCACATGATTTGGTATAAATGCGTACAATTTTACTTCCATCTGCCCATTATTGTACGGCTATTATTAAGTGTATCGATACTAATGACAATGTTCGGATCTCTTATCCATTTAATCGAACCAGATCACTTCCCCTCCGTATTTGACGGAATTTGGTGGGCGATAGTTACAGGGTCGACCGTTGGATATGGAGATTATGTACCACTTAGTACAATCGGCAAAATAATAGCTATCCTACTAATTTTAGCCGGGGGTGGTTTCGTTACTTTTTACATGGCTACCTTGTCTGCAGGGACTATCAAATTTGAACAAGATTTATCAGAAGGAAAAACTTCTTATAGAGGTACCAACCACACTATTATTATAGGTTGGAATGAGCGAACTAAACAATTAATTGAAATGATTGAAGCTCATAACCTTGATACAGAAGTGGTATTGATTGATCATACTTTAAATAAGCTATCCTTTAAAGATCACCACATACATTATATCAAAGGTGAACCTACTTCAGATAAAACATTACAAAAAGCCAATATTGAACAAGCAAAATTTATTATTATTACATCTGACCCTAGCTTAACGGAGGAACAAGCTGACCGGCAAACGATTTTAAGTATCATTGCAGCTCGTGGTAATAATGCTTCCATCCATATCATTTCCGAAATTTTAACCGAAATGCAGCGAAAAAATGCGATTCGCGCTGGAGCCGATGTCACCGTTCGTTCTAATAATTTTATGAGTTCCTTATTTTATCAATCACTATTCCAAACAGATCCCCAAGTTACAGAAATTATAGCAAAAACTCTAGAAGAACAACAATTTTGCTCAGAATTAGTTGATGAAGGTTTGATTGATAAAGATTTTTACTTCTGTGCTCAACAATTCTTAGCAGATAGAAAATGGTTAATTGGCTTATTTAGAGAAAATGAAATGATCTTACATCCCGATTTTGCATTACGTATGAAAAAGGGCGATTCTCTAATATATTTACAGTCATTAGAACATACTCGAAAACAAGTTGAATAATGTAAAGAACCCATTTCTTCTTTTTCGAAATGGGTTAAGTATATTCTGCATAATTTTCAATCCGAAATTTGCGTAAGTAACACTTCTAAGTTTTGCAATACGACTTTCCCTTTTTCAATATAATTTGATGGAATATCAGCATCTTTTTCTATAGGTGCCTGAAATTGGTTGAAAGCAGCTTGTATGACACTACTTTCTGCATATGCGTCAACATCATCCTGATAGCGGTGAGTCAGTAAATAAGGTTTATCGATTCTTATTACTGACGCATCATGCTCTATCTCCCCTCTCACAGAATGAAAAGGGATACGAAGAAAATGATAGCCACCATCGTTAGCTAATTTATAATCAAAATAGCCGTGATCATACTCCCACGCTCCACCTAGTGCATAGCCTTCTTTTTCTAGTATGTCTTTCACTTGTTGATAGGAATATACATTATTCTCAATTTTCGAATCTAATTCGTACAACGCACTCACCCCTTTTTTACATAGGGTACCCACGCAATAATAAAATATGTAAGAAAAAACACCAATCTTACCTTGTATCTGAGTCGAAATAGACAAAAACTACGAACTAGTGAAAATTCAGATTTACTCTCATCCATTCTTTTGGAGTTGAGTGTAAGCTCGTAGCTGCGGAAAAATACTCCCTTTCCGGGGGCACGGCTTCAGCTTCCTCGGCAGACACCCACTGCCTGCTGGATCTTCAGCTCGCGCTGTCTCCCCCAGGAGTGTCGCATTTTTCCGCAGCTTGGTGTAATTCTCTAGTTAAGTAAGAGGAAAGCCGTTGAATATATTTCCAATGAATTACTTCTCTTCATAATCAAAACATCACTGTTAGCGCTGGCAGAATACTGATATGAACGAAACTGTCAAGGCTACCTTCAAAACATTTCATTGTATCTCTTTTTGGGTAACCTTAAGCTAGGAGTCTAAATTCGACCCTTTATCAACGAATAGTATTTCTTGCGCAGATATAAGCAAATGCTCTCCTTCTCTTAGCTTGCCAACCACTCCTCCTATAGCTAAGAAGAATGGAAGTGCCTCCTTTCCTGTAAGGTATCAAGGGGACAAACACACGGCATGAAGGCAAAAATCTCTACTCCGATGAGCACACTGATATCCGTGGATTCTCACATTTTATCGTTCCGTCTAAGGATCTGTCACGAACTCCTGGCTTGCGTTCATCAATACATGGCTAGCACCGTGCGTTATCCTTTACGGTTTTTATCTTTGCCTTCAAGCCCTATGCTTCTTTCCTTTTTTACGTCTTTTTTTCGTTTGTCTTGTCTACACCTTTATGTATGACCTAAGACAACTCCCCTTCACCACCAGGTGCATTAGCTATAGCCCAGATAAAACCTGCTAATTCTCTTGCGACAGCCGTAATGGCTTTTCCACTTTCTTTCCCGCGTCCCATCAACCGGTAATATTTTTTGTGTAATCGATGTTGAGCTTTCCATGAAATGCTTAAAATATTGGTCGGTTGTCCATTTTGCCTTCTTTTCAAATCTCGACCAACGGCAGGTTTATGTCGATAACTCCATGCAGCCTCAATTAACAACTTCCGAATATGTCGGTTTCCTGTTTTGGTGATTGCCTCTAACCTTCGTGCGTCACCACTGGAACTTTCACTTGGTACTAATTCTGTGTAGGACATAAAGCCACTAGGTTGAGGGAATCGTCCAAACGACCCAATTTCTGCAGCCAAGCTAGTAGCTGTTATAACCGCTATGCCTCGTAATGTCATGAGCTTTTGAATCAACGGTGCATGAACGTCCTTCATCCGCAACGGCCACTGCAATTTTTTCCTTTGATACATCTAACCCTACGTATTTTGTGTTATAATTCATGTTACTAGCTCCTTTCGTATTATAGCTCTGATTTAGGATTTTGTTCTTTACTACTCTATACCCAAGTTAACCTACGTTACTACGATTAGGGGCTAGTTTCGTTCATTATAACTCCTGTGGGAACAGCACGAGTCCGAAGACCCCGCAAGAAAGCGTTGTTTGCTTTGTGAGGAGGCTAAGGTTGTGCCCATGGAAAGCGAAGTATCTTGCCGAAGCGTATCATAACACTCATTTATAATCAGGATGGAAGAAAGTAAATCCACAAAAAAGTTATTTCGTGGTTTATGTATTTTGTACACATTTTTTTATATTTTTTTCCTTTTAAAAAGAGTCTGTCCCAAAATAAAATGTACCCTATAGAGTAGACACTCAAAAAAAGTCTACCTATAGGGTACATTTTAATTTTAGTGTAGCATAGTCTTTTTTTAAAAAGTCCTTTACAAAGGGTACACTTTAGATGCTTTAACAGCTTTATATTTCGTGTAACTGAAGTGGAGGATGACTGTTGTGCAGTATTAGAACTATTAGTATTTAACAACGATGATACAACTTGTGGGGATCCTTGTGAACAACTTGACAACGAAAAAGTTGAGGACTTACAACGTACTGGTACCTATATTACTGTAGACTTAAAATGCTTCTGTGCTATTACTTGCTTACCTGCTATTTCTGTCTTTTAATCATCCTTTCATTCTTCCAGCAATATTAAGCTGGAAGAGTTTTTTCGCTTACTTAATCACTTAACTTTCGCATACTGAAATAAGCAGATACTCCTTGAGAGATAGGAGGAGAAAGTTTAAGCATTGATTTCCTCACCGACGCTTAAACCTAGCTTGCCGTATTGCCATTAGTATTAATTGCAAAAATGACCAAACTTCTTTTTATGCTTCTTCTTACTTTTCTCAAAATCTCGACTTTTATCATGACAATGCTCTATCTTCTAGTAGCAATCACGTGAGTGATTGTGTTTCTTTTTACATGGATCGTGACAACACATAATTTCAATCCCCCTTCTTGTTATTACTTTATGTAGATAAGAAAAAGGAGGTTGGACTAGTTTCGTAGTCATTTAAATTATTTTAAAGGAACGCTATTCCACGGCTCTCCTTTTTCTTTACATATCATACAGAATTTATACTAATTATGTACAATTGGATTATTGATCGTGAAGATATACACTTAAAGTAACTGCAGTTTAGTGAAAGAGGATTTATTGTAAAGTTCGTTGAATTTTTATGAGAGAAACTTAATGGAATTATATATTATGACTAAGTAAAGATTTATATTATTGGAGGTTGCATATGGATATTGAAATTGGTGATAAGAGCAAATGATTATTCTGAAGTATTATTTGTTATTGGAATAATGAATTAGGAGCTCTCAATGTTAATGCTGAAAATATTTCCGAACGTTTTGAAAGAATGAATAAAGATGAAAATTACAAAACATTTGTCGCATTGTTTGAAAACAAGGAAGTAGGTTTTATTACGGTGGTACAAACAATGGCTTTAGAATACGAAATAGGATACTTAAAAATTAATGGCCTTGCTGTACAAGAAAATTTTCAAAAAAAGGAATAGGAACTAAACTTCCTAAATATGCTGAAAATTATGCTTTAGAGAAAGGACTTTCTCAACTTATATTAAATAGCGGATTGCAACGAACAGAATCACATTATTTTTATGAGTCCAAAGATTTTGATAAGTTATCATATTGTTTTACTAAAAATGTTTAATATATTTTCAACGCGGTTCCTAAAACATTGCCATTAATTAAAAAGAAATAATTTACAACGTAAAGTTTTTATTTCAATAATACTAATTGAAAATCCATATTTCTCTTAATCTATTTGTCCATTTCATATTAAGATTTATTACATATTATAGTAAGGAAAGGAGGAGAAGAAAAGATGTCTAGTAAAAAAGTAAGTTTTGAAAAAGATCATGTTGGTGACAATAATTGTGTTTGTGACGTGCTTCAATTTATTTTGGATGCTCAAGATGATACAAATGGAAATGGGTGTACTTCAGGATGTGCACAGTTTCTTGTAAATCCAGTCCAAACAGTTAATACAGTCCCTTTTATTCTTATTACAAAAAAGAATACTGTACAATTTGCATTTGGTGACCTTCCTGAAAATGATTGTTTTATCACTGTCTATTTTAGAATAAATGCATTAGATGACTGTTGTGCAACACTAGAGTTGTTAGAACCAAACCCAGGAAGAGCAATTCAAACAGGAGATAACTGCTGTGTACCACTTAACCAAGTTTGTGGTGCAGGTGGTGATCTGGAATTAACGAGAACAGGTCAGTGTATAACAGTTGATTTAGACTGTATCTGTGCAGTTCAATGTTTTGATCCTACAGTTGTAGTGTAATGAATAGCAGCGGTACTGCTGCTCGTAGAAGAAGAGGCTAAGACTACTATAAGGGGTCCCGGTAGCAAAACAACCTTCTATTCTTACTAAAGAATAGAGGGTTTATTTTTATATGGATTTGTTTCTTCGTTAGTCTCCTTTCTCTACCTATTGCAATCAATGCAATTTATCGTGTATCCATATACTTGTATGTATATTTCTTTTGTGTAGATAAAGCCAATAGCATAGCAGATTCCAAATAAGGCTAATAAGTTACTTTGAAAATCTAAACAGATACTCTTTTAAAGTTGAAAAATAACAGAAGAGTATAGTTGGCAGAGGAAGCCTTCATCCATTCAGATCAAGGATTTCACTATACGAATCCACTCTTTCAAAAGTTGGTTAAGAAATATGGTTTATGCCAATCCATGTCAAGACGAGGAAACTGTTGGGATAACGCTCCACAGGAATCATTTTTTGGACATTTCAAAGATGAAGTATATATTAAGCCTTGTGAAACATTAGCTGAATTAAAGCGTGAAATTAAGAGTTACATGACTTATTACAACAACTACAGATACCAGTGGAATTTAAAAAAGATGAACCCTGTACAATACAGGAATCATCTTTTTAGTGTAGCATAGTCTTTTTTTAAAAAGCCCTTTACAACGGGTACACTTTAAAAGTTCGCTTACTTTAGGACAGCCTATTTCATAACATTACAGACGTTTTTCTAATTTTTCTTTTTCTTCTTCAAAACCTGGTTTACCAAGTAAGGCAAACATATTTTTCTTATATGCTTCAACACCTGGCTGGTCAAATGGATTCACACCTAATAAGTATCCACTGATCGCACAAGCTTTTTCGAAAAAGTACACGACATATCCAAATGTGTATGCATCAAGTTTTGGAAGGTGTACTAATAAGTTCGGTACCTCACCATCAGTATGTGCTAGTAATGTACCCTGGAATGCCTTTTCGTTAACAAAGTCCAGTGTTTCCCCAGCTAAATAATTTAATCCATCTAAATCCTGATCTTCCTTTTCAATGGTGATATTTGATTTTGGTTCTTCTACGTGAAGTACTGTTTCAAAAATATCACGGCGTCCCTCTTGTACATACTGACCTAATGAGTGAAGATCAGTTGAGAAGTTAGCAGAAGATGGATAAATACCTTTGAAATCTTTCCCTTCACTTTCACCGTAAAGCTGCTTCCACCATTCAGAGAAATATTGAAGTGCTGGCTCATAATTAATAAGCATTTCAATCGTTTTTCCTTTATTGTAAAGGACATTACGAACCGCAGCATATTGATAAGCAGGGTTCTTCGCTAGGTCTGCTTCACTTAATTCTTCTTGAGCTTTTTGCGCACCTTGCATCATTTCATCAATATCTACTCCACTTACCGCAATTGGTAATAACCCTACCGCTGTAAGAACAGAGTAACGTCCTCCAACATCATCTGGAATAACGAAGCTTTCGTACCCTTCTTCATTTGCTAATGTTTTTAGGGCACCTTTTGCTTTATCAGTTGTCGCATAGATACGTTGTTTCGCTTCTTCTACACCATATTTTTCCTCAAGGAACTTACGGAAAATACGGAAAGCAATTGCTGGTTCTGTCGTTGTACCACTTTTCGAAATAACATTTACGGATACATCTTTATCTTTTAATACATCAAATAGATCATTGATATACGGAGCGCTAATGCTATTACCAACAAAGAAAACTTGTGGTGTATTACGTTGTTCTTTCGCTAATTCATTATAAAAAGAATGATTTAGCATTTCGATTGCTGCTCGTGCACCTAAGTAAGAACCACCAATACCTACAACTAATAGCACGTCGGAATCGGATTTGATTTTATCGGCCGATTTCTTAATTCTAGCAAACTCTTCTTTGTCATAGTCAGTTGGAAGGTCTACCCAACCTAAAAAATCATTCCCTGCACCTGTCTTGTTATGTACCATTTCATGTGCTAATTTTACCGGTTCTTTCAGGTACTCTAATTCATGTTCCCCGAAAAAGGCTAGTGCTTTCTCGTAATCAAAGCGTACATGTGTCATGTTTTTGTAACCTCCAATAATTATTCTCACTATTTAAATGTACCGAATCCTGCGTCTTAAATCAAGCAATGCAACAAGAGATTTTCAAAAACCTTCTGAATTTAGGGAAATTTCTGACTATGCATTTTGTATTATTTTCATGAATAGCCAAAAATTAAATATAAAGCGAGACTTCTATATCAGGATTTTTATCCCCTACTGATGGTAAGCAAAACTGATCAGGGTGTTAACTCACCTGATCTCCTCACTTAGCTTCTTCGATTTAACCTTGAAGTGGAAGTTTTAAGGACGATTAGCACCGTGATAAAACAAACCAACAACCCTGAGATGTTGTTGGTTTGTTTTATTACTCAGATTGTTTAATCCATTCTTTAAGCTTGTCCTTCAGAGTGTTAAATCCGTGTTCTCCTTCTTTTTCTGAAATTGGATTTGTATTGCGATCTGCTTGTCTTTCGGGCTGCAGCGCACGGATTGATAATGCATATTTGTTTTCACTTTCATCAACTTCAATTATTTTAACGGTTACTTTGTCTCCCTCTTTAACATGATCGTTAATATCTTTGACAAAACCGTTTGTAACTTCAGATATATGAACTAAACCTTGTACTTCCTCATCGATAGAGACGAATGCACCATAAGGTTGAACCCCTGTGATTACTCCTTCAACCACATCTCCTATTTGAAATTTATCTGACATACTTCCAACTCCTCTAAAACATTTTCTTACCGATTAATTACTCTTTAAACATTAAGTAATGTTAGCATACTTAAGATAAAAATAGCAAAAGAAAGCTGAACTCATCCTAATTAAAGACTACCGAAGAAATATAAATTTAAAATTTATCAAAATAAAGGTTTAAAAAATATAAAAATGGGCAATTTATAATTATGTAAGACTTTCTCGTATTCCCCCTGGATAGCAAAGCGATCCGTCGCTTTGCTTATTTTTTTATTAATGAAAATATAAACTTATGCACAACATAGATTAACGAAGTGAAATCCTTAGGGGTGTACTTCCTTCCAATTCTATAGAATTTAGTGTAAGCTCGCCGCTGCGGAAAAATACTCCTTGTCAACCAAGGACACAAGTGTAATATCTACTATGCAGTTAAGCCACGGCTTCAACTTCCTCGCTCACATTCGTTCAGCACATGTATCAGAGCAGGGCGACCAAGTGTCGACGTTGGCCTAGGACGTGGCGCATTAATCCTACCCTATAGTTTGTCGAATTTCCATAGCTTAGAGTAACTATTCGGACAAAGTGACAGGAAATCCAAAGCAAATATTTCCCCCCCAGTCGAATTAAATAATCCAGGCTAGGACTGGGGCGGTTTTGTTCGTTTTTACTATCATACCTTAAGTGAGGTTACATCATATGAAAAGTACAATCCCATATAAAGGACATATTATCAGCTTTACTTTTCACAAGAATTCGCTTAAACCTACTATTATCATGCTACATGGTTTTTTAGCTTCAACATACTGCTTTCGAAAGTTAATTCCATTATTACAAAAAGACTTCCAAATTATTTCTATTGACATTCCGCCATTTGGAGAAAGTGAAAAATCCAACACTTGTTTATTTTCCTATGATCACATAGTAGATGCCATCAAATTTATAATGGACGACCACTCCATCGACAAAGCCATTTTTCTCGGTCATTCAATGGGTGGTCAAATTTCCTTGAGATTTGCTTACAAACACCCTAATCATATTGACCTTTTATATTTAATAGCACCATGTAGCTTTATGAGACATTCACCATTGTTGGCCAGAGCAATCTGCCACAATCCATTATCTCCTTTTATTGCAAGAAGATTGTTAAAGCGAAAAGGAGTTTATGAAATGCTCAGACACTCCATTTATCACGATAACATCATCACGGATGAAATGTTGGAACACTATAAAAAACCGTTTCTCGACAAAAAAATATATCCATGTATTATAAAAATATTAAACGATCACCAAGGCGATTTATCTGAACAAGCACTCTCAACTATTAACACCCCAGCCCATATTATCTGGGGAAAAAATGATGAAATTATCCCTTACGAAATCGGATATGAACTCATTAAATACCTGCCAAAAGCAACACTAACAACCCTAGACCAAGCAGGCCATCTTCTCTCGGAAGAAAATCCTCACCAGATCGCCAAGATTGTTAGTCAGTGGAACAGAAGTAGTGTCCCACTTTCCCAATAAGTCGAGTATTAGACTTTTCTTCGAGCGGGCGGTATGATTAAATAGAAAAAACAAGAAACGTTATTAAGGGAGTGCAAAAAGATATGACATTTTCTTTTGATAAACAAATTGAGAGACGAAACACGAGGGCCGTCAAATGGGATCTAGTCAAAGCGCTATACGGATCGGAAGATGTCTTACCCATGTGGGTAGCAGATATGGACTTTGAAGTTCCACCAGCTGTAAAAGATGCGTTAACAGAACGTGCAAAACACGGTGTATTTGGCTACACCTTTACCGATAATGCACTTCAAGACACAATTACTGATTGGTTGGAATACAAACATGATTGGAAAGTGAAAAATACCTCTATCCAATACAGCCCAGGTGTGATCGCTACCTTATATATGGCTATCCAAACCTTCACAGACATAGGGGATAAAGTTCTGATTCAGACACCTGTATACCCTCCTTTTTACGATATCGTAAAAAGACACGACCGTGAATTAGTGACAAATCAACTGATTGTTCAAGAAAACAAATATGAGATTGATTTCGATGATTTTGAATCTAAATTACAACAAGGAGTTAAAGCATTTATTCTCTGTAACCCACATAATCCGGTTGGCCGTGTGTGGACCAAAGCAGAATTAGAGAAAATTGTAGCACTTTGTAAAAAATATCATGTGATGATTTTTGCGGACGAAATCCATGCAGACCTTGTGTATCAACAACACAAGCACATACCAATCGCTAAAATAGACGAGGACATGGCAGATCAGATTATTACTTGTATGTCACCTACAAAAACATTTAACTTGGCAGGGCTACAAGTTTCCTATTGGATAGTACCAGATAAGGAGAAAAGAGACGCATTGGAAAAGACCTTTCATAAACAAGGAATGCATATTTTAAATACAATGGGAATTACCGCTTTAGATGCAGCCTATAATAATGGGCGAGAATGGCTTGATCAATTACTCGACCAATTACATACAAATATCGATTACGTGGATAACGCATTCGCTAATCATCCCAAAGTGAACGTATTCCATCCAGAAGGTACCTATTTAATATGGCTTGATTTCCGTAAACTCGGCCTTTCACAAGATGAACTTAAAGAATTTTTACAAAAAGAAGCCAAAGTTGGATTAAATGATGGGGCCTCATTTGGAGAAGAAGGTATAGGTTTTATGCGGATGAATATTGCATGTCCATTAGATATAGTAAAAGAAGGTACTACCCGAATTATTAATGCGTTAGAAAACGTAAAAAAGGAGTAAGCGAATGAAGGCTTACTCCTCTTCTTTTTTATTAGATTCAGTTGGATCAGTTGGCTTGTCATCATCTGTTGCTTCATCTAAAGATATGGCACCACAAACAACGCGGTCACCTGCATCACCTGCAGGTTGGGAAACACCATCATCCTGCCCTCCATGAATAATGATCGAGGTTCCATCTTCTCTTAATAAGGATTTATCTCCGTCCATTAATGTTGCCCCTGGAAGCTCAAGTTCTACATCTGCCGTTCCGTCTGCCTCTATTTCTAAATTTGGCATATCACCTAGATGAGCACCCTCCGGATGCATGAGTCCATGTTCATTTCCTTCTGGATTAAAATGATTGCCGGCAGATTGAAAATCTGGTCCTTCACATTTAGCATATTCATGAATATGTACGCCATGCAACCCTTGTTCCAAACCTTCCACCTTAATTTGAACAGTTACCAAATCTTCCTGTTCTTTAAACGTAGCAGTTCCCACAGCATCATTATCCGGATTATACAAACGGACTTCTAACGGAGAGCGATCCTCCGCCTGACAGCTAGCAAAGAACATGAGCATAACTAAAAAGAAACAAAGTACATACCTTTTCATAACATCTACTCCTCTTCACTTATCCATTAGCTATTATGGACAACGAGAAGTAAACTTAATCAATCTTTTAAATCGTCGTATTTTTTTTTCCATTTCTCTTCTTCTTTTTGGGATGCTTTCTTAATAAAATACATCGCTAAAACAGCACCAATGACAAATACCAGCAAACTAATGACAGCTGGAATATATAACGATTTATCTTCTGGGAAATAAAGAAATTCCATCATCATGCATCACTTCCCTTTTATAAGAATTACTAATTAAGATCTTATTATAACATAAAAAAAAGCTAGTATTAATAACTAGCTTTTTTTACTTTATTTTCCTAAATGTTCTTCAATGGTTTCTGCAATTCCTTCTAGAGCTTGATCTTCATCATTACCATCAACGGTAATACGAATTTCTGCTCCTTTAGGTACACCTAGTGACATAACACCCATGATGGATTTTAAATTTACTGTCTTACCATTATAATGTAATTCCACATGTGATTCATATTGCCCAGCTTTATTTACTAATAAAGTTGCTGGTCGTGCGTGAATACCCGTGTCACTTTGAATAGTAAAAGATTGTTCTTTCATAACCATAACTCCTCCTCATCACTCGTTCATCTTTCAAGAGTCAACTAATTGCCCAAACTTGTGAAATGACTAACTAAAACTATTATATACGATAAAAGCTAATTAAGAAACTAAAAAAAGAAAAAATTCCATAATCCATGAAAAGGATACCATTTCATGTCGAAAGGGTTCCATTTGTATTTCGATTTTCATTATGATATTTTCTAATTATAACATCTTGCCTAAAAGGAGGGCTTATACATGAGTGTACATATTGGAGCAAAAAAAGGTGAAATCGCAGATACGATCTTACTTCCTGGAGATCCATTACGCGCTAAATATATAGCAAAAAATTTCTTAGAAAACGTAACCTGTTATAATGAAGTTCGTGGGATGTATGGTTTTACAGGCACGTATAAAGGGAAAGACATCTCTGTACAAGGTACCGGGATGGGCGTACCATCTATTTCAATCTATGTGAACGAATTAATTCAAAGCTATGATGTGCAAAATTTAATACGCGTCGGAACTTGTGGAGCAATTCAAAAAGATGTAAAGGTAGGAGATGTAATTCTTGCAAGTACATCTTCAACAGATTCACAAATGAACAGAATGGTATTTGGTGGTATTGATTACGCACCGACAGCTAATTTCGATTTACTGAAAAAAGCATATGACACAGGTATAGATAAAGGACTTTCTCTAAGAGTCGGGAATGTATTTACCAGCGATAGCTTTTACCGTGATAATATGAAGGAATTGTTAGAATTGCTTGATCAATATAATGTGTTAGCTATTGAAATGGAGTCAACTGCATTATATACATTAGCAGCTAAATTCAACCGTAATGCGTTGTCCGTTCTAACTGTTTCCGATCATATTATTACAGGAGAAGAAACAACTGCAGAGGAACGTCAAACAACATTTAACGACATGATTGAAGTATCACTGGATGCTGCAATTAAATAAGCACAAAAAGATGAGATCGCACGTTCGTTCTCGTCTTTTTATTAAAACCGTGTAAATTGATGGGTAATCAATACTAAAGAGGTATAAGCTATGCTATAATGGTAAAGAAAATGGTCGGTAGATACATATAAAAAGTCGTATACTACTCATTTATCATTACATCATTGGATACCGAGATATCCACCTAAGAGACAGAGAGGATGTTCTAATTGGAGCTTTTCGAAAATTTCCCACTTTGGGCAGCTTTGATTGCGATTACTTTTGCCCAAATCATTAAAGTTCCCTTACATTTTATCGCTACAAAGGAATTTAAACCTGGCTTAACATTTAGTACAGGCGGGATGCCGAGTAGTCATTCTGCTGCCGTTACAGCTGTTACTACTGGAATTGGGATTGAACACGGTGTCTCATCAGGTCTATTTGCTGTATCTTGTGTGCTAGCCATTATTATTATGTTTGATGCAACTGGTATTCGCAGACAAGCTGGTGAACAAGCCATTTTGTTAAACATGCTAGTGAAAGATTTCCACCATTTTGTCTCCGAGGCAAAGGGATGGTCTAAAAAAGGGGAATATGAGAAACAAAAAGAGTTAAAAGAACTTCTCGGGCATCAGCCGATTGAAGTGTTCTTCGGTGGATTAACTGGAGTCTTTTTGGCATTCTTACTGTATTCTCTGTTTTAATTTCGGTGTTAACACTCGACGCCAGCCCAAACGGCTGTTTTTATAATACTTCTTTTGATACATAGTCAAACAAAAAGAAAGGCAATAACTATTATTGCGCTTAGTTTCGTCTTTTTACAACAGTTGTTATTATAACTATTAATCGAAACAAAAGGAGTGAGCTGATTACTTGGCCCACTCCTTCATTTTATTATTCTGCTTTATACTGATGTCGGAATACTTGCAATGATTCTGTATTATTTAAAGAAACCAATACTTCTTCCGTTAATTGTCCAGTTCCATATTCAATCACATATACATCTACTGCTTTTTTCCCCCATTTTTCGTACACATCGTTCACTGTCGGGTAGTATAAGTCTATTTTATTTCCTTTGATTGCTCCACCCTTATCAGCTACAATACCATATCCATAATCAGGAATATATAATATTGTACCAATAGGAAAAACATTTAAATCTGCGGCAATGGTGGAATACAAATCTCGGGTAACTTTTACCCCAGAATATGTCACTCCATAAGCAGGATGGTCTGGTGTTTTTCCAGTAGATTCCACTCCTGCTGTATAACCTGTTGCTACGACATTATGTTTCTCATATTGATCTAAATCTAACGTTTCTTCTAGAGTGGATGGCCCAGTTATTTCTTCACTTGAAATATAGGTAACACGATTATTACGATGCTTGACAAACTTCTTTTTGGCTACAATTTCTCGATCTTGCTGATAACCTATATCAAGTGAATCATTTGATTCATCTGCTAAGCTACTAAATACTTCTTGTGCTGTTACATTAGATACCATAGTGAAACTAGACATCAGGGCCCCCGACAGTAGAGTAATCATCAATAGAGTTTTTGAAATTTTCCATAAAAACATAAAAGATCACACCTCTCTAGGTGTAATCTTTTCCACTAACAACAAGAAATATACATTTGCTTCGTATTAGAACATTTGATAGCCATTTTTTCTAAGAAACTTAATCACTATTCCGGCAACGATTGTGCCGATAAATCCAGATGACAAAATAATCGCATCTTGCACACTTAATGTGATCAATTCATTCCAGAGTGTAGTGAATGCATATCCAGGATCAGTGAAATATGTAGAAAAAGGAAAAGTATCAACAATAAACATAACAATAATCGGAAAAACAAATGCCATTAACCATGTTTGACGTAAGATCATGTTAAGAATAAAGCTAATTCCAAAAAATAAAACAAAAAATAAAAGAACAGAGATAAAAAGTTGAATCATTCGAATACTCCTCTTCGATCATATCAAAATCAAGAACTCTTCTTATTTTATACTGCTAAGTAAACTTGTGCAATAAAGTTCATTTATTTGTAATAAATATAATGCCTCTTCCACCTACTTGTTGCATTTTACCATCATAGTGTATACATATATATACTTGCCCTAGGGGAATGCTATATTCTGAGCTTCCACTATGATGCTACTAGCATTTAAAAAGCAGAGGATAAGCCCTCTGCTTTTGTTTGTGATATTAAAAGATGTTAAATTTACCTTTTTTCAATACTAATCCAACACCGCCGATTTTGAATAGTGCACGGTTATCGATGACTTTTTTCATGAAAGAGGCAGTCCAACCGAAGATCTTCTTGCCGCCAAAAATAGATCCCATTGCATCTTTATCACCAAGTGAACATACAGTTCCTCGGTTAATAAATTCAAACGGTTCTAACTCGCCACCTTTTACAAGAGCGATTAAATTATGTGCACAAACTTCTGCTTCTTGCATAGCAATTTGAGCAGTTGGTGGATATGGACGATCAATTTCTTTATTCCAAACTAGAGCACAATCACCAACTACAAATACATCTTCATGAGTTGGCGCACGTAGTTCTGGTGTTACTTCCACTTTACCACGATTATCTTCTAATGTAGATTCTTCCACTAAGTGGTTAGCTCGTACACCAGCAGCCCAAACTGTAGTCATAGTTGGAATATCTTCTTTTTCACCATTTTGTTCTACAGTGATCCCATCAACACGTACTTCTTTTAAGAATGCACCAAGCTTAAATTCCACTCCACGTGCTTCCAATGAGTTCATTGCATATTCGATCAACTCTGGATCAAATCCTGGCATGATCGTGTCCATTGCCTCAACTACTATAACACGTACTTTACTGCGATCAATGTCATATTCTTTACACAGTTCCGGAATACGGTTTGCTAATTCGCCTACAAATTCAATTCCGGTGAAGCCGCCACCGCCAACAACAATATTTAATCGTTCTTCCTTAGGTTCTGCTTCATTATTATACATAGCAAATTGATAATCAATGTGTTCACGGATCTGACGCGCTTTATTAATACTTCCAATTGTAAGTGCATTTTCTAATAAACCAGGAATTCCAAATGTAGCAGCTTCAAAACCTAAAGCAACTACTAGATAGTCATACTCCAGTACTTCACCATCTTGTAATTCAACTTTTTTCTCATCAGGTTTAATTGCTGTTACCGTATCTTGCACAAAATTTACCTTCGCTGAGTTAATAAGGTCAGATATTTTGACACGGCTACGGTCGTGATGTAATGTACCTGCTGCAGCTTCATGTAACCACGTTGATTCATAGTGGTAATCATTCTTGTTTACAAGCGTAATGTGTGCGTCATTAACACCTAACTTTTTTTGTAGCTTGGCTACTGTCGTTAACCCCCCATAGCCAGCTCCCAAAACGACAATTTTCGGTCTCTTCATCTTTCTCACATCCATTTAAGTATTTTTTTTGTAATTATTCGTGATGTATTTCACGTACTATCACGTAATAATACATATGTCTTAATAATTAGTCCATAGTATATGTTAGACCTTTTTACGACATTTTTCAACCCTTGATTTTAATTTTGTGAATTTTTTTAACCTTTCTTTATTTATTTGGCGGATTTTACAAATGTTTCCGTACAGGTATATAAAAATGACATGATAGATACTATTATGTTAAAATATAAGGCATTGATGTAAGCATGAGGGGGAATCTAATATGTCAAAGGAAGTTTATGATATAACCATTATCGGGGCTGGCCCCGTTGGATTATTTACAGCTTTTTATGGTGGCTTAAGACAATCTTCTGTGAAAATCATCGAGAGTTTACCTCAAATCGGTGGGCAGCTCAGCGCATTATATCCAGAAAAATATATTTATGATATTGCTGGCTTTCCAAAGGTTCGTGCACAAGAACTCGTCGATAACTTGAAAGAACAAACGGATTTATTTAAACCCGAAATAGTCTTAAATCAATCCGTTGAACGTGTAGAGCGTTTAGATGATGAGACACTCAGAATTACAACACCCACAGAGGAACATTACTCCAAAGTTATCATTATAACTGGAGGAAATGGTGCTTTTCAACCACGAAAATTAACTATAAATAATGCAGAACAGTTTGAAGATAAAAACCTTCACTATTTCGTTGATAATATGGATAAATTCCGTGATCAACGTGTCGTATTATTTGGCGGTGGTGATTCTGCCGTAGACTGGGCTTTAATGTTAGAACCAATTGCAAAAGAAGTAACATTAGTCCACCGACGTGATAATTTCCGTGCACATGAGGCAAGTGTCGAGAACTTAATGAATTCTAATGTGAATATTTTAACACCTTACGTACCAGAAAGTCTGATTGGACAAGATCAGATTGATCAAGTCCGATTAAAAGAAGTGAAAGGTGACAATGAAGTCGTGTTAGATGTAGATCATGTTCTAGTTAATTACGGGTTTATTTCTTCTTTAGGACCCATTAAAAATTGGGGATTGGAAATTGACAAGAACAGTATTGTAGTCAATTCAAAAATGGAAACCAATGTCCCTGGCATTTATGCTGCTGGTGATATTTGTACGTACCCTGGTAAAGTTAACTTGATTGCTGCTGGGTTTGGCGAAGGACCAACTGCAGTTAACAATGCTAAAGCGTATATGGATCCAAAAGCAAGAATTCAACCGAAGCATTCAACAAGTATGTTTTAAAATATATGGTGAGACTTCTATCAGTTGGGGTTTTTGTCCGATTAGCACCGTGATAAAAATGGAAAGTCCCTATTTTCTTATTCTTAGAGCTGGACATAAAAAAGCATCGAGCAAATATAGAGTGACCCAATAATATGAGACAGGAAAAAACACCCCCAGAGTCGTATAAATTATTTATCGACATTTGGAGGTGTTTTTTGTTATGGGGAAGAAGGTGGTTTATCCTGAAGAAATCAAAAGAGAAGTAATACGCTTAAAACTATCTGGGGAACTAACGAATAAAGAGATTATGGAGAAGTTTGGTATTAAAAATAAGACACAAATCAATACTTGGATGAGATGGTATAGGAATGGCGAGGAGCACAGGTTAGCTCAACCAATTGGAAAACAATATGCATTCGGTAAAGGACCTGATGATGATAGTGAAATAAGTCAGTTAAGAAAAAAAGTGAAGTATTATGAAATGCGAGATGAATTGTCGGGAAAGTACCAAGAAATCGAAAGGAAGTGGTTCCAGAAGTATTCGTCGAAGTTGTAGAAGCTTATAAAGAACAATACACAATTACTACTATTTGTGAATGTTTCGAGATTCCAAAGTCAACTTATTATCGCTGGAAAAAGAGAGTTTCAGCTGAATTGCCTCTTCTACATCAGTTGGTTATAGATATTTGTCAAAGCCTTTCATTTAGAGTAGGACATCGAAACGTAAGAGGGATTCTCCAAAATGACCATAAGATAAAAGTAAATCGAAAGACCGTACAAAAGATCATGCAAAAATATAACCTTCAGTGTCAAGTCAAAGTGAAAAGAAGGGTTTATATTGCTGGGGAAAGCAAGTTTGTCGTCCCAAACCTTCTTAAACAGGATTTCAAGGCTGATCGCCCTAATCAAAAGTGGGTTACTGATATTACTTACTTACCATATGGAGAGAAAATGCTTTATTTATCAACCATTATGGACTTATATAATAACGAAATCATAGCCTATAAAGTTAGTGACACACAAGAGGTTAAGCTTGTTTTAGATACACTAGAAGCTGCATGTAAAGGCAGAGAGACGTATGAAGTTATCTTACACAGTGATCAAGGAGCTCAATACACCTCTTACGACTTTCAAGAGCTGGCTAAAGAAAAAGGCATTACCACAAGCATGTCCCGAAAAGGAAACTGCTTTGATAATGCCGTAATCGAATCCTTCCACTCCTCGCTAAAGTCGGAAGAATTCAACACTCAAAATAGAGTGCACCTTACAAACTCTATTGTACTAGAAAAAGTGGAATCTTACATGTATTATTACAACTATATACGACCGTTTACAAAACTAAACTGCCACAGTCCTGTTGAATTCAGGACTATGGTAGCATAGGTGTTTTTTCTTGTCCCGTTTTACTGGGTCAGTTCAAATAAGCCCGATGCTTTTTTAATTTAGCAATTTTCTGGTGTTCCTTCTCTTTCCTTCGCTTTAAAGGAAGAACCACAGCCACATGATACAACGGCATTCGGATTATCAATCGTGAATCCCCCACCCATCATGTTTTGTTTGAAATCGACGGTTGTTCCTTCGATCACATCAATATCAAACTTCTTGATCGTTAACGGAATACCGTTTGACTCTTCAGTATGATCTAATTCTTCATTCACATCATAATCAAATCCAAGTGAATAAGAAAGACCACTACATCCGCCACCTTTGACACCAAAACGAAGACGTACAGTTTCTGCGTCCTCTTCTTTCATCATTTCTTCTATTTGATGCTTTGCATTATCGGTAATATTAATAACCATAGAAAAAAAACTCCTTTTTCTAAGTATTTTTAATACTTATTGTATGACCAAGTATACAAACTCAACCATTGTAATTCAATATTTCTGCTTGATAATTAATCCATAAAAAATGTTCCTTCAATGGTTGTTTCTGCTTTTCCACGCATCCAGACACGACCATCCTCTGCCCATGTAATATATAAATCTCCACCCGCTAAATGAACAGTAATTTCTTTTCCTTTTTCTAATTTACCATTCAAAACGGATGCCACAACAGAAGCACATGCTCCTGTACCACATGCCTGTGTTACACCTGATCCGCGTTCCCATACCCGAAAATGAATTTCTTGGTCATTCACTTGTTCAATAAATTCTACATTGACACTTTCCGGAAAACGTTGATCTTTTTCAATGACTGGTCCTAATGTCGTTAGAGGTGCTTTATTAATATCATCCACGAAGAAAACAGCATGAGGATTTCCCATCGATATAGTGGTAACCTCAAGATTATCACCTTGGACTTCAAACGGTTCAGCTACTACCTGATCCAGATCCTCACCAAGCATAGGGATCTCCGAACGTTTTAATATAGGCACGCCCATATCCACCGTTACTTCATTTACTTGTATCTGATCTCCATGTATTTCTGCACTGACATTTCCTGCTTTTGTTTCGATTGTAAACTGTTTTGAGTCTACTAACTGATGTTCAAAAGCAAACTTTGCCACACAACGTAAGCCGTTACCACAGTTCTTTCCTTCTGAGCCATCTTTATTAAAAATACGCATGCCAACATCTGCACTTTCGGTAGGATGGATCAAAATCATACCATCTGAGCCGATTCCAGTATCTTTATCAGCAACAGCTTTTGCCAAATCCGCCAGAATTTTTTCTTCTATTGGAAAATCAAATACATTGATAAAAATATAACTATTTCCCAATCCATGCATTTTAGTAAAAGGTATTTTCATCTCTTTATTTCCCCTTCATTATAACTGATCGATTAATTCATTATCGATATAATCATTAATATTATCTAATAGTTCATCTGGTGTATCTGCTTTTATCGGTTTGCCATTCACTATTGCTACATGATACCTTCGGCAAATGCCACAATAACTTGTACACCCATATTCTGCTACATCCATATCTGGATCTTTTAATAATTTTTGACGAACTTGCTCAGTGCCTTTTGCCAAGTTTTTTACACAAAAGCCAACTCTTATTCTTATCATCATTATATCACACCTCAGTATATCTTAAGGTTCATCTACCTAATATATTTTTAACACACTTTTATTTACAAATAAATGAATAAAAGATAAAATAATATTGAAAATGTTTATCATTCGTATGACAAATAACATAGATTTTTAATTCAACAACCTTTATAATAGAGTAGTGGTGAGGAAAGGAGAGTTTCCATTCATGGAAGAACAATCAGCTCAAGTACAAGAAGTATTAAATAAATTACGTCCATTTTTATTACGTGATGGTGGCGATGTGGAATTAGTCGACGTTGAAGATGGGATCGTTCGCTTACGTTTGATGGGCGCTTGTGGTAACTGCCCAAGCTCCACAATTACTCTCAAAGCAGGTATCGAGCGTGCATTAATGGCAGAAGTACCTGGCGTCACAGAAATTGAACAAGTATTTTAATAACAAAATGCAAAAGGGAAACGACTCTTCGATGAGAAACGTTTCCCTTTTTTAATGTGCTTTTCTTTTATACTTTTATAAGAAGGTATATGGTTCATAAAATTGGTTTATAGAACAAAGCTTTGCTAAATCCTATAAGATTTGTTGTTTATCTCAATTTATTCAACAAATCTTTGCTCTCGCCTTGAAGATTTGTCGTTTATCTCAATTTATTCAACAAATCTTTGCTCTCGCCTTGAAGATTTGTCGTTTATCCCGATTTATTCAACAAATCTTTGCTTGCTCTTTGAAGATTTGTCGTTTATCTCGGCTTTTTTCTAGATACAATTCAGATGACGGAAATTGTTAAATTTAAAAAAGATAAACCCGATTTTACTGAGGGTTTATCTTTTTAACTACCTGATAGAAAAAGTAATTTGCACTGTTATTTAATTTCTTCACGAATTTTTTCGACGGTTGATCCATAATTTTCTACTTGTAGTGGGAGCAATTGATAATCTGGGTAGTCTGCTTTCCATTGTTTGACCAACGAAAATACTTTTTTATCATCGACAACTGCAATCATCGTTGGTCCCGCTCCACTTAGAAAGACACCATAAGCATCTTCATTTAGATAGTAATAAAGCTCATCATAATGTGGAATAAGTGCTTTTCGATATGGCTGGTGGAAATGATCTTTTTCCATCATTTCACCTAATGTTTCCCAATCGCCTTTGCAAATAGCTGCCACACTTACATTCGCTACACTACTGGCCTGCACACTTTCTTTAAATGTAAATTGATTCGGTAATACGGCACGAGCATCCTTTGTTTTTAATTCAAAACTTGGAATCATGGCTACAAAAGTAACACCTTTCACCGGAATTTGCGTGTATGACACTTTGCCATCGTAATGACCGATCACACATCCACCTAAAAGAGATGGCGCTACATTGTCCGGATGCCCTTCAATATCTGTCGCAATTTGAAGTTTATCATCATCAGATAATTTCAAGTCCAATAACATATTAGCTAATTCAATACCTGCAATAATAGCTGTTGCACTACTCCCTAATCCTCTGGCAAGCGGGATCTCGCTCTTCATGTCAACACGGCAAGCAGGCAATTGACCAGCTAGCCCAAATTTTTCTGCAACCTGTTCTGCAATCTCATATACTAAATTGTCTTTACCAGTTGGAATTCCTTCCAAACATTCTGAACCAGCTACAAACTCCCATTGATCTGCTTCTGTTACTTGTAAGTCTAAATATAAGTTCAGCGCTAAACCGATCGAGTCAAAACCCGCACCTAAATTGGAAGTACTCGATGGTACTTTAATGGACCAACTCATGCCCTGACACTACCTAAAATTTTATTGATGATTACTTCTTCTTCATTTGGCAATACGGTTGGTTTTACATCACTATAATTAATTGCTGTATCTGGGTCTTTTAAGCCATTACCAGTTAATACTGTAACAACTGTCGACCCTTCTTCTACTTTTCCTTCTTTTAATTTTTTCAATAAACCTGCTATAGATGCACAAGATGCTGGTTCAGCAAATACTCCTTCATTTTGGGCAATCCATTGATATGCTTCGATCATTTCTTCGTCTGTAATTTCATCGATTTGACCATTGGATTCATCACGAGCGTTTACCGCACCTTGCCAGCTTGCAGGATTACCGATACGAATAGCTGTACCTACTGTTTCCGGATTTTCGAATACACGATCATGTACAATCGCTGCCGCACCACTTGCTTCAAATCCCATCATTTTCGGTAAACCTGTTTGTTTCTTTTCATTATATTCTTTAAATCCTTTCCAGTATGCCGTGATGTTTCCTGCGTTACCTACAGGGATAAATAAGTAATCAGGTGCTTTACCTAGTTCATCACAAACTTCAAATGCTGCTGTTTTTTGACCTTCGATACGGTAAGGATTAACAGAGTTCACTAAAGCAACTTCACCTGATTCTGCTAATTTACGTACATAGCGCAATGCATCATCAAAATTACCATCAATAGCGTAAATTTCAGCGCCATACATAACTGCTTGTGCCAGTTTACCTTGTGCAATTTTCCCATCTGGAATAACTACAATACATTTTAACCCTGCTCTGGCAGCAAAGGCAGCCGCAGAAGCTGATGTATTACCTGTTGAAGCACAGATAACTGCTTTCGCACCCTCTTCTACAGCTTTTGCCATAGCCATAACCATACCACGGTCTTTGAATGAACCTGTTGGATTTAAACCATCAAATTTAGCATATGCATTTATCCCATATTTTTCGGATAATTTTTCTAATTTATATAATGGAGTATTCCCTTCATATAAAGTTAGCATTGGAGTTTTTTTAGTAATTGGTAATAATTCTTGATACTCTTTCAACAGTCCCTGCCATGCCATAACAATTAATCCTCCCCATCGACGCGATAACAACTGATTATTTCATTAACAACGTCTAATCCTTTTAGATTTTCTCTACTGTTCAATAATTGCTGTTTACTGATTTTGTGTGTAACCATTACAATTTCCGCCATCTTCTCGTTATCAGAAGGTAATTGCAAGATCTTTTGGAAGCTTACTTTTTCATTCGTAAACACATTAGTTATGTTTTGGAATGTGCCAGCTTCATCATCTACTTCCATACGAATGAAATATTGCATATACTTTTCATCATTTTCTTTTAATTGTTTCTCATATTGCGGGATAATGTATTCATTTCCTGTAATACCAAGACGGATATTTTTCACTACATCCATTAAATCTGAGACAACGGCTGTTGCAGTTGGCATGCTTCCTGCCCCTGGTCCGTAGAACATCGTTTCCCCTACTGCCTCACCATAGACATATACGGCATTAAATTCATTTTTTACTAATGCCAATGGATGATCTTTTGGTAAAAGGGTTGGCTCAACGCTTACTTCTACTTTTCCATTATGGATCGATGCAATCCCTATCAATTTAATAGTATACCCTAAACTTGTCGCAAAAGTAATGTCTTCTTGGGAAATTGTTCGAATTCCTGTAACTTCCACATCATCCAACCCAATTTCCATTTTAAATGCCAGATTCGCAAGCAATGTCATTTTTCGCGCTGCGTCTAATCCATCAACATCAGACGTAGGATCTGCCTCGGCAAATCCTAACTCTTGCGCCTCTTTTAAAACTGGTTCAAATGCTAATTCCTCGTCCGTCATTTTAGTTAGAATATAGTTGGTCGTCCCATTAACAATTCCCATAATTTTTTGAATGCGGTCAGATGCCAGTCCCTCCGTTAGGGAACGGATAATCGGTATACCTCCGGCTACACTGGCATCATATAAAATATCACAATTATTTTCTTTTGCTAATCGTAATAATTTCTGTCCATGAACAGCCATTAAATCTTTATTAGCTGTGACAATATGTTTTTTATTTCGGATTGCTTTTTCTAATAAAAGATTGGTATCCTCTATTCCACCCATCACTTCAATAATAATATCGAGTTCCGGGTTACTTACTAATTCTTCTGGGTTATCCGTTAACCATTCTGGTTGGATTACAACATCACGTTTCTTTTTGATATCATTGACCAAAATTTTTTTTATTTGAATTTCACTACCGACTTTATATTTTATTTCATCAGCGTGGCTTTGTAACAGTTTGACAACTCCTGTTCCAACTGTACCCAGGCCACATAAACCAACGTTAACTTGATTCATATAGACGTCCTCCCTTTGTTTGCGATACGTGTACATTTGTTTATATATAGTGGACATTATACATGTGAATGCTATCTTTATCAAGACACAATTGTCTAAAAATTAAAAAAAATGCACCCCATCTTCCCAAATGGAGATGCATCGATAGATTATCTTCTACACATCTAATAGCCAATCTAATTGTATACTATTTATTTCTCTTTCATCAATGCCTATCTGATAAAAAAATGTTCGTAAATTTTCTTCATATACCGATTGATTTTCGACCAATTCTTCTATATCAGAATAATGATTGGATGTTTGGCGAAATTGATCCATGAAATCTAATAAATGAATAGGAAAAATCAATCGTGCATATAATAGTTTCCATCCAAATGCTGATATAGACATATTGGATATATAACCTTGTAAAAGTTGTTGACATTCCTGAGAAGACAACCCATTCGGTGTTAGCATGTACTGTCGCAATTTCTCTGCAATATCACGTACTGGGTGATCATACACAAATCGATCACTCCAAATAAATACATCATTCATATCACTTTTATATCGTCCAAAAGTAATCGATGGCTGGTCACTTTCGTTAAATTGGGATTCTTGTTCAACAATATGCATGTATTGAATTGCATTTTCTGCTAATCCAATAATATAGGGAAACATGTTAACAAATCCTCGAATAAAGGGAGATGCAGGCCGTTGTTGATATAATTGCTTATATAGTGCCTCATACTGATCTATCTTAGAAATCCATAGCTCTTTCCATTTCCCATAGCTGTTCATCGCACTTGGCTGATATGGATAGCCAAAACCTGTTTGATGAAAACTGGATAGCTTAATGGCTTCTTCCCGTTTATCTTCTGCGTATATCGCATAACACAACAAATATTTCTCTTTACCAATTGACGTAAGAAATTGATTGTGTACATTTGGTATCGGACATGTAACATTCGTCCATCCTTGTTGATGATAATGAGTAGCAATCGTATATAATTCAAGGGCAACCCTTTCTGTTATTGAAGTAGGAATAATAAAATAATAATAGGATTGATCCGCAAATGTTAAGTATGGTTTGTCAGAGACTTGTTTAGTAGGCACCTGAATTGGGTAGTGTAAGAATATAGGATGCAATATATTTTCCCCCTTTAATGTTTATATATTAAACTATATGTATACCATGAAATGAAAATGATGAATATAGGATGTGATCAAATGGCAAAGGAACGAAAACAAACTGAACTAGAACAAAAAGCTAGACAATGGTTAACAGAACGAGGTGTGAAATTAGATGATATAGCGGAATTAGTCTATTTTTTACAAAATAAATATCAGGATGAATTAACT
Organism: Gracilibacillus salitolerans; assembly: GCF_009650095.1. Lineage (GTDB taxonomy): Bacteria > Bacillota > Bacilli > Bacillales > Amphibacillaceae > Gracilibacillus > Gracilibacillus salitolerans. The sequence goes on along the minus strand of NZ_CP045915.1, from coordinate 2,040,033 downwards.
TTAGAGCATTGCTATGAAAATGTAGACAGGGTACTAAGGAAGCGTGAAGTGCAAAATGCGGTTATTACCGGTATTCAGCTTGATGTTTTAGCGGAAGAAAATAAATTAGAGTCCCCTCTTCAGGAAATCTTGGACACGGATGAGAGCTTGTACGGTATTGATGAAGTCATTGCATTGTCGATAGTCAACGTGTATGGATCGATTGGGTTCACGAATTACGGGTACATTGACAAACAAAAACCAGGTATCTTGGAGAAATTAAACGATAAATCTCAAGGCTGTCATACCTTTTTAGATGATATCGTAGGCGCAATCGCAGCCGCAGCATCATCACGATTAGCACACAGTGCAGCCAATGAACAATCCATAGACGATGAATAAAAAGGTATACCTCTTTTTCGATGTATAATCGAAAGGAGGTATACCTTTTTTCACGTTCTTTCACAATCAGGTTGCATTATTTCTGTACATTTATTTTTTTCTTTTAAAAGAGGAGAGGTAAAAATAAATAATGTCACCACTACAGCAATCCCCAGCATAAAGATCCTTACGAGAAATAACGGTATAACCACAAGCGTAAATAATACACTTATCCATACAATGGAAACAGCAAAAACTTTTATCCGGATCGGTACACCTTTTCCACTCTTATAATCTGCTAAATAATGACCAAAGTATTTATTTGTCACAAGCCACTTATGCAGGCGAGGAGATGATTTACCATAACAAAAACCTGCTAATAGCACTAATGGAGTGGTTGGCAAGATTGGGACTATGATGCCAATCAATCCAATAACAAGACTGAGACTACCTCCTATTATCCATAGTGACCTTTTGAAATTCCACATTTTGCTCACTCCATTTAATCTCTTAAATACCGTTGATATTCTTCCTGCGTGTTAACATTGATAAAATATTTCTCATCTTCAGCGGAAAAATCGACATATCGTACAGTTAACCTGCCTAACAATTGATGCATCGACCTCTTTTTAGCTAATAATTGTTGTTCCATCACTTGAATCGTACCTAGTTTATACAAGGCAATTAACGGCTGCATTCTACCATTTACTCGAGGAACAATAGCATCTACGTTATCATCTATATAGCTGATTAATTTCTTTAAAATAGGTGGCTCCATTAATGGTGTATCGACTGGTAAGACGAGATACCAACTAGCTGTACTGTCAGTCATTGCAGAATAAATCCCGGCTAACGGTCCCTGTCCTTTAAATCGTTCAAGGTCAGTTCTTACTTTAATGTTTTCGAAGTCTTGTGGTACAGAGTGATTATCACGCATCACTAAATAAGTGTTATCAACACAAGCTAACATTACTTTCAATGCATTCTCGTAAAATAAATTTCCCTTATAGGAAGCAAATGCTTTATCCTCTTTAAACCTGGATGATTTACCACCATTTAACACGATACCCGATATTATTTCCACCGAAACTACACCTCTCGTTCACTTCTTCACAAAATAGTCAAAATTCTTTCACGAAATTGTTTTTATTTTCTATAATTATTTACTTGTAATCATGCTACAATGATAGTAAATAGTTAAGAAAAGCGCAAGTGCCCGTTTGAAAAACAATGCACGTCGAAAAATCACCTAGTTTCTGGGCATGGAGTTGGACAATAATTTATAGTCAAAAAATGCGTCTTACTATTATCTGGTAAATGGAGGGCTCTAACATGCAATCTGCTCAACAATTAACTGCAAGGCATCGACAACATCAAGATCAAATCTCTCAAGAATTACGGCAATTGCTGGAATCAATCAGTCACACAAAAAAAACGAGAAAAGATACGTTTTTGTTTCAAGAAGGTATGGACGCCCATGAAATTTTCATCTTAAAATCAGGATTAATTCAAGTCGAAAAGTTAACAGCAGACGGCAAAGAATTAACGTTACGACTCTGTAAATCGAATGATATGATTGGTGAGCTAACACTGTTTAGTGATGATCCTAAATATTTATTAAGTGCTCGAGTTATTAACTCAGGTGAAGTATTAGTCATTAACCGAGAACAATTAGAAGAGTCCCTCATTGATAATGGTAAATTAACGTTTGAATTTATGCGTTGGGTGAGCAACCATATGCGCATTTTTCAATCAAAAATTCGCGACCTGCTTTTAAATGGGAAAAAAGGTGCTTTATACAGTACTTTAATTCGTTTAACCAATAGTTATGGAATCAAAACAAACGAAGGTATTTTAATTGAAATGGCCTTAACAAACCAGCAACTTGCAAATTTCTGCGCTACGACAAGGGAAAGTGTCAACCGGATGCTCAGTGAGCTTAGAAAACTCGATATCGTTGACGTGAAAAAAACTGGACATATTATCGTCAAAGATATCCAATTTTTACGTGATGAAATAGGTTGTGAAAACTGTCCCATCGAAGTTTGTAATATAGACTAAACGTTCACCTTTCTTTGTGTTAAAGGAAGGTTTTTATCTTTTCAAATTCGAAATCATCCCAGCTGGTTTCCACCTCATTAAATAATTGCTCAGCATTTTCCCTGTACACATACTTCACATTTTCTACTTCTTCTAATAGTGGATCCTTTGCATTCTTCAGCATAACAATTTTGGGTAAAGGAATCTGCTTGTATCCTTCCATAATCACAATGTCGATATCCAGTGATTGATATAATAACAACAGTGTTTTTAATGGCAGTTTATTTTTATCAGCAGTAATTAAAAGCTGATTCTCCCCTATAACCGTTGTCAACTTTGCACCACTTTCAAAATGCTGATAACTGTCTGTTTCTTGTATTTGATCTGGTTCACCGCCATGACCATGATGCTTAATGGTAGCTACTTGATAATCTTTACTCATTAAGTATTCAATCCATCGTGAAATAAAAGTTGTCTTTCCACTATTTTTATAACCTACCACTTGTACAACATACATCTTAACCACCGCTAACCGGCGGAATAATCGCCACTATGTCACCTGGTTGAATCACGTCACCCTCTAATGCATAAGATTCATTAACTGCAACCATCGATTCTTCTATCTGACTCAAATGGAATTGAGTTTGCAATGTTTGTTTGATTTCCTTTACAGTTATTTCTTTTATATCTAAAAGGATTTTATCTTTACCAGCTTCTTCTTGTAACTGAGCAAATAATAATACTTCAATCATTGTCTTCATCCTTTATATCTGGTTTCCCTGTGGGATATGGAACATTTTCCTGTTGGTCACCGATCCATCCTTCCCCATCTTCCCATTGTTCCTTCTTCCAAATCGGAACTATCTGTTTAATTCGTTCAATCGCATATTCATTCGCTTGATATGCCGGTTTACGGTGCGGGGAGGAAACGGCAATCACCACGGCAATTTCTGAGATATCAAGGGAACCAATCCGGTGTGTAATAGCCACTTTTGTATCAGGCCATTTTTGATTGATTTCCCCTCCGATTTGAGCAAGCATCTTTTCAGCCATCGGTTTATATGCCTGATACTCGAGATATACCGTCTTTTTTTCACCCGTGATTTCGCGAACTGTACCGATAAAGGTAGTAATCGCACCAGCATTACGATCTTCTACTTTTTCGATTAATGATTCGACGGAAATAGGATCTTCTACAATTTCAAACAAGTTGTCTCTCATGCTCATTCTCCTAACAAATGAATCGTTACTTGATCACCTTTTTTATAACCTTCTGTGCCACCAGGTAATTGAATGAAACAGTTCGCCTTCGCTAAACTATGCACCATATTTGATTTGTCTTTACCTGCTGGTTCTGTAACTAGCAGACCATTTTTAATTTCGTAACGGCCTCGAATAAAACGATCGAATGGATTTGTTTTTAAAAAATCAACTGCTAATGTTGCTTGTTCTTGCTGCATCCCTATGGTTTCTTTTGCTAAAAAGTAATCAATAATTGGTCTTGTAAACAGTTCAAACCCGACATAACATGCCGAAGGGTTACCAGATAACCCATATAGTAACGTATCATTAATAGTTGCAACTGTCGTGACACTGCCAGGACGCATCGCCACTTTATTAAATAAAACATCAGCACCTAATTCTTGATAAATCTCTGGCAATAAATCAAAATCACCTACAGATACACCACCAGTTGTAATTAAAAAATCAACTTCCTGCATCACTTTTGAAATCTTTTTAAGGCTTTCCGCTAAATTATCAGGTAGAGAGCCATAATATTTTGGTATTGCTCCTGCTCTTTGTAATTGACCTATCATCATATAGGCATTACTATTACGTATCTTCCCTGGTTCCAGCGGCTGATCTACTTCCACCAATTCACTTCCTGTTGCAATCACACCGATCACAGGCTTTTTAGATACAGGTACTTGTGCATAACCGAATGTTGCAAGTAAGGCAATGATTCCAGGGTTTATCACTGTTCCTTTCTTCACTAATGCTGTCCCTTTAGTAACATCTTCTCCTTGAAACGAAATATTTTGATGATGCTGAAGGGCTTTCTTAATCGATACAAACGATTTTCCGTCTTCTTCAAAAGCGGTAGTATCTTCCAACATTATAATGGCATCAGCACCATCTGGAATCGGGGCACCTGTCATAATACGAACCGCTTGGCTGTTTTCTATCTTTTTATGGTAGACACTGCCGGCACCAATATGTCCGACAACCTCTAATATTTTTGGGGTTTTCTCCATGACTTCTGCTGTATCCTCTGAACGTAGGGCATATCCATCATAAGGAGACCGATCAAATAACGGCACATCATGATCCGCTATTAAATCTTCTGCTAATACACGATTATGCGCATTTGTTATTGCCGTGTATTCCGTTTCACCTTTTTTATAATACGTTGTAACTCGTTTAATTGCTTCTAAAACCGGAATCGGATTACGTTCATTTAACATAGAGCATGCTCCTAACCAACAATCTGATAATATAACTTTTTAGCGTCCTCTATCGAATTTGTACCGTGGACAAAGGTTCGACCATCTTGGAAAAATACCAACCTTTTTTCATCGATATCGACTGAAACTAAAAACGGGTTTACTTTTACTTCACCATAATCAGCAAGCTTTGACTCCAGTAGTTCCAGTGAATATTGTTTACCACGAATTTGTACTGTATTTCTGCCACAGAGAACCTCAGTCTTTGTTCTGCCATGATAAGATAAACTAGGATAAGTTGGTTCCTCACCACAACTGGAGCAATTTGGTCGTTTCGCACGACTGACATCGATTGTCTGATAATGATTATTCCATAAATCAAAAATAATCAATTTACTATTTATTTTTTCTTTCGCATCGATTAACAGTTTTAACGCTTCTGTTGTCTGGTGCGTCACTACCATTTGCACTGCAGGCCCTATCACTCCAACCGCATCACAGGTCGCACCGAACATAGGTGTAACTTTTAATAAGCAATCAAGGCATGGCGTCTGCCCTGGTATTATCGTAAATGTCATACCTGAACTGCCTACACATGCGCCAAAAATCCATGGTTTCCTACATTTATGTGCAAGGTCATTGATTAAAAAGCGTGTATCAAAATTATCTGTTGCATCAATCACAACATCTGCATGTTGCACATAGCTAGCGAGATTCTCTGCTGTTGCATCTATCACTACAGGGTGAATATTTATGTCACTATTGATTTTTTTTAGTTTTCTGGCTGCAGCTATTGCTTTTGGTGTTTGTTGATAAACATCCTCTTCTGTAAATAGATGTTGGCGCTGAAGGTTAGTCCATTCCACGTAATCACGATCGATGATAGTAATCTCGCCTACACCTGCTCGTGTCAGCATCTCAGCTGATGAGGATCCAAGAGCACCACAGCCTATTATTAAAACTTGTTTCGATAGCAATTGGGCTTGTCCTTCTTGACCAATTCCTTGAAAGAGCATTTGCCGATGATATCTATTCATTACTGACATCTGATACAATCCTCTCTTTAACCACCAATATAAGACATTTCTATCTTCTTACGGTTTTTGGCAGTTTCTTCTGTTCGTTCATCTGAATAACGATCATCACGATATTTCCAACGCGAAACAATCGTATCTGTTACTTCTTCATCCGTTGCTCCACTACGTAATATATCTTTCAAGTTCAAGCCTTCTCCTGCAAATAAACAAGTGAAAAAGTGACCATCTGCTGCAATTCTTGCTCTTGTACAAGAAGAACAAAATGATTCCGATACGGATGTGATAAATCCTACTTCTGTATTTGTCCCTTTATAGCGATAGCGTTTTGCCACCTCACCGAAATAAGCGGGATCAATTGATTCTAATTCAAATTGTTCTGAAATTTCATCATACATCTCTTTTTTTGTTACTACATGTTGAAAGTCCCAGCCGTTCGTCTGACCAACGTCCATAAATTCAATAAAGCGTAAAGTTACACCACGCTCTTTAAAGAACTTAGCCATCGGTACCACTTGATGGTCATTCATCCCTTTTTTTACTACCATATTCACTTTTACACCTAATCCCGTTTCTTTCGCCTTAATAATACTGTCGATCACAGGCTGAGTACGGACTTTACTGTCGTTTATCTTCATAAATGTGTCATCATCGATCGCATCTAGACTAACATTAACACGATTTAATCCAGCTTTTTTGAGATCCGCTGCCATCTTTCCAAGCAAAACAGCATTCGTCGTTAGACCAATATCTTGCAAGCCCTCCAATTTGGATAATCGCTCGATTAAAGTAGTAATTTCACGCCTTAATAATGGTTCCCCACCGGTTAAGCGGATTTTACGAACACCTAAGTTTAAAAATACCTTTGTTAATCGCTCGATTTCTTCAAAGCTTAATAAGTGTTCTTTTGGTAAAAAAGCAAAATCCTTTCCGAAGATCTCTCTTGGCATACAGTAACGACAACGAAAATTGCAACGATCTGTCACAGAGATCCGCAAATCTTGTAGCGCTCGACCAAATTTATCTGTTATGGCTGACTGTTGCATGATGAATCGCCCCGTTTCTTGAGAATTTATCTATATTTAGTAAAACATAATGTATTAAAAATCATTGTGAGATACATCACAACTGGTGTTAAAAGAAAAAAAGGCTTATTTCTCCTCTATTAAAAAGCTACAACACTGCTCTCCCGCAGCAATACAACTATTCATTTTGACTTTTGCATTTGGTAATAACTCTTGAAAAACCAATTCTTCTGTATGACATGCTGCTTTATAGTTACATGCAACAGAATAAATTGGACAATGGTATTGCTCTAGTTGAAAGCGCTGAGGATCGATTTGTTTTAAGGAAGACATATATCCTTCTTGTTTTTGAATGGTTAAAAGTTGCTCCATTTTGTCCGGCAGGTTTTTGTATGGTAACAATTGTTGTTTATAGCACTCCATACGGTCTTCTGTCCATTCAGTTATTAAAGCTTCCACAAAGTCTTTACCAAATTGCTTTTCCAATCTATCCAGCATACTTACTGACAATTGTTCATAGTGTTGTGTGAAATTTTTCTGTGCCTTTTCCGTTAAACAATATTGTAAAAAAGGACGACCAATTTCTTGCTTAACCGTTTTAGCTTCTAATGTTCCTTCTCGTTCCAACGTTTTCAGGTGTCTTCTAAGAGCTATATCAGAAATAGAAAAATGGCTTAGTAATTGGGACACGGTCAATGCTTTTTCTTTCTTCAATAAATCCACAACTTTTTCTTTCACAGATCGTTTTGCCACCGTTATCCCTCCCTTTCTGACTCACTCATTGTTTGTAAATGTATTTGCTACACCCATTTCCGTTGCTAAGTAGGTACGAATGTGCGTACTGAATTTATTAAGTGTTTCTATATTTTCATCTAAAACAGATTGTAATTGTTCGTGTTCGATTTGTTTATAGTCCTGAACAAGTGTTTTTCGCAACCCTATAATTGTTTCATATGCGCGATTTTCATTTTCTGGAATAACAGTTTCATCAACTAAGATATGAATGATGTCTAGATAACTTCCTGGGTCACGCATGATAAATCCATCGATCATCATATTTCCTACATCTAAGATACATTCGATTAATAGATGTGTTATTCGCTCTAACGCCATGTGTTCAATAGATGATTGAAATTTATTTTCTTTCACTAACGTTAATGTTTGATCAAAATAATCTAATGTTTCATTCATTTTTCTCATATCAACAAAATACACCACTAATCCCCCTACAGTTCAAAACAACGTTCTAACTATATGATACCATAATATAACCGATCTCGTTAGTGATAAATCCCGTTTATATGGTTGAATAAGATTGAATAAAAAGCAAATAAGTATGTTTCAACTTTCCATAAAGTTCATACACTACAGTAAAATATCCAAAAACAAAATGCGAACTAATGAAAATTCTCTTTAGTGTAGCTGTCTCTTAGTAAGCTTCCTCGGTGCAAGGAAGTAAAAGAGTTACTTCGTAGTACATGACAATGGTGTGATAAAAATTTTTTATCAGCTGTTCTTTAAATAATTTACAGAAAAAGAAGAAATGGCTATAATCTGGAATAGGGAGTGATTTGATGAGGGATGGAAAAGTAGGATTTATCAAAAATGAAACCGAACAAAGTACTACACGTTTTGTTAGTTTTAAAGGAGACATGGAAAGGTTTGATCTTGCGGTTATATCTTCTCCTGCATTTGGAGATGACTGTCTTGTAGTAGACCTTAATACGAATAAATACTCACGTATAAATATTGACAAAATTAAAGAAAGTTATTATGTGGAACATGCTTTCCAATTCAATGAAATGGAAGCAGAGGATTTCCGGGTATTCATCAAACCATTATTGAATGAAAACTAACACATTGAAATGTGTTAGTTTTCCATTTGTTTAACAATAAAAAAGCGGCATCCAAAATTACAATATTCGTATAAATAATCTTCACAGGTACTAATTTTAGTATCAAAAGACGCTTTTGGATTTTGATCATCATAAAACCCTTTGAGACGAAGTTGTTCATAACCCCAGTCCCCTACAATAAAATCATATTTACTTAAAATATCTGTATATCTTTCCTTAAATGCTTTTTCCTCAAATCCATTACCATAGTCCTTAATGACTTCATAACGATGACCTTGTACTTCAACCACTATATTTCACACCTTTTTTCGCAATATTCAAATTTAACAAAAGTTACTAGCATGAAATCAAAGTTTATAACCTAAACTAACGGTATCCAACTGAAAAATTAACTAGGGAGGCTATATCCTTTGATTCAGCGTTACTTATTATTAACATTCACAAGTTTTTTTCTTCTTTCTACTATAGCACACGCAGAAGAAAATGTGGATATTGATGAAGAAAAAATCAGTCTATATAAACAAATGGAAGCTATCACTTTAATACCTTGGTATTATTTAGCAGCTATTAACCGTTATGAATCCAATATTAATTCCGATCAATCAGATGACAATTCCTTAATTATGATCAATATCCCTGAACAAAAATGGTATGGACTTACACCGTCCAACGAACCAACAGATGAAAGTGTACTCGAATTCTTTAATGGTATTGGACGAGATGGTGACGGGGATCAGATAGCTGACCATACCAATGAATATGATATTTTATATACAATGGCCCATTATCTTCAACAATATGGACATTCGGATCAAGATATTCGAACGGCACTTTGGAATTATTACCATCGAGAATTAACGGTTTTATCTATTATGAACTATGCCCGCTTGTTTAAAACCTATCAAAAAATCAGTCTTGACGATACAGCCTTTCCAATACCTAAAGGTTACAATTACACTTACCATAACACATGGGGTGACGCTAGAGGATTCGGCGGAAGAAGAATTCATGAAGGTACCGACATATTTGCTGGTTATGGAACACCCGTAAGAGCTACTACTTTTGGTGTTATAGAGCTTAAAGGGTGGAATAGATTTGGTGGCTGGCGAATTGGTATTCGTGATATATACAACAGATACCATTACTACGCACATTTAAATGGATTTGCTGATGGGTTGGAGATTGGAGATATCGTGGAAGCAGGGCAAACCATCGGGTCTGTCGGTTCTTCCGGTTATGGCCCTCCAGGAACCTCTGGAAAATTCCCACCACATTTACATTATGGTTTATATAAAGATAACGGAAAAACAGAATGGTCATTTGATCCCTATCCACATTTAAAACGATGGGAAAGTAAAAATCCGTAAAGCGATAATCACTTTACGGATTTTTATATTTATTCATTAGATGCACTTTTTGCTTTTATTATACTTGCAATTAAGCCACCCCATATAATAACAATACCGATCACTGCCATAACAATTGCACTACCAGACATGAAGCAAACCTCCTTTTAGACAAAATTTATGCTTCGTTATCTTTACTTGGCCATTTTTTAATAGTTAACACTGCGCCTAACAGCATCGCTCCAATTGCTACTACCCAACCAAAGCTAAATAAGAAATCAAATGGATAGTCCTCATATGGACGTGATACTTCCGTTTTCAAGTTTTGTAACATCATATACCCTAATACAACCGGTGTAATAATTCCTAAACAAATTCTCCACCATATACCAAGTTTAATGTCTGATACAGAATCTGCGTGGTTTTGCAGATCTTTGAGCGAACGTGCAAACCATGCGATTGCTACAACTTCAAACAGACCCGCTAAGGCAACACCATAGTTATTAATAAAGTAATCCACGGTATCCAGTAGGTTCAGTCCACCTTGTGTTGCATAGAAAAGAGAAACAAGTAAAGCAAGACCTCCACCAAATAATACCGCTTTTCCCCGGGAAATCGAGAACTTCTCTTGTAAACCTGCAATGTATGTTTCTGAAATCGAAATCATCGATGATAAACCCGCTAAGAACAAGGATGCAAAGAATAAAAATCCAAAGAATCCGGAGGCAGGCATTTGACTAATGATTTCAGGGAAAACCATAAAGGCCAATCCAACACCACCAGCAACCACTTCAGATACCTCTGTATTTGATTGAACTGCCATAAATCCTAAGACGGCAAATACACCAATACCAGCTAATAATTCAAAGGATGAATTCGCAAAACCGGTAATAAACGCATTGTTGGTAATATCTGATTTTTTTGGTAAATAAGATGAATACGTAATCATGATGGCAAATGCGATTGACAAACTAAAGAAGATTTGTCCATACGCCGCAACCCAAACGGAACCATCTGTTATACTGCTCCAATTTGGTTTAAAGAATGCATCTAAACCTTCCAATGCACCTGGTAATGTAACGGCACGAATAACAATAATAATAAATACGATAAATAGTGTCGGGATAAAGATTCTATTTGCTAACTCAATCCCTTTCTTAACACCGCGTCCTAAGAAGAATAACACAACTACCCAGACACCAAGTAATGGAATCATTACAGCTGGTACGACTGAACCGAATGTTCCAGGATCAGCAAGATTTAAAAAGTCTCCAGCAAAAAATCCAGTTGGATCATCACCCCACTGAGTTCCTAAAGAGAAATATGCATACATCACAGACCAAGCAATGATAATTGGATAGTAAGTTGAAATAACAAATGAAATAAGGACCTGCCACCAGCCTATCCATTCCATACCTTTACTGATCTTCGAAAAACTTCTTGGCGATGAGCTGCGATACTTATGTCCAATTGTATATTCCATAATAAGCAATGGAATACCTGCCGTTAGTAAGGCAAACAAGTAAGGAACAAAAAATGCACCTCCACCATTTTCAAAAGCTGTTGCAGGGAAACGCCAGATATTACCTAAACCTACAGCAGAACCAATTGCTGCAAGAAGGAAACCCAAGCGAGTACCCCACTGCGATCTATTTTCCATTAACATAACCCCTTTCTTTTTTATGATTTTTCTATTGTAATAATAGTTTTAATCTTTGAAATTATAACGAACTTTCGAATATTCTGTCAAAGGAAAAAATAGGAATATTCTATTATTCTATATCTGGATCTATCGGAATAGAAAGATCAGATGATCCTTCTCCTCCTTCATGATAATAATTCGGAACATCACCTGGATGAAATACCTTTGTTACAGGAATATCTTGAATCACCTTCGTTGGCTCTGAAGCAAAGGGAATCACTACCATCATTTCTACTTCTATATGCACGTTAACATGGATGTAAGCGCCATTTATACCTGTTTCAACGATTTCACTCGTGATTTCTGTCCCAACACTACCGATCACTTCCATATTTACTGGTACTTTTGGCCCTAGATTAGCTATAACAGGAATTCCTAATGCTTGACCTAACGGAACTTCTACTAGTAGGCCTTTTTCTCTTACATCGTCAAGTAACTCTTGTTCTGATGGCTCCAAGTCCAATTCTACTTCAAGAGGCACACCTGATTCAGGTCGTTCTCCTTTCTCCAATAACTTAAGAAAGTTTTCTACACGATATTGAACATTTCTCTGTACACGATTTTCTACTACTGCATTAAAAATATAATTTTCTACTCTACCTTCGTCATCCAATTGCACTTCTATTAAGTCCCCAGCTTCTAAATCTTCTGAAATCTTTTTGCTAACTGCTATCCCCATTGCTTGATTTGCAATCGCATCTACACGAACTTTTGCATAATTCAACAGTACTGGTTTGATTCCCTCGTTAACAATTAAAATACTTGCAATCATCACTAGTACAAAAAAGAAAAAAGATATAAAAATGATTTGATTTGCTGGAGGTGAACCTATTTTTCGTCTACTCCACGTTTTTCTCCGCATAATAAATCCCCCCATTTCATTCATATGATTGGAGAGATTTATTTAGATATAATTATAGAAATTTTTATCACGGACGCTAACCCTCAGTGGGGGACAAAAACCCTCACTGAGGAAGTCTTACTTTATCTGCTTGTAATTAATTGGTCCGTATTTACAATCATGACATCTAACACCTTCATCAAATCTAAATCATACGGCACTACTTTGGATCCATATTCTTTCAGTACTCGAACTACCGGACGTTCAAACATTTGTGAATTTTGACGTGCAACTACACCTTCTCTGCCGTCACTTAAATAAATTGTTAACCCGTTAGGATAAACGGCAACTGTCTTTTTAAACGAGTCGACGAGCTGTATATCAAATTGAGTTCCGGATCCACCATATAAAATCTCTAACCCTTCATGTGGTAACATTGCGTCCCGATACGTTCGGTTACTTGTCACTGCATCAAAAACATCCGCTACTCCGATAATTCTAGCAAAGGGGTGAATCTCCTTATCTTTTATGCCTCGCGGATAACCGGATCCATCTAAGCGTTCGTGATGCTGGTAGGCGCAATGAGCAACTAGTAGTGGAATATTATGGGCTTTTCGCAACAAATCAAAACCATATTCAGTGTGTGCTTGAACAAGCTTAAATTCCTTATTCGTAAGTTTTCCCGGCTTATTTAAAACTTCATCTGGTAAAATAATTTTACCGATATCGTGTAAAACTGCACCTAATCCCAATTGTTCCATATCTTTATTCTTCAAATTCAATTCTTGTGCTAATGCAAGTGTATACATACTTACATTTAGTGAATGGGAAAAGACGTAGTCATCAATGATTAATAAGTCAGATAAATAATGAATGACATCATCATTGTTACTTAATTCTCTTGCTATTCCTTTAACTAGTTGATCTAATTTTAAAGCTGCTTTTTCTAACAAATAATTATTTTTGGTAATATCTTCCGATTCTAAAGTTCTAAATGTCTCTTTTATTTTATGAACTGCTTCTATCCTTTGCTGATCAGGAATTGGAGGATGAACGATGATATCATCTGTATCCTCATCACGAGTAAATACATAAGTTATCCCTGAAGTTTTCAAACGATCAACCATTGATTCGGTTAATTGGATATTTTTTTGTAGTAAAACCCGACCATGTGCATCATAAATCGGTTTTGCTAATTCAATGCCTGCTCTAATAAATTTTGTTGGAATTAATCTCATTATCAAACACCCATTTACCATTTTGGTAAAATTTTATCAGATAATGTCGATATAATCTACTATTTTTAATATCCTTTTATAAATAAATAGTTAAAATGACCCTTATTTGTTAGCTATTTTTAACAATGCTTCTTCAATAAGCATTCCTTCTTTCCAACCATATTTCTTAGAATGATTGGTCACTTTATCCAGCTTAGCCTGTTGTAAGTCCTCAATCGTCTTCACACCGACAGCTCGCCCTGCAACAATGGGTCGGTCAGTCAAACGGTCATTTAATAAATCTACATCTAAAGCTCCACACATTACATACCCTAGTTCATTCGTAATTACTAAAAGGTTAGTATGTGGTAGTTTTACCGAAATAGCTGTAAAAGGATGATCCTTTATAAATATTGGTTTCACTTCCATCATAAAAAAACACACTCCTCTCCATATAAAATATGAAGAGTGTGTATGACTTGTGTCTATATGATCCCTACGACTTTAATGCATCCGCTAATAAATCTCGCATAAACTCAGGTAGGTAAAATTCCTTTGTCGTAGACCTTGCAATTTCCGGGAACATTCTTCCAAACGTAAACATATCTGCAGTTGCAAAAGTATAAATTTTATCATGTTCCAGTTCATGTCCATTATAGGTAACATGTTGAACATGCTCTATCCCCGCTTCATCTACCTCGGTATCAATGTCAATACCGCTAAATATGAATTTACCTAAGACTTTACCACGGAAACCAAATCCTTTTAATTCGAAATGCATAAGTGCCTCATCATGAGCACCACGTACAACCTCCAGTATTTCAATACCTCTTAGTTTAACAGTACAAGGATTAATTGGGTGAGGACAGATCCTGTGTATGTCCCCGTACGTAACATAACCTTCTTCGATACTTTCTAACAATATGCCTGCATTTAACATACTGATATCAGCCTTCGTCCAGTCTTTTAATTTATTTGTTAACGATTCAATAATAGGCGTCTGTTCAAACCAATCAACTATCAAACTGTTTTCTATGTACGTTACTGGCTTCTTTAATAATTTTTGAGCTGCATCGTTCATTTGGGCAAGTTTATTGACGGTTTCTTGATCTTGGCTGAGATGTTCGGTCTCTACTGTGTAAGCTTGTTTATCCACGATTTTATTTAAATGGTGGTCCCAATCAATATGTACTTCTCCCACATATTTGCCATGTTTACCTGCAGCGGTTAATAATGTATTATGAATCTTTTCCCCATTTTTCAATAAATGATGGGTATGACCGCCAATAATAATATCAATCTCCGGATATCTTTCGGCAATTAACTGGTCTTCAGAGAATCCAAGGTGAGATAGAAATATCAGTATATCGGCATCTTTCTTTAATACATTTATTTCACGTTGTAAATAATCGTATGGTGATTCAACATGCCAACCTAATGGATGATAAAAAGCATTAAACGGTGCAGTCAGTCCAAATAGTTTAATGATTAAGTTTTCTTTCGTTTGTATCTTTATGCTATTTTGCAACCAAACTGGTTTCTCTTTATTTACCGGTTTTAAATTACCGCAAGAAACTTGAAAATTTGCCTGATCATATAAATGGTACAGATGTTCATGCTCCAGCGTAATTCCTTCATTATTCCCGATCGTTGCAAAATCAAAGCCTGCATCATTTAATAATTCAACATTAGCTTTTCCGTTGTAAGCTTCAGCAATTGGATGGAATCGATCTACATGGTCTCCGATATCAATTCTCCAACTTTGTTCATCTGCTTGGGCATGCTGCTTTTTCTTTTTGTTAAAATAATGCACAATATTCGGCCATTGATCAAAGTGACTATGTAAGTCATTACAGTAATAAAAATGAATATGTTCGATCATGAAGACAAGCCCTCCCTAAAACAAACCTTGCCAAATTAAGCGTACACCAATCAATAATACAACGGCTCTTAGTAAATACTCAACTGCTTTACTGGACAGGTGCTGATTAATTTTCGCACCTAAGATTCCACCGAACCACGCTCCTGGTATAAAGGCCCACACATAGATCCATTCTATATGCCCTAATGCAATGTGTGTACCAGAGCTTACGATACTAAGTGCTAAGATCATAAACATCGAAGTAGCAGTTGCTATATGAGGTGGAAAATGGAACAATATGATCATTGTTGGCACCATCAATGAACCCCCACCGATTCCGAAAAAACCGGACAGCATCCCGACCGTAAAAGCGATAGCTATTGCAATATACGGAGAAAAAGAATAACTGTATGTGGTATCACCTATTTTCACCTCACGAGTCACTTTATGTGAAGTATTTATTTTTATGTCTTCCCTCTCTGGTTTGGGTGCTTTCCTAAATAAGAACATGGTAAAAATCAATAGCATAAATATTCCTAAAAACAATGAAAACATATCTGTTTCAACGAACTGATTTAACCATGCTCCTAATACACCACCAGGCAGACTACCTGCAATAAAATAGAACCCGCTTTTATAATCTATTCGTTTGCTTTTGGCGTAAGCGTATGTCGATGACAAAGCAGTAAATATCATAATAATAAGGGATATACCAACAATGGTACTTGCATCCGCCCAATCAAATAATGGTGTGGTTGAATGAAGGATTAGTAATATTGGTACCAGGATTACTCCTCCACCAAATCCTACAATACTTCCTAACATAGCTGATAATAACCCAATTAATAAACAAATAATAATAACCAAAAGTTATCCCTACAATCTCTTTGCTGTGATAAGTAACTCTTATTTATTATAAAGGTAACAGAGGAATTTATCCAATCGGGGATTTTGTATAAACGAAATTCCAAACAAGTTAATCAACTGGGTTCAACTTAGAAGTGAATCTGAAATGAAAGAGAAGATGGAAGAAAAAAATTACGTTGAAGAGATCCATATTATATCCAATAAAAATTCTTTTCCACAAATCTATATATCTTGGATCTCCTCTAAAATGCCAGCTATTTGTATCTCTTCAGTGACTAATTTATCTAATTTTATTCTCAATTAGCTGACTGATCCGATGAATTAGATTTCAAGAATCCAGTGTTTTGAATATCAATTTCTACACTTAAATGCATTTTCAACTCCTGATAGTATTTAGAACGCCAATCCTTCAATTCTCTCCGTGGTATTTTATTTCTAAAATGCTGCCCTAACCCTAAAATATCGGCTTCACTTTCTTGTAGTTTTGTGAACATTCCATCAAATCTTTCTTGCAAAATAGTACTTAGCTCTTCTTTAATTAACTCAATTGTATGATCACTTTTTGTTTCTAATAGTACTACTTTTAAATTAATTACATTTTCTAAACTGGGTTCATCATCGATAAAATTACTCTTGCTGTTAGTTTTATTGCTAATAATTAATACACTTGCATGATCGCTAACCTCAACTCTACCTTGGGCACTTTCTTCTTTGAAAGCATTAATAAGAAGGGTCTCATCAGGCGTGATTGTTTCCACCATTTTACCATTTTTCATAACTGCTGACCCCATATGTCTAATATTCGTACTTCCTCCTGAAACCACAATTGGAACAGCAACATCATGAGTATAAGAATGAACGCTACGGTATACTTGCCAAACCCTTGTTAAGGCTATTTGTGGAGTCCAGCCGGCATTTTTTTCAAAGAATTCAAACAGGTTTATAGCATTTACGTCTAAATCATTCGAGACTGTATTGAAAAACTTTTCAATGTCCTCATCGCAAATAGTAACTAAAGCATTTGAGGATACATCTCTTGACCTCATAAAACCAGAAATGACATCTTTTACTCCCTCTTTCGCTAATTGCTTATCAATTAAAATCACTTTTACGTGAAGTAAGTCTATTTGACTTTCCATATTTCCACTTAGTGTATCTATTGTTTTCGTTATGGTTTGTCCTGATTCCTTTATGATTCTATTTTTCATCTGACCTCCAACTGGCTCTGGAACCTGAAGAATAACTTGGTATTCTTCCCCTTCCTTGGATATTCCCATTGCCACAGGTAAAAGGCGATGATCAATATCTTTAGTATCCCAGCACCCCGTTAATGTGACTATAACAAAGACAAGAAATATTAATTTTAAACTTAATTTAACCATAGCTTATCTTACCTTCCTTTTGGATCTTACTCCAAAAATTAAAACCGAAAAAGGAATGACTAAAATAACGTAAAATCTAAAATAAGTATTCCACCAAAAAAGGTTTTCCACCACTTTCCAATCAGGTAACATTACACAAATAATGAATATCAATATAGAAAGGAAATATAATACATAGCTATGTTTCACAATTGGGACAAAATGAACAAGAATGCTACAGACCATCCATAGTAACAAGGAAAGAAAAATCATAATAAAGATAAGTAAACTTATCAAAAAAAACATCGTGATTCTATCAAATACAAGCCAGCTTATATAAACGGAATCAAGGGCTGTAACAAAAGGGAATTGAAAAGTAGCAGAAGTTGCTTGTCCAAAAGTCAGGATTGGAACATACACTGAAAAGAGAAAAAATGGAAGAAGTAGGATTGCTGATAGGAACACTTTTTTTCTATCGTAAGTATGATATGGCTGTATAAAACCAAGAAATAAAAACACGCCAGCAAAAGAGAAAAAGCTTTTATAATAAGAACGATTTGAGATAAATGAATAATCGATATCAAATAAAGGAAAAAAGTACCTCCAGTCTACATTTTGAAAAGAAAGAATAAAAATAAATAAAAAAAGAGGTAAAAACACACATGCTACTATAAATGCAGTATGGAAAATTACATTTATTCCTTTCGCAGCTATATAAGTCGCAATAAAAAGGAAAGGTATCATTGTAGCCCATAATGGTGTTTCAGAAAGAAAAACGATGTTTATTATTTCTGAATATGCTCTAACCGTAGTAATATTAGCTAAGAAAAAATAACCTATAATTGGTATTAAAAAAATTAAGGAAAGTCCCTTTCCCTTTTCCATGTAAATATCAATAATGTTTTTTCCTGGGAAGTAACTTAAGCCTTTCATATAAATCCATATAAAAACAAGATGAAATACCATTCCAATAAAAATCGGTACCCAGTGAGTTCGACTTGCACTTTCTATTATATCTGTTGGATACATAAAAAAAATTAACCCGACATGTGTGATAAAATACATTAAAATTACCTGCAAGTTTTTATTCACCTTTTAATAACATCCCTTTCGAGATTGAAGTTTAGATAAGATACTCCAAACGTTCTTAGACTAGATAAATAAGCTATAATTAATAACATTCCAGCTAAAAGACCAAAAACACCATATATAGATGCAAAAATAACGATTAAGTATTTATATAATCTTATGGATAGTGAATTTTGAACACCTACAATTGTAAAATTAGCAATAGTAGTCGCAGCTAAAATGATAATCAATAAATTACTCACTAGTTTTGCATCGACAATAGCCTGACCTAAAATAATACCACCCACCATCGTAATAGTAGGCCCAATACTTTTTGGCAACCTTACGCTAGCTTCAAGAATTAATTCCAAAATTAATAACATAATAAGAACTTCAACTAACGCGGGATAGGGTACTCCTTGGCGGCTTTGGGCAATGGATAATGCCATCTCTATTCGTAAAACTCCTGGATTAACAGCTACAAGTGCTACGTATAAACCTGGCACTATTAAAGTTGTCAAGAGTCCTACTACTCGCAGAACACGTATTAAGATCATTAAGGGATAAGGGTAATTGTGTTCATTTTCTACCGTAAACATATCCCATATTAAACTTGGAAGTATAAATGCAATTGGCAACCTATCTATAAATAATACAACTCTACCCTGGAGTAGCATTTTCACTGCTTCTGAAGGAAGTTCAGATGTGCGAAATTTAGACATTGTTAACCAAGGAGAAAAACCCAGTATATTAGATAAATCTTGTTGATTTTGTAATTCCTTTTTTATATTTTTTTCAATTTGGTTTTGTATTTCGCTTAATATATCTTTGTTGACATTACCTTCGATATACAATAATGCTAATTTTTTATTCTGCCTCTTTCCCACCGAATAAGACTTGACACGTAACTTCTCTGAAGTTTTTTCTTTTCTAATCAAACCTATATTGGTCTCGACATCCTCAATAAAGGAGCTTTGCGAACCTTGTAGTACATTTTCATTAGAAGGTGGTTCTATCGAACGATTCAGTTCCTTTGGAATAGGATCAACAACTACATATTGGTCTTTATTAGAGCAAATGATCAATTTTCCCTCAAAAATAGATTGAATAGCATCATCTATATTACCTTCTTTCACTTCGCCTATTGTTTTAAGGAAATCATCCAAAGGCATATCAGGCGTAAGCACACTTTTTGTATACTCCTGAAGAATATCTTTTGTTTTAGGAATATTAATTAACGTATTGAATCCCATTATCTCTACTATTTCTTTGTATAGATAAGTTTCCTGCTGAAAAAAATCATCGTTGTTTTTAAATCTTTTTTTTACTTTTTTGGATAACTCACCCATAACCCAAAAATCCCTTCATATCATAAGATTATAAATTTAACTTTCCTATTATCAACAGTTTTATACAGACATATACGCATCATAATGATCGGCTTCAGCTCACCATTAATTAATATAGTCAAACTCTTCTTATGAATAGCTGGATTAAAGTAATTACGTTTTTCCTCTTTACGATAATATAAATTGAACAAGGACCGATTGAAAAATCGGTCCTATCAAATGACGAATATACTAATTGATCATTTTTCTTTATCATTGTCAAATTCATACGGATTATTTTCCTCTGCAAACTCAGTAGAATAAGCTAAATTTCTCTCCCTCTCAGCACCTCTATTATCTTCATCAGCTAAGGGAGTAAACAATAAAGGCAAGCAACATAAAGCACCGATTCCTACTAATGTATAGATGACTCTGGATAGTGGAGCATCTTGTCCTCCGAATATAGATGCAACCAAATCAAATTGGAATAATCCAATTAGCCCCCAATTTATAGCACCAATTATTACTAATGCTAAAGCAATCCGTTGTATTGTATTCATTCATATCACCTCCTTCATAAGAGTAATATTATACGATTGAACATATTGAACATTTATATTTAGCCAATAAGAACCCACCACTTATTAGTGATGGGTGTGGAGCAACGGCAGTGTTTAGATATGAGGCACTGCTGCTTTATTAGTATGGATTAAAATTATAATAAATATGATGTATTGGCAGGAAATTTGTTGGATGATGTAGAAATGCATGTAATGATATAAGAAATTACCCCTCTATTGTCAAGTAGTAAGATCGATTAATTAGAATTTTTATTTGTGACTTGAAAGTGATGGAGGTTTTATTTAAATGGAATTTATTATACCAGAAGAAAAGAAAACAAGGGTAATGATCAATATGCAATTGTATTATTTGGGCAATTATTTACACAGTCAATAGTTAGGGATACTTTTCGAGATTAATGCAAAAAAGCTGGTGTGGAGTATAAAGAAGCTCACGGATTTAGACATACTCATGATGTTTTACAATTAGAAAGTGGCGTTAACTTAAAATATGTTGCACACCATTTAGGTCATCAAACAATTAAAACAACCTCTGATAAATATCTATCCGACACTGCGAAGTGGAAAATGATCAGTTAGATGTTTTTTCTGAATATATAAAAAGATAACGAGATCGGCACAAAATCAGCTCGAACTCGTTATCCTAGATTTTAATTTCCTCTTAAAGCTTAGTATATCAAAGCTTCAACCTTAATTATCCAATACTACCTTCCATTTCGAACTTGATAAGACGGTTCATTTCTACCGCATATTCCATTGGAAGTTCTTTTGTAAATGGTTCGATGAAGCCCATTACGATCATTTCAGTAGCTTCTTCTTCTGAAAGACCACGACTCATTAGATAAAATAATTGTTCTTCAGATACTTTGGAGACTTTTGCCTCATGTTCTAATGAGATATTATCATTTAAAATCTCATTGTAAGGAATTGTATCTGAAGTTGATTTGTTGTCCATAATTAACGTATCACATTCAATGTTAGAACGAGCACCCTCTGCTTTACGTCCAAAGTGTACCATACCAAGATAAGAAACTTTACCACCTTGTTTGGAGATCGATTTAGAAACAATCGTTGAAGAAGTATTAGGCGCCAAGTGGTGCATTTTAGCACCTGCATGTTGGTGCTGTCCTTTACCTGCTAATGCAATGGAAAGAGTATTCCCACGAGCACCCTCGCCTTTTAGAATAATTGCAGGATATTTCATGGTTAATTTAGAACCAATGTTACCATCGATCCATTCCATCGTTGCATTTGCATCACATGTTGCACGTTTTGTAACTAGATTATACACATTGTTTGCCCAGTTTTGAATTGTTGTGTAACGGCAATATGCGTCTTTCTTAACAAAGATTTCAACAACGGCACTGTGTAATGAGTTCGTTGTATATGTTGGTGCCGTACAACCTTCTACATAGTGTACAGAAGCACCTTCGTCAACGATAATTAACGTACGTTCGAATTGACCCATGTTTTCAGAGTTAATACGGAAGTATGCTTGTAAAGGTGTCTCCGTTTTTACGCCTTTTGGTACGTAAATAAATGATCCACCAGACCATACCGCAGTATTTAATGCTGAAAATTTATTGTCAGACGATGGTATTACTTTTCCGAAATACTCTTTGAACAGATCTTCGTTTTCTTTTAACGCCGTATCAGTATCTTTGAAGACAATACCTAAGTCTTCTAGGTCTTCTTTTAAGTTGTGATAGACAACTTCTGATTCGTATTGTGCAGATACACCAGCAAGATATTTTTGCTCGGCTTCAGGTATACCTAATTTATCAAATGTTTGCTTGATTTCATCAGGTACTTCATCCCAAGAACGTTCAGAACGCTCAGATGGTTTTACGTAATAGGTAATTTCATCAAAGTCTAATTCTGAAAGGTCGCCACCCCATTGTGGCATTGGTTTTTTATAGAATTGTTCTAATGCTTTTAAGCGGAATTCTAACATCCACTCTGGTTCTTCTTTCATGCGAGAAATTTCTTCCACTACTGCACGTGTAAGCCCCTTTTCAGTACGGAAAATCGAAACATCTCTGTCATGAAAGCCATATTTATATTCGCCTATTTCAGGTGCTTTTTTAGCCATACTATTACCTCCTATATTGGATTTCGTTTGTGCTTACTGTTCTTCGTCAGCTGCGACTGCTTTTTCCATCGCCTTCCACGCCAATGTTGCACACTTGATTCTTGCAGGGAATTTGGAAACCCCTTGCAATGCCTCAATATCCCCGAGATCGAAATCCACGTCTTCTACGTCTTCACCTAACATCATTTTAGAAAAAACGGATGACATTTTTAACGCATCATCTACATTTTTCCCTTTTACTGCTTGTGTCATCATAGAAGCAGATGACATACTGATCGAACAACCTTCCCCATCAAATTTAGCATCCTTTACTTTGCCATCTTCAATTTGAAGGTGTAACTCAATACGATCACCGCATGTTGGGTTGTTCATATCTATTGTAACAGATTCTTCCGCCAAAGTTCCACGGTTACGAGGATTTTTATAATGATCCATAATAACCTGTCTGTATAATGTATCCAAATTATTAAATGACATCGCCGAAATACTCCTTCGCTCGCTGTATTCCTTCAACTAATCGGTCAACATCACTTTCATCATTATATAGATAAAAGCTTGCCCTTGCTGTAGCTGTTACATCTAACCATTTCATTAAAGGCTGTGCACAATGATGTCCTGCCCTTACTGCGATACCTTCCGCATCAAGAACTGTTGCTGTATCATGCGGGTGAACACCTTCAATGTTGAAGGTTACTAAACCACCGCGTTCTTTTGGGCCGAAAATTGTCAGACCATCTATTTCAGAGAGTTTTTCCTGTGCATATTGGGCAATTTGTTGTTCGTGTTCCAAAATGTTATCCATTCCAAAGTCTGATAGAAAGTCAATTGCTGCGCCTAAACCAATAGCTCCAGCGATAATTGGCGTTCCACCTTCAAATTTCCAAGGAAGCTCTTTCCATGTGGAATCGTAAAGGCCGACAAAATCAATCATTTCTCCACCAAATTCAACAGGTTCCATTTCTTCCAGTAATGCTTTTTTACCATAAAGTACACCAACTCCTGTTGGACCGCACATTTTATGACCCGAGAAAGCATAGAAATCACAATCCAAGTCTTGCATATCGACTTGCATATGAGGAACACTTTGTGCACCATCTACGACGATAACTGCTCCGTTTTCATGAGCAATTTGGGCAATTTCCTTAATAGGATTAATCGTACCTAACACATTAGAAACATGTGTTACAGCAACCATCTTTGTATTTTCCGAAACAGTGGAACAAACTGCGTCAAGTGTAATCGTTCCATCTGCTTCCATTGGAATATACTTTAATTTTGCACCAGTATATTTTGCTGCCTGCTGCCATGGAATAATATTACTATGGTGCTCCATCTCAGTAAGGACAATTTCATCACCTTCTTGTAAAACGTGACGAGCATATCCATAAGCAACCGTATTTAGTGAGGTTGTAGTTCCACGGGTAAAGATTATTTCTTCCGTTGAACTTGCATGGATAAAGTTCTTTACTTTATCACGAGCACCTTCGTACTGATCGGTTGCTCTTGTACCTAGTGTATGAACACCACGGTGTACATTAGAGTTATGTTGCTTGTAGTAAGCTTCCATTGACTCAATAACAGATATTGGTTTTTGTGACGTTGCTGCTGAATCAAGATAAACTAGCGGATGGCCGTTAACTTCTTGATTTAAGATAGGAAATTGCTCACGAATAGCTTTAATGGTCATTAGTAGACTTTCCTTTCGATAACCTCAGTCAATTGTTCACGTACTGCTTTAATCGGAATTTCCTTAACAACTGGTGCTAAGAAACCGTGAATGATTAAACGCTCTGCCTCTTGTTGAGAAATACCGCGACTCATTAAATAGTATAGTTGAACAGGATCAACACGACCTACAGATGCTGCGTGACCTGCTGTTACATCGTCTTCATCAATTAACAGAATCGGGTTCGCATCACCACGTGCATCTTTACTTAACATCAATACACGAGACTCCTGCTCTGCGTTTGCTTTCGATGCACCATGTTCAATTTTTCCAATTCCATTAAAAATAGTTGATGCACTTTCTTTCATTACACCGTGTTGAAGAATAAAGCCTTCACTTTGTTTACCAAAGTGGACAATTTTAGCTGTATAGTTCTGAGATTGGTTACCACGGCCTACAGATACAGTTTTTGCATATGAATTAGAATTATCACCAATTAAGTGTGTAACATTCTCAGATACCGTGTTGCCATCATTCATTTGTCCTAGGTTCCACTCGATACTTGCATCACGGTAAGCAACTCCACGACGATTAACATAAACCGTTGTGCCTGCAGCAAAGTTATCTACAGATCCAAAGTTAATACTGGCATTGTCATGTGCAACTACTTCCGTCACAATATTTGCTACTGCCTGTTCTTCATTATTTTGTGAAATATAGTTCTCCACATACGTTAAAGAACTATTCGCTTCTGCAACTACAATCACGTGGTTAAAGGTAGCTGCTTCCGGATCTTCTTGCCAAAAAATAGCTTGTAATGGCTCTTCAATTTGTACATTTTTTGGCACATATACAAATACGCCACCATTCATTAAAGCAGAGTGTAATGCTGTTAATTTATGCTCATCAATTTGCACGGCATCTTTCATATAATAACGCCTGACAAGGTCACTATGTTCTTGTAATGCCGTTTGAATATCTGTTAATATTACTCCTTTTTCTGCTAACCCAGAAGCAAGTGATTTATACGCTACAGATTGATTACGTTGGATGACAAGATTGTCATTGTGATTGTCCATATCTAAGAACACTTGGATATCTTCAGGCAATTCATTAAGTGAGTTGATTGATTCCCCATCAACGTCATGTTTGTAGTCATCAAATTTCCAACGTTTGATACTCGTCTTATCCGGTTTAGGCATTTCAAGTCCGTCAGCCAAATCAAGGGCTTGCAAACGCAACTCTTTCATCCATTCCGGTTCTTTTCTATTTTCTGAAAATGATCGGACATAGTCCTGATCATATGGCAGTTTAGTTTCCACAGTCATACGATACCTCCTACCTTACGCTTTTTGTCCTACAGTTTCATCTTCAATACCAAGTTCTTGCTTGATCCAGTCATAACCTTCTGCTTCTAAGCGTTGAGCTAATTCTGGCCCACCAGATTTCACGACACGACCTTTCATCATGACATGTACTTTGTCTGGTGTGATATAGTCTAACAAACGTTGATAGTGCGTAATGATCAAGCAACCGAATGACTCATCACGTAGTTTATTGATACCTTTTGATACTACTTTTAGTGCATCAATATCAAGACCAGAGTCAATTTCATCAAGAATACCGATAGCTGGTTTCAACATCATTAATTGAAGAATTTCGTTACGTTTCTTCTCACCACCAGAGAAACCTTCGTTCAAGTAACGTTGTGCCATGTTTTTATCCATTTCCAGATAATCCATCGCTCCATCCATTTCTTTAATGAATTTCATTAAAGAAATTTCATCGCCTTCTTCACGGTGTGCGTTAATAGAAGAACGTAAGAAATCAGAAGTTGTTACACCACTAATTTCACTTGGATATTGCATGGCCAAAAATAGACCAGCTTGTGCACGCTCATCTACTTCCATTTCCAATACATCTTCCCCATCAAGAAGAATGTCACCTTTTGTCACTTCATATTTGGGGTGACCCATGATAGCAGATGCTAATGTTGATTTACCTGTACCATTTGGTCCCATTACTGCGTGAAATTCTCCACCTTTAATGGTAAGATTAACACCTTTTAATATTTCCTGACCTTCTATTTCAACATGAAGATCTTTAATTTCTAAAGTAGAACTTGCCATAACTACATACCTCCAAAGCTTTTAAATGTATTGATTTGAAGTGGAATTAAATCCATTCTCACTTTATTCTCATTATAATCTTATACTATTTCGAATCTATAATCAACCATTTTACCACTTTCGGAAACGACTGATTTCATTTAATCCGTTTGATATTATACCACACTTAACCTGCAATTATCGATTCAAACGATAATTCAGATCAAGCTATTACTGACACTGTGGATAGATACTTTCTTTTTAGCGAAACTTATTAGGATGTTAGCGTCCGTTCTCCCTCACTTAGCTTCTTTGATTTACTTGAACCTTCAAGTGGGAGTTTTACGGACGATTAGCACCGTGATAAAACAAAACAACAGCTACTTATGGAAAGTAACTGTTGTATCTTAGTGTCTATTTTCATTTGTTTTATTTATTTTTCCTCTAACATCCAATTATTATTATCTGTGAACTAAACGTTCTACATCTCTCACAACTTCTTGGCTTTTATGGTAACTTGTTTCTCTTTCTTTTTCGATGTCTAATCGCTGGGAAAGTTTACGGCTGTATTCAGCATATCCTACCCCGTGGGATTGAAGCATCGCTTTTTCCATTTCCGTTGTGTACTGTAGATTTAATTGGTCACTAATAATAAATCAATCCTTTCTTTATTTGACAATTATAATTGTAACATCTTCTTACATAGTGACCAAATGTGATGAAAGAAGATGTACACAGATACACAACCACTTGTAATCATATATAACTAACAGAAAAATGTATGGTATAAATTCTTACAAATTACTTGATTTTATTGCTAAATGCTCTGTTTTTGTTTCCAACCTTCCAAGACATTGTGTAATTTAGTTACCGATTCAAAAGCATACAGTTTATCAACTACACCACCATCTTTCACCAATAGCAGAGCAGGTACACTTTGGATTTTATTATTCTCCATGAATTCCGGAAAAAAAGAAGCGTTCATCCGTAAAAAAGACTGTGCCTGATCTGCTTCTTCCAATATCGTTAACATTCGTTCTGCTAATTGACACGTCGCACAAAAAGGTGTATGCACGAAGATGACTAGTGGTTCCTCATAATGTAATAGGTTATCCCAATTTTCCTTCTTTATATCAATCATTACAATCTCCTTCTATATTATAAGTATTCTGGATTTATCATGATATGAGATGAAACAAGTGCTACTGCTAACTCAGATACAGGTGTAGCTGCCACTTCACGATACGATTTGTCAATATATATATGGATGGCATGTGGTAATTCTTTGGATAATTGTTTTCTTAATTTCTTACCAGCATTATCTTCATCAACTAGTATAAAAACATCCCGATAATCCATATTAAACATTTCAATTAAATTTTCCAAACGTTCTACATTGATCGTGCCATTGGTACAGACAATCTCAACTTCTTCATCCACTAATTTTGCCACTTTTTCTTTATCAGATCTACCTTCCACTATAATCACTTTTATTTCTTGTTTTGACAATTGGCTCACCTACTTCTCAAAGTTCAAATTAAACCAAAAGCTATTATGTTATCACGGCGCTACTCGTCCGTAAGCCCCCCACTTCAAGAGAGTATGTCAATGAAGCTAATTTAGGGATAACGGTCGCTACTTTCCTAATAAGTTTCGCCAGGCCAGTGGGGGTTAAAAACCACCGTTGGAAGTCTCACTTTATTTTATTGTATGGATATACGTATTTAGGTTATGACAGTCTAATGATACTTCATTAAAAAATATAGCATCCGCTACATGCGAATGCTACCTGTTTGTTACGCTTCGTTGATCATTTTATCATAATCTTCAGCAGATAATAACTCTTCTACTTCTGACTGATTACTAGGTTCTACCACAATCATCCATGCTTTGTCATACGGAGATTCATTAACAAATTCCGGATTATCTTCTAATTCACTATTTACTTCTACGACTTTACCAGTGACAGGTGCATATAATTCTGAAACTGTCTTAACAGATTCAGCACTTCCGAATGGTTCATCTGTTTTGATCTCATCTCCCACTTCTGGCAGTTCAATAAACACAATATCTCCTAATTCTGATTGCGCATGATCTGTAACACCTATTCTTAACTTGCCATCTTCTTTCTTCACCCATTCATGCTCTTTTGAATATAAATAATTTTCTGGTAAACTCATGAAAAATCCTCCTAAATAGTTGCAATTTTATACTATTCCTTTAATTCCAAGTTTGTTCAAATGTTTCCTCTTTATATCCTATTGTCACTTGGTCTTCACCAACTGACAGTGGTCGTTTCAATAACATACCGTCAGAAGTCAAATAATCAAGCATTTCATCCTCTGTTGCGTCTTTCAATTTATCTTTCAAACCTAATTCACGGTATTTCTTGCCACTTGTATTAAAGAATTTTTTATATGGTAAACCACTTTTATCAATTATACTTTTCAATTCTGCTTTACTAGGTGGGTTGTCCACGATATGTATAGCTTCATAATCAACTTGATGTTCATCTAACCACTTCTTCGCTTTCCGGCAAGTCCCACATTTAGGATACCAATAAAACTGAACTGTCATGCATAACTCCTCCTCATCTTCGTTGCTATTATTTTAACGAAAAGATGAGATAAAAATCAAATGATCCAGTTGGAATATCATGACAATACCAAATAAGCTGATATTTTCCGGTCTGGATAATTTACAAACCGTAATGATTACGATAAAATATGTACAGATTGAAAAACGAAGGTGATAATTATGTCAAAACCAATTGTTGAGATGAAGAATGTCAATTTTCATTATGGCGACCGGCAAGCTTTATCAGATGTCAATTTCACAATAAATAAAGGTGACTTTATTGGACTCGTAGGACCGAATGGTGGAGGAAAGACAACTCTGATCAAACTATTATTGGGGATGGAAAAGCCAACTACTGGGACGATCCATCTTTTCGGTCAACCGATTCGCAAATTTAAAGAAAAAAATAAATTAGGTTATGTATCGCAAAAAGCAAACAGTTTTAACCGTGGATTCCCTGCAACAGTGGAAGAAGTCGTTACTATGGGACTCGCTTCCAAACTGGGCTATTTCAGACGACTCTCACGTCAGGATAAAAAACTCATTTACGAAGCTGTAGAAAAAGTAGGAATGACCGATTATCTTTCTGAAAATATCGGAGACCTGTCTGGGGGACAGCAACAGCGAATTTTTATCGCTCGAGCACTTGTCAGTAATCCAAAATTAATAATCTTGGATGAGCCTACGGTAGGTGTCGATGCTGAAAATGTAGAAAAGTTTTTTGATCTATTACATGAATTAAATCAACAAAACATTACCTTGTTATTAGTAACCCATGATATTGGGACAATGACACATCATGCCTCTAGAGTGGCCTGTTTAAACAAAACACTACATTTTCATGGTAATCCTAATGAGTTTCAAACACTATCGAAAGATCAATTATCTGATTTTTATGGTCACCCGCTAAATCTAGTGACCCATGAGCATTAATGGAGGAACAATTATGTTAATGAATTTATTAGAATATGAGTTTTTAAGGAACACTTTTTTTACCGGAATTATTATCGGTATTATCGCTCCATTACTGGGTGCCTTTATTGTAGTACGTAGATTATCGTTGATTGCAGATGCATTATCACACGTTACACTTGCGGGGATTGCATTCGGATTGCTACTGGAAAAAAAGACTGGAGCGATGCTGATCACACCCTTTTATTCGGGTTTAGGATTCTCGATTATTGGCTCAGTGATTGTCGAGCGCTTGCGCCGGGTTTACACTGCGTTTCAGGAGTTAGCAATCCCGATTATTTTGTCCGGTGGGGTTGGATTAAGTGTTATTTTTATTTCGATGGCAAATGGATTTAATACAGACTTATATAATTATTTATTTGGCTCTGTATCAGCGGTAAGCAGGCAAGATTTATTGAGTATTATCATCATTGCTATTATCGTTTGTGCTGTTATCTTTTTATTATATAAAGAACTGTTTTTATTATCCTTTGATGAGGAGCAAGCAGTGGTAACTGGTATACATGCTAAAAGAATTCATTTTATTTTTATTGTTTTAACGGCACTTGTAATTGCTGCTTCCATTCGTATTGTTGGTGTACTGTTAGTTTCTGCATTAATGACATTACCCGTTGCAGCAAGTATTCGTATCGCAAAAGGATTTAAACAAACGATTATTTATGCGATAATATATGGAGAAACAGCTGTTATTTTAGGACTAGTGTCTGGTTACTATTTGGAAATACCACCAGGTGGTACCATTGTAATGCTACTCATCCTTTTATTAATAGTCACTATATTAACCAAAAGGATCATAGCAAGTATAAAAAGTAGGAAGCATCGTTTAAAAACGGGGTGATCGAATGAATACAAATGAAGCACTTGGTATATTAAAAGAAAAAGGCTATAAATATACGGATAAGCGAAAACATATGATTGATTTCTTTGTAGATGAAAACCGCTATTGTACAGCCAAAGATTTATTGGAAAATATGGAGCCTAACTATGATGGAATAAGCTTTGATACAATTTATCGAAACTTGCATTTATTTGATCAGCTAGGCATCTTAGAGTCAACTGAATTAAATGGTGAAAAGCACTTCAGGCTTAAATGTGACCATCATCATCACCATCATTTTATTTGCAAAAGTTGTGGTGTTACAAAAGAAATCCACCACTGTCCAATGGATCTATTATCTGAGGAATTAAAGCAGTATATGATTGACGATCATAAATTTGAAATTTACGGTTTTTGCCCAACTTGTCAATGAAAACAAAGGAATTAAAACTTTTTTTGGCTGTTGGGATTGGTGGTGTGCTTGGAGCTCTTCCCCGCTATATTGTTGCAGAATCCGTATCATTTTTAAGCTTTCCAGTTGGCACAACAATTGCTAATTTAATCGGATGTTTTGTATTAGCATATGTTACATTCCAGCCTTTTTTCAAAAATAAACTGCCACCATACATCTTTACGGCATTTACAACAGGACTCTTGGGATCTTTTACTACCTTTTCCACCTTTATCGCAGAGAGTGTGTTGCTATTGAATGATAGTATAGAATGGCTCATTCTTTATTTTGTGATACAAATTTTCGGTGGTGTAGGTTCATGTTTTTTGGGTGCTAAATTAGCAATTAGTAAGGAGAAAATGGTATGAGTTATTTGTTTGTTGGTTTAGGTGGCTTCATTGGCGCGATACTAAGATATGTGTTAAGCATACAATTTAATACAAGTAAATATTGGCTGCCTGTGGGAACATTGCTTGCCAATTTCACAGGTAGCATCCTTTTCGCTTTTGTCTATTTATTTTATCAAGCGGAATGGATCTCTTCATCGACATGGAGCTTTTTAGGTGTAGGAATTTGTGGAGCTTTTACAACTTACTCGACATTTAGTGTTGAAGTCGTTAACATGTTAGAACAAAAACAGTGGAAAAAAGCTCTGTTTTATCTGTTCGGATCAGTTGCAATCAGCTTCATTACGGTATTTACTATATGGAAAGTCATTACTTTATAATCATGATCGGGCAGTTAATATGCTTAGCTGTTTTATGACTGACACTTCCTAAAACCATTTCTTGAAATCTATTTAATCCCCTGCTGCCGATAATACAAAGGTCAACTTCTTCACGCTTAGCATATTTCACAATTTCATGTTTGGGATCACCTATTAAAATAATCGTCCGAAAATGAACGTTTGCCTGCTTCAATTTTTGCTTAGTTAATTTCAATTTTTCCTCTACCAAGCTTGCCAGGTTTACCGGTCGTTTTCCTTTCGTTCCTTCGTTCATAACAATCACGACATCTAATTGATATTCCGGCACACTTTCCACAAATTTTATGGCATGATCTGTAGCCCTTAATGCATGATCAGAACCATCTGCAGCTAGAATTATTTTTTGATACATCCTGCATTCTCCCTTTCCCCTTCATCTTATTATAACAAAAACATTTTTCTTTTTGAAAGCGTTATTTTTATCTGTGTTAGTTATTTTTTACATTCATTTTACATATTCCTGTTGTTCTTTACATTTTTTCGACATATGTTTGAAGTGAGGAATATAGTTCCTAAGGGGGAGACAATATGAAAATAGCTATCTTTACGGATACCTTTCTTCCAGATGTTAATGGTGTTGCAAAGACATTGGGGCGTTTTACGAAATATTTAGATCAGAGCCACCATTCTTATATTGTGATATCGCCAAAGCAAACAAGAAAAGAAATAAGCGCTGGCCAAATCTACCGTCAATCCAGTTTTCCGTTCCCGCTTTATAAAGACTGTCGGATCTCTTTACCAAACACCGCTCATTTAAAAGAAATTATAAAAAAATTCCAACCTGATATCATCCATGTCGCCACACCTTTTTCGATTGGTTTAACAGGACTTCATCTCGCAAAAAAATATAATATTCCCATTGTTGGATCTTACCATACCGATTTTGATCATTATTTAAAATATTATCATTTATCCTTGTTATCGAAAGCACTCTGGCGTTATATGGAATGGTTTCATCAACCATTACTTCGTATTTTTGTACCATCTGCTGTAACCTGTCATCAATTACAAAAAAAAGGGTTTCAGCATTTACAAAT
The DNA here is from genome assembly GCF_009650095.1 of Gracilibacillus salitolerans. GTDB lineage: Bacteria > Bacillota > Bacilli > Bacillales > Amphibacillaceae > Gracilibacillus > Gracilibacillus salitolerans. The sequence goes on along the minus strand of NZ_CP045915.1, from coordinate 2,006,616 downwards.
TTGGCAACGCGGTGTTGATACGACCATTTTTCACCCATACTACTCTGCTGAAGAAATCAGAAAGAAATATAATATTAAAGAACGCTATATTTTAAGCTATGTTGGTCGTTTAGCACCAGAGAAAAATGTAGAGTTACTTCCACAGATTGCAAAACAACTTCCTTCTGAACTACAAGATAACATCCATTGGCTTATTATTGGTGACGGTCCTTCTAAAAATAGTCTAAAAAATGACTGGCACCAAAATGTAACGTATACAGGATTTTTACCACAAAATGATGTAGCAAAAATTGTTTCTGCCAGTGATATTTTTGTATTTCCTTCTGAATCAGAAACTTTTGGAAATGTAGTTTTAGAAGCACTAGCGACAGGAACACCAGTAGTTGCGGCAAATGAAGGTGGCGTGAAAAATATTGTCCAAGAGGGTTTTACCGGGAAGTTATGTGATAGCAATCATATAGATTCATTTATTGACGCTATTAATTCGATTCTAAATGATGAAGATTGGCGATACCAATTGAAACAAAATGCAGTTCGCTACGCACAAAAGCAACGATGGGAAGACCGTTTTGAAGAATTACTCAGCACGTATCAATTTATATTAGAAGACACGAAAAACAACCAAAAGCATGCTTAAACAATTAAGCATGCTTTTTTCATTAGGGAAATATACCATTTTAGCAGAGTAGAAATTTGAAAGTATTACATCAAAACTAAAAATATTAACAAAAAACATAAACTGTGAACTTAGATTCACTTTCTTCCATTCTGAATTTTGATGAGTGCATGTATACGCTGCGAGAAAATACTGAGCTTTCCACGGGCACGGCTTCAGCTCGTGCTGTTCCCGTAGGAGTCTGCGTATTTTCCCTCCGCTTAGTGTAGTGTTCTGATTATAGAAAGCATAGATCCTTAGGAATTAATTTCTAAATTCTTCCACTTTTAAAAGATAGATCCATTTTATTAGCGTAGGCAGAATACGGAGACTCCTGTGGGACAGTGAGAGCTGAAGATCCACTTGGTAAAGTGGGTTTCTTTACCAAGTTAGCTGAAGCCGAGCCCGCGGAAAGCGCATTATTCTGCCGAAGCGGTATTCTTAAACTCTTTACGGAAAGAATGGAAGAAATCAAATCTGAAATTCCACTAGTTCGCAGTTGTTATCTACTACAAATAAGAACCGGCGGATTATACCGGAATTTTCATATTACGAAAATGCGTTTTTTGCTAATGAGGAGATAACCATATCATCCATTGGTGGGTTATGAAGTCCTGCTCGGACGTCACGGTAATATTGCTCAAACGGCATATGTTTGGATAAACCACGCCCTCCAACAATTCGCATCACGAGATCGACTACTTCATTTGCACTATTAGTAGCAACTAGCTTTACAGCTCCCAATTCTTTTATTAACTGTCCACGTTTATCTGGATGTGTATCCCATTTCTCTGCAACACTATACATAAAGTAACGTGCCTGTAATAGCTTTAAATCGATTTCTCCTACTTTATTACGAATATGTTCCACTTCAGATATCGGCTTATTTAAACTGTTTGGTTGAAATTCTTTGGCAAATTGAATCACATCATTACGAGCTGCAAGCGCAATCCCTAGATAACAAGCCGGAATATGTAATAACCAACCTTTAGGACCTGGTCTCTTCGGTTTATCACTTAATTCTACTAAATTCTCTTTTGGTACACGTACATTCTCTAGAATTAAATCATCACTACCTGTTCCACGCATACCTAGAGTATCCCATGTTTTGTCAACACTTAGACCTTCTGTTTCTTTCGGAATTAATATAGAGCCGACAGCATCTTTTTCTTTCACATATGCCGTTACAATATAATAGTCCAGCACTAATGCCATGGTTGTAAATGTTTTTTTACCATTAATGACATATTCTTCACCAGCCAAAACAGCAGTGGTTTCAGGAATTCCGCCACGTGTTGGACTTCCTGTAGCAGGTTCGGTTGCACAACGATTTACCAATTTTTGTTTCTCCCCTACTTCTTTGGCAATGAAATCAAACTTTTGGGGATCCCATAATTTCTCTTCACTCAACTCTTTGACTACTCCTAAATGCCAGCCGACAGATAGAGCCGTTGACCCATCGCCTTCTGCTAATTTTTCTTGCATAAGCAAAAACTCATACAAAGACAGTGATTCACCACCGTATTCCTTTGGTAAAGTTAATGATAAATAGTTTTCTTTCCGTAAATCTTCAATATTTTCTTTAGGTAAAGTTGCCTCACTATCGGCTTGTTGCTTTCTATTTTTTATTTTCATAGCTAATTTCTCCGCTTTATGGTAAAGCATTTCATGACGGTCTGTTTGAAGAAAGTTACTTGACAAGTCCATAATTTGCCTCCTTTTGTTACTACTTTGATGATAGCGAACTATCTTCATTTTTACCACTAATCTACTCATCTAACACAATCAATGAAACGATACATACTTAAAGGTCATACAACACATACTAGTTATAATCTTTATCCAAGAGGTATTTATCATGATAAGAAAAAAAATCTTAAATAATCGAAAGCAAGATAAACAACAAAATAAAGAAATTAAAAATTTCGATGACCTACTCCATATAATGAAAGATAGTGATGATTTCAAGCATATCACTCTTGGAAACGTTAATAATATTGAGATCTTTTATTATCAATCGCTAATTAATTTAGATAAGATTGAAGCTAATCTCTTTGGGAAATTAGAAGACGCAAAGATTGATAACCTTGATGTATTAGAAAATTTGCTGCCTTTTTCTGAGACAGAAATAACATCAGATATTAAAAAAATGGAAGAGAAATTATTAACTGGCTTTATTGCTCTAAAACTTACTAATAATAGTCCAAACATATTACTTATTCCTGCTAAATTTGAAGTGGATCGACAAGTAACCCAACCCGAAATTGAATTCAGTGTTCTTGGTCCTAAACTTGCTTTCATCGAAGATTTAAATACGAATATTAATCTAATTCGAAAAAGAATAAAATTACCTCAATTACATGTAAAAAACCTTCAAGTAGGTAAGGTTACAAAAACTGATATTTCCATTGTCTATTTAGACGGAGTCGCCAATCAGCAAAATGTCGATACCATTGAGCAAAGAATTTCCGATGTAGAATATGACCAGGTCATGGACAGTTCATTTATTGCTCAAATGATTTCAGATAATTCTCAATCACCGTTTCCACAGTTTATGGATACCGAACGACCAGACAGAGTCAGCAGTGCTTTAGTGGAAGGAAAAATCGCAATCGTCGTTGATGGCTCACCTCATGTGTTAATTGCACCAACTACACTAGTTGAATTCTTTGCATCCTATGAAGATTATTTTTTAACTTGGCCCATTGCGAGCGCATTTCGAATTATTCGTATTTTTGCTGTCATCTTTTCTGTACTCATTACACCTATGTATGTTGCCGTGTTAACTTATCATTATCACATTGTTCCTGGAGACCTTTTGGGAACCTTAATTTCCTCTAGGAAGGATATTCCATTCCCTCCGATACTTGAAGTTTTAATTTTAGAATTAACGATCGAGTTATTACGAGAAGCTGGTGCACGACTTCCAACAAAAATCGGTCAAACAATCGGTATCGTTGGTGGTATTGTGATCGGAACAGCGGCAGTGGAAGCAGGACTCACAAGTAACGTATTACTGATTTTGGTCGCATTAGCAGCACTGGCATCTTTCACGACACCTATCTATCGGATTGGTAATACCATACGATTACTGCGTTTTCCGTTCATTATATTTGCCCAGATGTGGGGACTTATCGGTATTATTATTGCGATTATGTTTCTCATCACACATCTTTTAAGATTAACTTCAATCGGCAGACCATTCCTAGAACCTTTATATCCTCCCCGTTGGAGAGATCTAAAGGATGCTATGATACGCTTACCCTTTAATTTCCAAGGAGCAAGACCCATCATTACTACAGCCAAAGATAAGAATCGGATAAATACTAATAGAACAAGGCTAAAGAAAGGCAAAGGAAAGTAGGTGAATCATGAATCATTTTAAACCGGACATATCACAAATGGTTTCGCCGTTTTTGTTATTCTATATTATTCATGCTACTCAGATTGGAGAAGGAATATTAAGTTTTGAACGTCAAATTGCAAGTATTGCCGGTTATGATTCCTAGATTAGCATTATTCTAACCGGTTTACTTACAACATTTATTATTGTCATCATTTGGAAAATAGTGGGCGATCAGCAGATTGACTTCATGGGTGTTCATCAGTATATATTTGGTAACTTACTTGGGAAATTGTTAACATTCATATTCGGTTTGTATCTGTTTATTATATCCATCATTGTATTAGTTTCCTATATCGAAATTATTCAAATATGGTTCTTCCCAGATATGTCCATCCACTTTTTCCTGTTTATTTTACTTGTTTTAATATTATATATTTGTCTTGGTGGATTTCGAACAGTGGTCGGTTTCGCATTTTTCAGTGTTTTTTTTACTGCATTTTTGGCAATTTTTAAATATAAAGCTTTTATGGTTGGTCATTTTAGTAATTTGTTACCTGTTTTTAATACTCCACCAAAAGATATCATTCTAGCTATGGAACCAATGTCCTTTTGTTTATTAGGGATTGAATTAATTTTAGTTTATGCGCCGTTTATACATCGTTTTCAATCAGGATTAAAGTGGGCCATTTCAAGTAATATTTTTACAACGTCAGTCTACCTTTTTTCAGCGATTGCAATATTTATGTATTACAATGAGCAGCATATTCAGTTAGTATCCTGGCCAACTCTACAATTATGGAAGGTTATTAACTTTCCGATTATAGAAAGGTTTGAATATGTTGGGATTAGCTTGCATTTGATTGCCATTATAGCAAGCAGTTGTTTATATTTTTGGGCAAGTATGCAAAGTTTTCATCGGATTACTACATTCTCTTTTCGAAAAATTAGCATCTTTTGTGCACTCATAGGGGTTTCAAGTATTTATTTTATTCACAATTTTCTTATCATCGAAAAAATAACTACCATCATGTCAAGAGTTGGTCTAGTTTTATTATTTATCTATATCCCTTTATTATATCTTTTCCATAAAATCGCAACAGGAGTGAAGAAAAAACATGCAAACAAATAGAATCTGGCTTATATTGATATGTTGCTTATTATTAACAGGTTGTATCAAAACAAAAATACTTGACGATGTCGAATTAATCATGACGTTTGGCTACGATTGGGATCCTGCTACGGAAACCTACAAAGGAAGCGCTGTTGCTCCCGTTTATGGCCGGAGCGAGCAAACGGAGATGGGTGATAATATAAGCTATACGGGTAATGCTAAAACTTTTCAGGATATTAATGCCTTTATTCAGACGGAAGCACCATTTCAAGTAGAAATTGGTAATATAATAGCTATTTTATTTGGCGAGGAACTCATGAACAAAGGCATCGAGGATATTCTTTACGGCATTAATGAAGTACCGGATCTGGGACGGGATATTAGTGTAGCAATTGTACAAGGAGATGCAGAAACACTATTGAAAGCGGATTATAATATGGAATTAACACTTTCGCGGTTCATCGAGAAACTTATTGAAAATAATAGTAAATCAAATATTCCTAAGATGAATTTGCATCAATTTAATTATCGTCTAGTCGGAGAAGGAATGGATCCTTTCCTTCCCATCTTGAAACAAAGTGAAACTTCTATCGATATAGCAGCATTAGGTATGATGAAAGATGATAAATTGGTTCATCAAATCCCCTATGAGCGATTTTTTGTATTTAAATTATTATATGAAGATTGTGAAGACCATACGTATGAATTTGAATGGGAAGAAAAAAAGAAAACCATAGCCATTAGCTCGATTCGATCAACAAGAAGTTTACATTGGAAATCAAAAGGGGAGGTAGTCATTAAGGCTGATATCAGTGGTACGTTAACAGAATCAAAAAAAGGGACAATTAAAACTTTTGCAGAAAAAAAAGAACTGGAACAGGCTGTTTCAAAAACACTACAAGAGGAAGGGCATAAATTAATACAGAAATTTCAAGAGTTAGAGATTGATCCTCTAATGATTGGTGCTTCTGCCAAAAGTAAATTTAGAGATTGGAAACCAAAAGAATGGGAATCTCAATATCCAGAAATAACTATTACCCCTGACGTCTCTTTCGAATTAGATTTAAGTAACATTGTTCAATAATAAGTATTGCTTTGTTTCCTTTGCATCGTTTTTTTGTTATAGTATATCGTGCTAGGGGGAGAAATACTATGTTACAAAAAATAGCACGATCTTTTATTATATATATATTAGGTATTATCACGTTAACACTGGGTATTTCGTTAACTATTCAATCTCAATTAGGAGCATCACCCTTCGATGCCTTGCTCGTAGGTTTATATCGATCATTCGGATTGTCCATTGGAAGTTGGGAAATTATCGTCGGCTTCAGTATAGTAATGATCAATGCACTTGCAATAAAAGTCAAGCCTGAATTATTTGCGATGCTAACTTCATTAATCACTGGTATCGGGATTGATTCGTGGTTATTTATTCAGGGGTCTTGGTTAACACCTGGCGGTTGGTTGGAACAATGTATTTTACTTCTACTTGGTATCATTTTTTCCGGGATCGGGATTGCAATTTATTTAGAATCTAGCTTTGCGCCTAATCCAATGGACCGCTCCATGGTTATTTTAACGGATAAAACAGGATTATCGTTTGGTAAATCTCGTGCTATAATAAGTATTGCTTTAGTTATCATTGCTCTTCTCTTTCAAGGAGATGTCGGGATTGGCACATTGCTTAATGCGTTATTTACTGGTGTTATTATCCAAGCATTACGACCATATATAGTTTCGTTTAAGCAGAAATATGTTGTTCGTAATATCAAAGCTAGTTAACAAACTATCCTATGCTTATCACTAACAACATTCAAAAACCCGTTTCCTTTTATCGAAACGGGTTAACATAACTTAGCAAGACTGCAATACTACCTCTTTATATTAGTTTATCTAATGTTTCTTTTACACGGTCTTCTGTGAATGGTTTTACAATAAAATCAGAGGCACCTGCTTTTATGGCATCTAATACCATTTGTTGCTGCCCCATTGCAGAACACATAATGATCGTTGCGTTGGCATCTTTACTTTTTATCTCTTTCGTTGCCTCTACACCGTTCATTTCGGGCATTGTAATATCCATCGAAACAATATCTGGTTGTAATTCTTCATACAAACCTGCTGCTTGTTGTCCGTTTTCTGCTTCTCCAACTACTTCATATCCTAAATTTGTAAAAATATTTTTTAATTGCATGCGCATAAAGGCAGCATCGTCTACAATTAACACTCGTGCCAAGGAATTCCCCTCCGTTGATTTATGTAATATTTATTCATCTGCTACTTGTTGAACTTGATTGATCTCATCCAAACTTAATACATAATCAAGGTCTAATAAAAGTAACATACCCCGATCTGCTAGTTTGGCTACACCTTTCATATATCGATAATCTACACCTTTCACTAGCTCAGGTGCATCATCCACTACTTCTGGTGAAATATCAATGACATCTGTTGCTTCATCCACAATTAAGCCTACTTGTACATCGCGAACATTTGCAATTAGTACTCTTGTCTGTTCGGTTGGTTCTGTCTCTTTCATTCCAAGTCTCGTACGTAAATCGATAATCGGAGTCACACTACCACGCAAATTGATGATTCCTTTAATAAAATCAGATGTTTGCGGTAATGAAACAATGTCTTCTAGTCTTTCAATGGATCGTATTTGATCAATATTTGCACCGTATTCTTGATTATTTAATTTAAAAATAATTGTTTTTGTTATGGTTTCTTCCATTATATTGTCACCAGCCTTTTATTGATTTAATAAAAGTGACATTTTCATATCACCAATGCTTGGATAGTGTATTTCTACCTCAAGTATTCTCTTAAAACCAGTTAAATTTGCATTACCACTTATGATAGTTGGATGTGTGATGTCTGTATCAATACCTGCATTTGCTAAATGAGTAGAAAGCCCACCTGCCAACATATTACCTAATTCACCCGAGAAAGAATCTAACATATCTTCTGACAACTGCATCCCATACAAAGCTTCTCCAATAGAACTAAATACATTGTGATCCGCTTGAATTAATAAATCCCCTTTAAATGTTCCACTATATCCAATCAATACTCCATACTTTATATTTAAAGGATTAGTAGACATTTTTGGTGATTCAAATTGATGTTCAACTGGTACAACATTTTTAATGGTTTGGACAGATCCATTGTATAATTCTTTGATGATCTCATTAGTATTCACTTCAGTTGATGATGACATAATCATTTCCCCTTAATCTTATCTAGTAAAATATAATCAGTTCCTGTATTCCATAATACCTAATGATAAGACAATATACAACAGCATCAATCAATTCCAAGTAAATATTGCGATTCTCAATCACTATTATATCATAAAAAAGACCTACATACATAAGTATTTTTGCCTAATTATTGAAAATGATATAGGCCTTTTCGATTGTTTATACATATTAATGAGATGGATTAATGTTCTAAAAGTATCATCATTAAATTTTATAGAATGCAAAGGGTGAGGTTTAGGTAGAGAGTTCCTATTATACTTAAAATCGCAAAAAGAGAGTATAGCTTAGATTCTAAGCTATACTCTCTTTATCTTTCCATCATATAAGTTTAGATTTTCAATATGGCTTACTTAACTATATCAACATATTTGAAGCTATAATCGTTGCCGAATGGATTTAGTGATTCCATACCTTTTAAATAGTCTTTAGCAAGTACAGAAGTTTTACGTTGCATAATTGGTCCAATTGCAGCTTCCTCTAACGCGATTTTTTCTGCTTCTTGCATTGCTTCGAAACGTTCTGACGGTCTTGTTGCAAGCTCTCCTTTTACAGCTTTTACAAGTGCGTCATATTCTTCGTTAGAATATCCAATGTCATTGTTTTCTCCATCTGTTACCCAAAGGTCTACGAAAGAAACAGCGTCTTTATAGTCAGGTCCCCAACCAGAAACTGCTAATTCATAATCTTGTTCGTGCATAATTTCTAATTGTTGTGCCCATGGGACATTGTTGGCTTCTATTGTTAAACCATCTAAATTGCTTTCTAGTTCTGTTTTCATGAATTCACTAATATTTTTTGCTACATCACTGTCTCCACTTAAGAAAGATAATGTCACTTCATCAAACCCTATTTCTTCTTTTGCTGTTGCCCATAGTTCTTGTGCTACCTCCACGTCATAGGCTAAAACATCACTACCTGTTTGGAAATCCTCTCCTGTTTCTGGATGCTCAACAAATCCTTCCGGAACAAAGAAATTAACTGGAGTTGAGTCGTTGCCATAAACAACGTCAATATATGCTTGTTTATTGAATGCTTTTGCTAATGCTTTTCTAAAGTTAACATTTTGCATATACTCGCTTACAGATTCAGAATCTTGATTAAACTTTAGCCAGAAAATAGTTGTTTCCGTAAGCGAATGGAATTCTGGACTTGTTTGATTATCTTGTACCTGCGTACCTGATAAGGTAACTCGGTCTAATTCACCAACTTCATAGTTTGAAAGTGCTGTATCTGCATCTTTAATTACTTTTACAGAAATACCATCTAATCCCACATTTTCTGCATCCCAGTACGTGTCATTTTTTTCTAATTCCCAACCTGCTTCTGTATTCCATTCCGTCATTTTGAAAGGTCCATTTGAAAGAATACTATCCGGTGTTAGAGCGAAATCATCACCTTGTTCTTCAACAAATTCTTGATTCATCGGCAAGAATGTTGGGAAAGCAGCATAAGATTCAAAATAAGGTACTGGCTTTTCTAATTCAACAACAAAAGTGTAATCATCAGGAGCGCTTACTCCTAATTCAGACGGATCTAATGGTTCTACATCTGATTCTTCATCTTCAGTTATATAGATTTCCGCAGCGTTTTTAACTTTGCCATTCATTAAGTAGTTAGCATAGAATGATCCGTTATCCGGATTAATGGCACGTTGCCATCCATAAACGAAATCATGTGCAGTGACAGGATCACCATTTTCCCATTGTGCATCTTCACGCAAATGAAAAGTATACGTTAATCCATCTTCACTGACTTCTGTTTCATCCTTCTTAGCAATACCAGAAACAATTTCACCTTCAGGAGCCAAGCGGTATAACCCTTCATACACTGTATCTGTGTATTGAAAAGATACATTATCTTCTGCTAAGATGGGATCCATTGTCGGTATATCAGAAGTAGATGCAAATCGTAAAACTTTTTCACCATTGCTTGGATTTTCTTCTTCAGCCTTTTCCTCTTCTGAGCTATCACCCGGATTTTCTTCTGCCTGATCTTCTTCTGTGCTATCGCTTGCATCGGAACACGCAGCTAGTACTAAACCAAGAAAGAGTGCTAACACTAACAACCACCATTTGTTATGTTTCATTAAATGAAACCCCCTTATATTTATTTTATAAAACACAAACCTATACTTTGTGTTATACATATAATTTTCGAACCACCACGATATTCCCCATCATGTTCCAAGGTTCCAAGATTCTAAAACGTATTTTGTGCCGTTTATATTGGGTTTAGTCTAGACTACTAATTTTTGTAGAATATATAATGATGATGTTTGCTACTGCAGAAGTTAGTATCCGGTTATTCCCTACCTAACGTATTGAAATGCTTGAATCCTGAAGTGAAGTCTTACGGACGGTTAGCAAAGAGCAGTTTCGACCTTCTGACAGAGTCCATACCGCTGATTGGATGACGACTTTTCTTTTTCTATTCAAGGAGGGCTGTATTAGGGTTAAGCTAATATTATTTATATTTTATTATCAGATTTTAAAAGTATGTTAAGTTTCTATAAAATTTTGTGAAAATAATAGTAGGAAGGAATAAGAAAGATGAATGAAATCTATAAAGTGAGACTTCCATCAGTAGGGGACTTACGTACGGTTAGCGCCGTGATAAAGTATGTAGAGGAACTTACTCTTTCAAACAAATTCACCTGTTTTGGACACTTTAAGCCAGACAGTGAGCAGTTTTTCTCGTAAGTTATTCTTTCAGATAGTAGAAATAAATAACCCGTTTCCATCACAGATGAAAACGGGTAAGAATGCTTGATATGAAAAATCAGTCTATTATTGAATTGCTTCTTTAACTTCCGTTGCCATTTCTTTAACAGAAACTAAACCGCCACCAGAAACATACCAGAAGTATGGATCTAAGTAAATGATTTTATCATTTTGCGCTGCATTTGTACCTTGGACAAGATCATTGTCTAAGGTTTTCTGAGCAGATTCTTCTCCACCTACAATCGTGTTACGGTCTACAACAAATAAATAGTCTGGATTCGTTTCTGAGATATATTCAAAGCTTACATTTTGACCATGTGTCGCTACTTCAATATTATCATCAGCCTGTGCTACACCTAATTCATCGTGTATATAACCAAAGCGTGAACCAGCACCATAGGCACTAATACCACCGTCATTTGTTAAAATAATTAATCCCTTACCATCAGAAGAATCTGTAGTAGCTTTTACTTCATCAACAATTGCTAGTACTTCATCTAATTTCTCCGCTGCTTCATCTTCTTTAGCAAAGATTTCCCCTAACGTTTCCACATTTACTTGGAATGACTCTAAATAGTTAGCCGTATCTACTCCCATATAAATGGTTGGCGCTAACTCTGCTAAATCTTCATATACTTCAGATTGTCGACCAGAAATAATGATAAGGTCTGGATCAAGAACAGCTAGCGCTTCAAAATCAGGTTCTTTCAATGAACCAACATTTGTATACTCTTCACCTTCAAACTTTTCTAAGTGAGGTGGAAGATTTCCTTGAGGCACACCTGCTACCTCTACTCCTAATTCATCTAATGTTTCTAATGTACCATAGTCAAACACCACTACTTTTTCTGGATTCACTGGTACCGTGGTTGTATCTAATTCATGTTCTACCACTACTTCTGCAGGCTGTTCTCCATCTTCAGCTGATTCTTCTGAAGCGTCTGCCTCTTCACCTGATTGACCTTCTGCTTCATTTGCTTGTGCATCACTATCACTGTCAGCACCACACGCTGCTACAACAAATAATAGTGCTATTAAAGTTAAAAAGAAAAGAAATTTCTTCATGATTGTACACCCCTTTAAATTTTTTTAAATATATTAATATGAATCACTGTTTCTCGCTGTCACATGTTAATGGGCCCTATCAACATGTTTTACCATGATGGAAAAGTGTTCACATAGATAACATTAATGAAAATATAAACAAATTTTACATTGATCAATATCTTGAATTTGAATGTCCATATCATAGACATCTCGGAGGACTTTCTTATCAATCATGTCATTTTTGGGACCTTGATGAACAATTTTGCCATGTTTTAATGCCACAATATAGTCTGAATAGACAGATGCGAAATTGACATCATGTATCACTATGACAACCGTTTTACCTAACTCATCTACCAACCTTCTTAATACCTTCATAATTTGTACGGAATGCTTCATATCCAGATTATTAAGAGGTTCATCTAATAGAATATAATCTGTGTCCTGGGCAATTACCATCGCTATAAAAGCACGTTGTTTTTGACCGCCACTTAATTGATCAAGGAATTTATCTTGCATATCGTTAAGCTCCATATAATCAATTGCATCTTGGATAAATTGATGATCTTCCTTTGTTAACCTTCCTTGTGAGTACGGAAAACGACCGAAGCTAACAAGTTCTTTTACGGTTAATCTTACATTTAAGTGATTGGATTGCCTCAAAATAGCAATTTTTTTTGCTAACGCATTGCTTTTGACGGATGAAATTTCCTGGTCATCTATTCGAACTTCTCCAGCATCCTTTGTTATTAAGCGACTAACAATCGATAGTAAGGTACTTTTACCTGCACCATTCGGACCGATAAAAGATGTGATTTTCCCTTTTGGAATCGAAACAGAGACCTGATCTACAACTGCAGTATTTCCATACTTTTTTGTAATATCCTGTACTTCTACCATGCTTTATTCTCCTTTAAAATCAGATATAAGAAATAAGCTCCACCAATGAAATTAATAATTACACTTAATGTCGTTTCGAATGAAAAAATACGATCTACTACTAACTGTCCACCTATTAATGCGACAATACTCACTAAAGCTGAAGCGATCAGAAGATAACTATGGCGATAAGTTTTCATAAACTCATAGGTGACATTTGCTACTAACAACCCTAAGAACATAATCGGACCAACCAGTGCTGTTGCAACAGAAATCCAGATCGCTATTACAATTAACAACCGTTTTACCACCTCATCATAATCAACACCCAAATTAATCGCATGTTCTTTCCCTAATGACATGACATCTAATAACTTTATGTACTTCCATAAATACATAATAGTAAGAACGATGAGAATGATTGCAAACCACAGTATTTCGGTATTTACATTATTAAAACTTGCAAACATCCGATTTTGTACAATCATAAATTCATTCGGATCAATTAATACTTGCATAAAAGAAGATAAACTTCCAAAAAATGTACCAAACACAATACCTACTAATAATAGAAAGTAGACATTTTTCTGCTTTTTAAAGAGCAAATGATAAAGTAAAAAGGCAAATACAACCATCGCGCCGACAGATAAAGCAAAGTTTAAATTTGGATTTACCGCAAAAGCACTTGTAGAACCAAAAGCAAATATAAAAAATGTTTGCAACAATACATAGAGTGAATCTAAACCAATTACACTTGGTGTTAAGATCCTGTTATTCGTGATCGTTTGAAATACTACTGTTGCGATTGCTATAACAGAGCCTGTTACGATGATTGCTAACACTCTACTAAACCTTCTAGGCAATATGTATTCCCAATTACCAGGAATACCTGCAAATAAATAAATAGCAATTAGGATAATACTTAACATAATTAATATGGATAATTTTGACTTAAGACGCATATGCAGATCTCCTCATGATTAAGTAAAGGAAGATCCCACTACCAATAACACCAACTGTTACACCAATGGCAATTTCATACGGGAATATGATAATTCTTCCTAAAATGTCACAAGCTAATACAAATACAGCTCCTAATAATGCTGTATGTGGCAAGCTATTTTTTAAATGGTCTCCCCGATAGATAGAAACAATATTCGGAATAATTAAGCCTAAGAACGGGATCATGCCTACTGTCAGTATGACGACAGAAGTTATAATCGCTACAATTACCAGTCCCACATTGACTACTCGTTTATGATTCATCCCCAAATTCTTGGAAAAATCTTCCCCCATACCTGCTATCGTAAATTTATTTGCATAGATATAAGCAAAAATCACTAAAGGCACACTTATGTATAACATTTCATATCGTCCTTGTAGAATGAGAGCGAAGTTTCCTTGGAGCCAGGAAGACATATTCTGAATCAGATCATTTTTATAAGCAAAAAATGTTGTAATCGAACTAACAATATTCCCAAACATCAATCCAACTAATGGGATGAAAATAGGATCCTTAAATTTAACTTTTTCTAGTATTTTCATAAAGATAAAGGTTCCTATCAACGCAAACGTAAATGCCACTACCATTTTCTCAATTGGACCTGCAGAAGGAAATATCATTAAAGCTACTAAAATACCAAATCGTGCAGAATCCATTGTACCTGCTGTTGTCGGTGAGACAAATTTGTTCCGGCTTAGTTGTTGCATGATTAAGCCACATATACTCATGCTCATTCCCGCAATGATGATACTCATTAAACGCGGAAACCTACTGATAAGTAAAATCTCTTTTTGATCTTCTGTTAGTTGGAGTAAATCCTTTGGATTTAATTCGATCACCCCAATAAATAATGAGACTAGAGATAAAATAACTAGTAATACAATTAAATATCGCTTCTTCATAAAATTCCATTGCCTTCCTGCTTTACTTTTAATAATGAAATTCATTATCAATTAGACATTTATAATAGTATCATAATCTTTAAAACTGTCAATAGTTTTTTGAAAATTAAGGTAAATAAGGTCAGGTGTGTGATGACAAAATTAAAAACAAATATTAGAGGAATAAGTGGATATGCGCTATAATTACATATGGTATGCTTGTGAAGAAAGGGAGAATAAAAGTGGTTATTATCATCGATAATTATGATTCATTTACATATAATCTTGTGCAATATTACCGGCAATTAACGGATGATGTGGTCGTTTTTCGAAATGATAATATTACAATGGAGAAAATCAAATCACTAAATCCTGATTTGATTGTATTATCTCCTGGACCGGGATCACCAGAAGATCAAAAAGAATGTATATCTATATTGGATTATTTCTATACAACGATCCCTATCTTTGGTGTATGCTTGGGCATGCAAATTATCGTCCATTATTTTGGCGGACAAGTAACGAAAGCATTAGCACCCATGCATGGGAAAGTTTCGAAAATAAAACATAATGGTAAAGATGTTTTTGATTCTTTACCAAACGACATCTCCGTAACCAGATATCATTCTCTTATTGCTAAAAAACTGCCAGAGAATGAATTAGTAACAACGGCGATAACCTATCATGAAGAGATCATGGCAGTAAAACATAAACAATACAGAGTAGAAGGAATACAGTTTCATCCTGAAGCTATCCTTACAGAGTATGGCTTTAATATGATCCAAAACAGTTATAAACAAGCTATTGATGGAGTGGATTAAATGAATAAAAATTTCTTGCAATTTAATTTTCATCATACTGTCCAGCAATTCACCAATCCGATTAAGGTGTGGAATACAAATAATATTAATGAAATAACCACTATATTTGAAGAGTTGGAACAATTTCTCGACAAGGGCTATTACATTGCAGGCTTTGTCTCATATGAAGCCGCACCCGCATTTGATCCTAGTTACCATGTACATAAACAGCACAATCAATTACCACTAATTTGGCTAGCTGCATTTGAGAAACCAACTGACCATAAAGACAATGTGGAAGGCATGGTTTATCAGCTTTCGGAATGGAAACACACTACTAGTTATCAGGCTTATAAACATAATATTACTAGTATAAAAAAGGCGATAGAATTAGGAAACACTTATCAAGTTAATTATACAACAAGACTTAAAGCTCACTTTTCAGGTGATCCGTATTCGTTTTATCAACAACTAGTAAAGAATCAAGCTGCTTCCTATTGTGCCTACCTTGATATTGGGTCTAACCAGATTTTATCTGCCTCACCAGAGTTATTTTTCCAAGTGAAAAATGGGAAAATTATCACGAAACCTATGAAAGGTACAATAAAACGTGGACGAACTTATGAAGAAGATCTACAATTCAAACAAAATTTAAGAAACTCGGAAAAAGATCAAGCGGAAAACGTCATGATTGTCGACTTATTACGAAACGATATTGGACGAATTGCTAAACCTGGTTCCGTCAAAGTGAAAAGCTTATTTGATATTGAAACATATCCAACCGTTCACCAAATGACGTCTACAATTGAAGCAAATTTGGAAACAAAGAAGGTATATGATTGGTTTCAAGCTTTATTTCCTTGTGGTTCGATAACAGGTGCACCAAAAGTAGAAACAATGAAATATATTGCAGAGTTAGAAGATACACCCAGAGAAATATATTGCGGTGCCATTGGCTGGATTTCTCCCGAACGAGAGGCAACTTTTAATGTCCCTATTCGTACAGTTATACTTAATGGAAATGATGCCATTTACGGTACCGGCGGAGGTATCACTTGGGATTCAACAAGTATAAATGAATACCATGAATTAAACCAAAAAGCAGAAATATTACATCAAAAAAGAACAACCGTTTCATTATTGGAATCGATAAAATTAGATAATGGTAGCTATCCATTAATGACTTATCACTTACAAAGACTCAAGCAATCAACCCAATATTTTGGTTACCCCTTTCACGAAGAAGAAATAAAAGAAAAATTATTCATGCTAGCAGCTCAATATCAGAATGGGTGTTATAAAGTTCGATTATTATACCATCCATCAGGCCGTATGGAACTTGAACATCAACCAGTCAAAGCATTAGAAGAACCTATTCAAACCGCCCTAGCACCTGAGCCAATAGATCGAAGGAATATTTATTTATACCATAAAACAACTAACAGAGAAATGTATGAAAAATTAGATCAAGATAAGCCTGATCATGTACTAACGTCACTTCTATGGAACAAAGAAGGACATATAACGGAGTATACTATTGGGAATGTTGTCGTTGAAAAAGATGGTCGTTTTTATACTCCGCCTGTTTCGGATGGATTACTTCCAGGTACTTATCGAGAACAATTGATTGAAGAAAAAATATTATTAGAGAAAAGTGTATCTTTATCAGAGCTTGGTGAATATGATCAAATTTGGTTTATTAATAGTGTTCGGGGGTGGGTTAAAGTGCAATTAGATGAAATATTGTGAGACTCCATCAGTGTTTTTTTCCACCCATCAGGCCCGACGAAACTTATCAGGGAGTTGGCGTCCATTATCACCCACTTAACTTCTTTGAAATGGTTGAATCTTGAAGTGCGGGTCTTACACACGGTTAGCGCCGTGATAAATAAACAAAACAAATAAGTCGCTAATACCATCATTTATTTGTTAAAATCTGATTAGAGTATAACGAGGAGGTATAATCATGAATGCATATGAAGAATATATGAGAGAAATTACACAGTCCATGCGCGATGAATTAACCAATGCTGATTTTGAAGAATTAGCAACTCCTGAGGAAGTAGATCAATTTATGACTACCAACGAGGAAACGGCACTAGTTGTAGTGAACTCAGTATGTGGTTGTGCAGCTGGATTAGCACGACCTGCAGCTGTTCAATCATTAAATGGGGAGAAGAAACCTACTAAGCTGGTTACAGTGTTTGCCGGTCAGGATCGGGAAGCAACTGCAAAAATGCGTGAATACTTCGAAGGGGTAGAACCTTCTTCTCCATCCATGGCTATTATAAAAGGTGGAGAATTAAAACACTTTATTCCTCGTGAGCAAATTGAGGGACATGAAGTAGAAGACATTGTCACTCAACTGACCAATGCGTATTCTGAATTCTGTTAATATTAATAGTCATACAAAATCTAATGAGGGGTGAGCTTGAAAGCTCCCCCCTTTTTTAGTCAGAAATGAAAGTTTCAATTGGAGCCCAAAATATAAACTACGAAGTAACTGTCAGGTGGATTTAACTTTCTTCCATTCTGTTCATAGGAATTGCTAGAATACCGCTCTTCCTTGGATATTCTGTTTGTTCCTTGGATATCTCAAGCTCTTCCTTGGATATATTCATTTATCCAAGGAAGAATTATACTTTTCCAAGGAACAGAAACTTATACAATGAACCAAAACACGAACATCAAGTTTGATGTTCGTGTTTTGGTCGTAAATTGAGTACTTCTGTCTCAGCATATTTCGTTACTTTTATTAAGATCCTACACGACGAACGTGGCCAGTGAATTTTGATTTCCAGTAACTATTATCCATATCAGCGATAGCTACACCTGTTGAGCTTTGGGAACCAATAAATTTGTTATTACCCAAGTATATACCAACATGCCCGTTGGTTTTATACGTATTGAAGAATACAAGATCACCTGGTTGCATATCGCTAGCTGATACTTTTGATCCTACTGACGATAATCCTGATGTGCTTGCAGGTAAGCTAATACCAGCCTGTTTAAAAGACCAGCTGACGAAACCAGAACAATCAAAACGACCATTAGCAATGTCATAAGCAGTTCTACCACCACCAAAAACATAAACAGAGTTACCAAAATACTTCTCACCAACTGAAGTTACGATATCTACTGTACTACCACTTGTTGAAACCTTTTCGGAAGAATTGCTGGAATACTGTTCAATAGCATTATCACCAGAATTACTTGAATTATTTGATCCATTACCTCTAGCTGCCTGTTCTTGTGTGCGTTGTTGCTCTTCTGCTTCTTTAAGTGCTTTTTCTTTTTTTGCTAATATTTCATCTTCAATTTTCAAATCATCTAAGAACTCACTATTTTCTTCTTCTTTTTCTTTTAATTCTTCTTTTAATTCTTCATTTTCTTCTTTTTGTTCCTGGATGTGTTTTTGCATATCTTCATATTCTGCTTTCATATCTTCTAATTCTTCTAACTTATTGTCTAACTCAACTTTATTCTTTTCTACCTCTAACTTATCTTTTTCTTGACTCTCTAATAAATCTTGGTCTGCTTGTGTTATCTTATGTACTAATGCTACTCTATCAACAAAATCTATGAAATTAGCAGAACCAAGTAATACTTCTAGATAACTAGATGAACCGCCATTTTCTTGTAATGAAGAGATTCTCTCCTTAAGAATTTCATTTCTTCGCTCAATACTTTGTTGGATTTCATCGATTTTCGCTTCCAGATCACTTACTTCAGTTTCAACATCGGTTATTTCACTTTCTGTTTCGTCAATTTTTTGCTCATTATCTTCGATAGCTTCATCCAGCCTTAAAATTTGTTCATTCAACTCAATTAATTCTTCTTTAATTTCCTCAATTTCCTGTTCTTTCTCGTCAATACTAGACTGTACTTCGGATCGTTGCGCTTGAACATCTTCTTTTGTTTCAGCGTTAACGGTCTGAACAAAAAACAAACTTGACATAATCGTTACTACAACAACAGATTCCTTTACCAAACCTCGTATTTCTCGCACTCGATTCCCCTACTTTCCAACAAAATTTATTTGTTTAAACGCTCTCTCTATGTAAGCCCTTTTTTGAAAGGTTTTTCGTGTAGTCTTTTCATCCTATCCTTCGAACCAGAACCATTGTAACATAGTTAGATTTCACTAATGTTATGTGAATGTTACAAAAATATTTCAATACTATCAGAACTTATGTCATCTTATGTCGAATAACAACATTTAATAGATTAACAAAAAAAAAGAGCCCTTGCCGGTACCGACCCCCGAAAGTTAGAGTGGAAAATCTAACTTTCGGGGGTGTTTTTATGGCCAAATATAGTGAAGAATTTAAAATAAAGCTTGTCAACGAGTATTTGTATGGGAATATTGGATATAACTCGTTGTCGAAAAAATATAATATGCCCAGTTCCACCCCATTAAAAAATTGGGTAAACGCCTATAAAGCGCAGGGTATGAAGGGGTTAAAACGGAGAAAAAAGAAGGAGAAGTATTCTGTTCAATTTAAATTAGATACGGTACAATTTATGTTAAAGACAGGTGCTTCTTATTTAGAAACTGCTGTGCCATTTGATTTGAACAATCCTTCCTTAATTGCACGATGGGTTGAAAGCATTTCGTGAACAAGGGATAGAAGGCCTGAAACCAAGATCAAGGGGGAGACCTTCTATGTCTAAGAAACCTATTAAATCGAAGAAAAAGGAAGAGACAAAGTTATCACGTGAAGAAGAATTAGAACGTGAGAATGAACTACTGAGGTTAGAAAATGCCTACCTAAAAAAGTTGAGAGCTTTTCGGGAGAATCCGAATGCGTTCCACGAAAAGCACAAGCAAAGGTGGCATTCGAACTCAAAGAAGAAGGGTTCCGATTAAAAGATATATTCGTTGTTGTAGGTATTCCTGAAGCTACCTATCACTATCATGTAAAAAAAATGGGGAAAGAAGACTTGGATACAGAATTAAAGGAACTCATTACACACCTATTTAAGAAATTTCATGAACGCTATGGTTATAAACGTATCACGAAAGAATTAAAGAAATTAGGACATTCTATCAACCATAAAAAAGTGTATCGCATTATGCGGGAACTGGGATTAAAATGTGTGAAATTTATGCGGAAATCCCGTAAATACAATTCATATAAGGGAAACGTAGGAAAAGTAGCGAAAAACCGGTTATCCCGCCGCTTTAGCACACCTATCCCTCTTCAAAAGTTAGTAACCTACATTACAGAATTCAAATGTCTAGGCGAAGAGAAGCTATATTTAAATCCGATTTTTGACCTTTATAACGGAGAAGTTATTGCGTTTGAAATCAGGAAACGTCCAACGTTAGATCTTGTCATGGAACCTTTAAGAGAAACCACAGAGATAATAAAGAATCATGCAACCTATCGCACTACCATCCATTCCGATCAAGGCTGGCATTACCAGCACAACCAATGGGTGAGGACATTAAAAGAAAATAAGGTATTCCAAAGCATGTCACGTAAAGCAACCTGCGCAGACAACGCTCCGATAGAGAATTTCTTTGGCATTTTAAAACAAGAAATGTATTATGGGGAAGAATTAGTTAGCTATGACGAATTAAAAAGACGGATAGAAGAATATATCGACTGGTATAACAATGAACGATCAAAAACAAAATTGGCCGGATTGAGTCCAGTCGAATACCGAACTCAATCCAGCCAATCAGCTGCATAATAAAACTCTAACTTTTGGGGGTAACCACCGCCAAGAGCTCTTTTTAATCTTCCATTAATTTCTGTTTACTGAGATAAGCTTTCTTTTTCTGTATTTTTGAAAAAGCTTTATGTGCGGGCATCGTTAATCCTAAAGCGAGTAAACTCATGCTAAAAAACAATGCTAACCCTTGCAAATTCCATAAACCATATGTAATACCGAACACTCCCATTACCATAACCAATGTCGGTAACGGATTTAATACCATAATAAAAAAGGCACTTTTAATTACTTGTAATACTTTCATATCATAGTGAACATACACAGGAAAAAGGTAAAATGATGTTAATATGAATAGTATTGAAACAAATAAAAATGGAATGGTAAGTAACATTACATAATCGTTTTCGACTAATGTAATAAATAAGAAATCTAAGTATAAAATATAGCCTGCTGCGACTGCTATATATCCAAGAATATTCGCTTGAACTATTGACTCACGAAAGGCTTTCCAAAAAGTTTTAAATAGAGGAATATCAGTATTTCCTGAGACCCATTTTCTTACTACTGCAAAGGTTGCGGCAGTCGATGGAAATAAACCTAATAGGATTAAACCAGATAAAGTAAATCCAATCCATAATAAGTTCAAATACGCAACTTTTGTGATCCATTCAAATGCTTTATTTAATGCGCTCATACGAACATCCCCCTTAAAAACTTCTTCAAGTGATAATTGCTCAACAATTACCTTTGATTAACCTTTTAAACCACTTGTACTAATACCGTCTACAACATAACGTTGGAAGATGAAAAAGATAATAAACACTGGTATTAAAGAGGCAACAGACATGGCGAACATGGCACCCCAATTTGAAACAGTTTCGTTACTTAAGAACATATTTAATGCCATCGAAACGGTATATTTGGACGGACTATTCAAGTATAATACTGGACCAAGTAAGTTATCCCATGTCCAATAGAATGTAAAAATCGATGTCGTTGCTAAAGCAGGAACAATTAAAGGCAATATAATTCTTCTGTATATGCCAAATGTGTTACATCCGTCAATAATTGCTGCTTCATCCAATTCTCTAGGAATCGTTCTAATGAATTGTACTAATAAAAAGATGAAGAATGGATGCCCAAAATAGGCCGGTACCACTAATGGTTTTAATGAATTTAGCCAGTCCAGTTGAGCGAATATGATATATTGAGGAATCATCACAATCTCGTATGGAAGCATCAGCGTTAAAATCATAATGGAAAACCAAAATCTTCTTCCGGCAAAATTAAGTCTGGCAAAGCCAAATGCAATTAAAGAACAGGAAATCAGATGGCCAATTAATACTAATATTACAAATATAAATGTATTTAAAATATAAGTATCAAACCCATAATCACCAAAACCTTGCCAACCTTGAGCATAGTTCCCTAATACAAATGGTTGTGGAATCAGAGATTCTGCAGTCGCAAAAATCCTCTCACTCGGCTTAAATGAACTCATAATTAACCAAACTACTGGATACAGTAACAAGATGGCAAAGCCACCGACGAATACATGATAGACAAGTTTTTTGATATGTTTTGATTTCATCGCCTATCTGCCTCCCTCTGATTCGTAATGAACCCAATATTTAGATGAAAAGAAAATGATTGATGTTAAAATCCCAATAATGACTAGCATTACCCAAGCCATTGCTGATGCATATCCCATATGGAAGAATTCAAAACCTTGTTTAAACAAGTATAGTGAATACAATAATGTTCCATCTAATGGACCACCTGTTCCTTTTGATATAATATAGGCAGGAACAAATGTCATAAATGCTGCAATTGTTTGCATAACTGCATTAAATAAAATTACTGGACTTAACATAGGTATCGTTATGTTATAAAATTTCTGAAAGAAACTTGCGCCATCAACACTAGCTGCTTCATAGTAGCTTTGTGGTATGGACTTAAGACCTGCCAAGAAAATTAACATCGATGAGCCGAATTGCCACACAGATAAGAAAATTAACATCCATAATGCTGCAGTTGGATTACCAAACCAACGAACAGGGTCAATACCCATTGTCATTAGTGCTAGGTTAACAATTCCCTCGTCACCAAAAATGTTACGCCACATAATCGCAACTGCTACACTACCCCCAATTAATGATGGCAAGTAATATAAAGTACGATACAAACCTACCGCTCTAGAGGCTGTGTTTAACAACATTGCTACGGCTAATGCAAAGAGTAATCGTAAAGGAACTCCCGCAAATACGTAGATAAATGTAATTTTTAATGAATGTAAATATCTAGGATCAGATGTAAACATTTCTTTAAAATTGTCTAACCCTATCCATTCAGGTGGATTGAATAAATTATATGAAGTAAATGAAAAGTAGAAAGAAGCAACTATAGGAATAATCGTAAATGCCAAAAAGCCTATAATAAACGGTCCAATAAATAGATATCCCCACAAATTTTGCTTCATATGAGTTTGCATTTTTAAAGCTCCCTTCTTATACCTAAGTTGTTGAAAAACAATAGCTGATCACATAAGGATCAGCTACTGCTTTTTATAATCCCTTTTAGTTGCCTAAAATACTTTCCGCTTGTGTTCTGAAATGTTCAGCTGCATCTTCTGGTGAGATCTCTCCATAAGAAATTTGTTCACTTATATTAGTTAGTTGCTCGATGATTTCACCTGCACCTGCCGGATCTGGTGCACCCATTGGTGTACTATTCTCTTCCGCCCATGCAACATAATCAAATACTGCTTGCTGTGCTTCAGAAACATCATCTGCAATTTCTTCCTGAACTACAGAAGAAACAGGAACCCCACGGTCACCAAGAATAAGTTTGTTTGCTTCGACATCATTCACCCAAAAATCAATAAAGTCAGCCGCTACTTCTTTTTGCTCCGAATTTTCAGAAATAGAGAAATACATACTAGGTTTTAAGAATAAACCATCTTCTAAATTCTCTCCCGGAGGAGTACCAAATGCAAAAGTGTGTTCTGACATATCTTCCAATCCTACAAATTGGTTTGACCATTGGAAAATCCCTACTCCTTCACCTTCTACGACTGGATCATCCTCAGGACCTGCTAATTGCGCCAAATAATCAGGGGTTGGAGTCGCTTCCATATCCACCTGTTCTTGTAAAATCGTGAAAAAGTCTATAAATAATTGATCGTCATCATATCCAAGACCACTTCCATCTTCTGCGTAGAGACGAGCACCATTTTGACGTAAGTAATAGTTAAAAAACACATCTGCTTGCATACCATTATCAAAGAAATATCCTGCATCTGCAGCTTGTTGAGCCATTGATTGATATTCATCCCATGAGTAAGTATCAGGGATTTCATCAACTCCAATTTCCGCTAAAACCTCTGGATTATATTGAAAACTTAGCGCATTTGAACCTAGGTTAAAACCGTAAAGTCCATCGTTAATTCTTCCACCTTCGATAGTGTTTTCAGCAATATTTGAATCATCGATTTCATTGCCAAGAAACTGCTCTAAATCAGCTAATTGGCCATTTTCTGCGTACTGAGATATATAAGATAAATCCATTTGAATAATGTCTGGTAATTCATTTGCTGCTGCTTGAGGTGATAATTTTTGCCAGTAATCATCCCAACTAGCATATTCTGGTTCAATTGATACATTTGGATTTTGTTCTTCATACAATTCAATGACTTCCAGCGTATAATCATGACGTGGCTGTGAGCCCCACCAAGCAATTCTTACAGTTACTTCATCTCCACTTGCTTCTGAGTCAGAGTCTGTTTCTTCTGAAGTATCATCTGTGTCGCCACCTGTATCTTCAGAGCTATCGTCGCCACTACATGCAGCTAACAAAAGAATCATTATTATTCCTAATAGTATTAACAAAGATTTTTTCATTTCTTTCCCTCCCCTTTTTAATTCGCTGTAAGCGATTACAGTTATATAATAGCAGATTCCGACATGTAAGTATGATAGAAAAATCAGTGGTAAATGTTTAAAAAGAAGAGTTTTTTGCAAGCGTTATCTTTATCCTTCATTAGATTTAATAATCTCCGATGGTGTAAATCCCTTCATTCTTTTAAATATTTGGCTAAAATATTGTGGATTATTACCAAACCCTAGTCTCTCTGCTAACTCAAATACTTTAATATCCTGTTCTGCTTCTATAATCTCTACTGCTTTATTAATTCGTGCATTGGTTACATAGGATGAGAAACGTTGACCAATTTCTTTTTTAAAGGTTTTCCCTAAATAGTCAGCATTCATATATAGGCAATGATTAGCTAACCATTGAAGTGATAACTCAGGGTTTTCAATCTCTTCTTCAATCGAAGTCAACATTTGTCGAACCACTTTCGAATATTTTTTTGGTGTTTCTTCTTGCATCATCCTTTCAAAGAGATCTTCAAAATACGTAATAAAATCTGTGATATGCTGATAATCCTCCATTCGTCCAATTGCTTGAACCCGATCCTCTGTTGAATGATGTGCTAGTTTACTCATTAACAATAAATAAATTTGAATAAAATAACCTCGTGTAATCTTTGGGGCTACTTGGTGTATTTTTAGTTTTTCAATAAAATCTAAAAGGTAGGAAACGGCTTCTTCCTTTTGTTGCTGTTTTAAATAATACAAAATGGTATCAAGATCAATTTCAATATCTGATTTGAACTTTTCATCAAATTGGAACCAATTTTGATATGTAATAAAACTATGCCTTGGTTGATAAAATACTTGTTGCACCATTTCATCTAGTGTTGGGATTTTTTTTATTTCTTCTTTCGTAAAGCCTCTCGATAAAACGGAAGTCGTACTTAATGTACTCTGTTCCATTTCAGTTTGGAAAAACCGTTTAATTGTTTTTTGATTACCTGCTGAATATCGCATCATCACAATCACTTTATTTTCTATTAATGTTGTAATGACTTGCTCATGTAGAAAAGATTGATTAATCGTTTCTATTAGTTGATTGATTCGATCATATGCTATTTTTCCTTCTATAAAAAGCATCCAAAATAAGAATGGCTCTGATGGATAGAGATCATCCACTATATGGTTCATTTTAGTCCGACTTTTATCCGTTATTTGTTCATAAATAAAAAACTGCTTCAACACCTCTTCATGATCATTAACCGTGTTTTTTATCACTTCTTCTTCCATTGCCTTCATATATTCTAGAGCTTCCTCTTCTTCTTTTTTTTCTTTGACAATGTCATTTAGTGCTTCTGAAATATTGTCTTCATTACATGGTTTCAACAAGTAATGCTTTACTCCAAATCGCATGGCTTGTCTTGCATATTCGAATTCGTTAAAACCCGATAAAAAAATCCATTTTATAGAAGGGTAATCTTCTCTCGCTTTCTTCACAAGCTCAATACCATCTAAACCTGGCATTGTTATATCAGTAATAACAATGTCAGGTGGCTGGTTCTTAATAAAATCATACGCTTCCAATCCATTCATTGCTTTCCCTACTAACTCTGTATCATATTTATTCCAATCAACAATCACAGAAATACCATCTAAAATCATTCGCTCATCATCTACTAACAACACTTTGTACATAAGTTTCATTATCCTCCTTCGGCAAAATGATGGAAACTTTGGTACCATTTCCAATTTCGCTGTCAATTACAAGTCCAAATTCCTCTCCGAAAAGAATTTTGACACGTTCATTTATGTTTCGCAGTCCGATCCCCGTACTTTTTGGCTGGTAGTCACCTGATTCAATTTGTTCTAGGTAAGACTTTTGCATGCCTGGTCCATTGTCCTCTATGAAAATAAACAACGCGTCTTCACTCTCTTGAATCGAGAGATGAATTTTACAAACACCGATCATCTCTTGAAGACCATAGCGAATCGCATTTTCTACTAATGGTTGAATAATGAATTTCGGCACCTGCACTTGTAAGAATTGCTTAGGTATATCTTTGGTAAACTGTAACCTTTCATCAAAACGATAACTTTGAATCGTAATATAGTGGTCTACTATGGTAAGTTCTTCTTCTAGTGGAATCAACGCATCTTTCATATTAATTGACGCTCGTAAGACATAGCCGAGTGATTCTGCCATTTGTGATATTTTCTTTTCACCAACTATTTTTGCAGACCAGTTGATTGATTCAAGTGTGTTATAAAGAAAATGTGGATTTACTTGTGCCTGCAATGTTTTAAATTCTGATTCTTTAATTAATAATTGTTTTTTATAATTTTCACCAATTAAATAATTAATCTGGTTCATCATTTTCTTGAAATTCTCATGCATTTGTCCTGCTTCATCTTTGGTTAGTTCTGTTTCCATTCCAACATCATAATAATCCAAGTCACCTGTCTGAACTTTTTTCATTTTTTTATTCAAACTTTCAATTGGATTCACAATCGTACCGGTGAACTTGGTTCCTAAGAAAATCATCAGTAAGAATAGTCCAAAATATGTTAAAAAAACTGCCGTTCGTGCTTGGCTAATCACCGTAAACAAATTACTGTAAGGCGTTAAGATCATATACGTCCAATCTAAATGATTCGCTTCTGAATAAGTTAAAAAATACCTTTCACCGTTATGTTTTATAATTTGATATCCCTGTTGATTAACT
This sequence comes from Gracilibacillus salitolerans, assembly GCF_009650095.1. Classification (GTDB taxonomy): domain Bacteria; phylum Bacillota; class Bacilli; order Bacillales; family Amphibacillaceae; genus Gracilibacillus; species Gracilibacillus salitolerans. The sequence goes on along the minus strand of NZ_CP045915.1, from coordinate 1,978,631 downwards.
GTAAAATCTGATGGTTTAATTTCGTCTAAATCATTTTCATTAGCGAACACATGCTGTTCATTTTGATCAAAAATGAGAAAATTAGTTTCCTGTTCCTCCAAATTACTAGTGAGCTCTTTCATAATTTCGTTAATGTCTACTCTTATTCCAACTGTTCCTAATCTTTCAAAAGAAAAATCCATATATTCACGTATATCCCGAACTGCCATTACTGCCTCATCACTCTCATATGGTGATAACCAGTTAACACCACCCTCTTTCTCTTTTGCTGCCCCTTTCATCGTTCCTAATCTTTCTTCAGATAAATTTATGATTAAATTACCACTGGCATACTCTTTGTCATATGTATCATACACTTGAATCGATTGTACATATTTATTTAAAGCACCGATATGCAGTAATCTCTTGCGAAGTTCGTTTCCTATCATAAATTGATCATAGCTAGAATCAGTGTTTCTTAATTCTAATAAATAGGATTGTACATATGTATCGGTAGTTATTTGATAGGAAAGACGTTCCATCTTCTTTAATTCCGCTTCTACAGAGTTCGTTGAGACTTGCAATGCTTGAGCAGATTGACGGTAAATTTCCTTATTGTAGAGATTAAAAGCGTATTGTAAAATTGACAAACCACCTATACTAAAAGCCAAAAGTACTAAAGACGTGAGAATAACCATTTTATATTTAAGGCGTAAGTTCAAAAATTTTAACCGAATCTTATTTATCATACCGATAACACCTACTCTCCCTGTGAACGCTTACAGTTATTATAAGTGGGAGCAAAGCATTACGTCAATTCGATTCGTTTCTAGGTTGGTAACATAAAAGAATAAAATTCGTCTAATCTATATAAAGCAGCATAGCTTTATTTGAAAATCATTCTAAGTTTAATAGGAGTTATATGACTATGATAAAGAAATTAAGTATATTAGTGATGATATTTTCACTTATAGTCTTAAGTAGTTGCAGTAACAAACCAATAAAAGAACACTCTTCTTCCACTCATAATCTGGAAGCTTTATCAACCATCGAATCAAACAACAGGCTACTTACTCAAATTTATCAGGTGGCGGAAACAGGAAAAGTATCAAAAGATAAATGGAAAAGTGGTGAAGACACCATTATGGAGGTGGAAAAAGATTGGGGGCTAGCTGATAACAAATCAGAAGCTAATTCTGGTACTTATGCGACATACGAAAAAAAACAGGTAGTATTTGGATTTAATGAAAAAGGGCAAATTTACGATCTACGGTCTCATTCTAATAAATTACAACACATTACCCAAAAAGAGACGGAACAAGTATTAGGTGCACCTGATGAAATAAGACATTTTCAAGAGCAGAATATTTACGTTTATCAAATAAACCAAACATATCAATTAAAATTAATATTTCCTCCAGCAACAGATAACACTGATAGAAAGCTGAGCCATATCTCTGTAGTTTATTTACCTTGGGATCCTTCTGTTAACGAAACAGACCCTTCCTATTCGATTGATACAATGACAATAACTGAAAAGATTGGTCAATTAATGATGATTGGATTGGAAAGTACCTCCATCGATCAACAAGCTACTTATTATATTAAACAAAAAAAGGTTGGAGGTTTTATCTTATTAAAGAAGAATATCGAAAACACCCAACAAACAGTCGATTTTATCAATGACTTAAAACGGAACAATGACAATCAAATACCTTTATTTTTAGGAATCGACGAAGAAGGTGGACGAATTACGAGACTTCCTGAAGAGATCTCGGCAACACCATCAAGTCAAGCAATTGGAAAAAGAAATGACAGTGATTGGTCTTATCAAGTCGGAAAACTGTTAGCCAAAAAAGTGAAGGCGTTTGGCTTTAATATCAATTTTGCTCCTGTACTCGATGTTAACAGTAATCCAAATAACCCTGTTATTGGAGACCGGTCATTTGGAGACGAACCTGAACTAGTGAGTAACATGGCAATTGCACAAATGAAAGGCTTGGCTGCTGAAAATGTCATGCCAGTTGGAAAACATTTTCCTGGTCATGGAGATACTGCTGTTGATTCACATATCGATCTGCCTCTTCTTGATCATTCGCTTGAAAGATTACAACAAGTAGAGCTCGTACCTTTTCAGCAAGCGATTGATCATGGTGTTGAAGCAATGATGATTGGTCATTTAATGGTACCATCGATTGACCCAGACAATCCTGCTACATTATCGGAAGAAATGATTCAAGGGGTGTTAAGAAACGAATTAGGTTTTGATGGTCTTGTGATAAGCGATGATTTAACTATGGGTGCGATTTTAGAGAACTATGAGATTGGTGATGCAGCTGTTCAAGCAATTCAGGCAGGGACTGATTTGTTATTGATATGCCATGGATATGACCAAATCGACGCAGTATTTGATGCAATGGAAGAAGCTGTAGCGAATGGAGAAATCTCAATGCAAAACCTGGATGACAGTGTAGATCGTGTATTAAAACTGAAAGAGAAATACGGTATAACAAATGAAAAAATGGAGTCTATAGACGTAGAACAGTTAAATCAAGAGATAAAAGAAATATTACAGACTGAGTAAATAAAAGATGACGGGCGTATCCAACTCAGTGTTACAACTGGACGTCCGTCATTTACGATTATAAGAGGAAAGAGATTATCAGCTCTCCAATATCCCTCTGAATTTATCTCTGAAATGATAAAATAAATAACCTTGAAGGATAACCATTATTACAGCCAAAATAAGTAACGATGGATCTACAAATATATGTAGCAATAAAATATTGGCTGTAATCGGTGTCAATACTGCCAAAGCTAATGGAACAAACCGATTCATAAGTAATAATATTCCGCAAATCACTTCCAATGATTTTTCCACTATTAATAAATAGCTAAATTGAAATAATACCATCGCTTCAGGGCTTGCCGGAATCAAAGGCTCGATGTCAAATACAACCAGAAACCCGTTAAAGCCTGCGCTCAGAAAGATGATACCTAGTACTATTCGAGCAGCATGATAAACTATTACCTTCCCCTCCTTTTTGTATCTCCATTTATTTAGATTATCATCAACTATATTATTATATATCATTTCTATTGCTTATTAATTAAGTCAATATGGGTAAATTAAAACAGTAGAAAGTTTTAGAAAGCATTCTATCAAATTTGTAAAGGAGATTCTTATGGGTTTTACTGACATTACGTTTAGAATTATATCTACATTTTTGGTCCTTTTATTTCTGACAAGAATAATGGGTAGAAAAGAGCTGCGTCAGTTAACATTTTTTAATTTTGTTTCTGGAATTGCCATTGGTTCGATAGCAGCTTCCCTTGTTGTAAACCAAAATTTAGATTTCTGGGTTGGGCTATATGCTTTATCTGGATGGGCAATTCTAACTATCACTATGGGGATAGTTGATATCAAATCTAAGAAAGCTCGAGAAATTATCGAAGGACAACCAGCGATTCTAATTAAACAAGGAAAAATTATGGAAGATGAATTACGAAAAGCCAGATTAGATATCGATGCTTTACATGCACTGTTGCGAAAGAAAAATGTATTCTCCGTCACTGATGTAGATTATGCACTTTTTGAAACGGATGGGACACTTTCTGTCATGAAAAAAGAAGATAAACAAACGCTAACTAAAGGTGATATGAATGTACAAGTAGTAAAAACAGAACCATTCCCAATAGCTACAGAAGTTATTTCTGACGGAAAGATCAATAAGTCCAACTTATCCAAATTAAACCTAGATGAAAATTGGCTAGAAACACAATTGAAACAAGCTAGAGTAAATGATATATCCGATATATTTTTCGCTGAGATCCAGAAAGATGGAACATTATATATTGACACAAGAGATGATCATATTCCTAAGCAATAGCTTAAAAATTGTGAGAAAAGAACATACATGAATGGTTGTACAATACTTAGGGAAATTTAACTATAATTGATAAAAAGGTGGTGAATAACATGGCAAAGAAAGGAATTCAAAATTCAAGTATCGAGCAAATTAGAAAAGATCATGAGACTGAGTCCGCATTTAGTGCAGACAATGCTAAAAAGCAAAAAAAGAAACGTGGTAAATAAAATAAAAGAAGGAGCCACCTGGTTCCTTCTTTGTGATCAAGAGGCCATTGGCAATGACAGAGTCTTCTGGTGCCATATCCAGAAAATATTTAAACGACCTATCATAATTTGACCATTCTACAACATCTACATCCGATACATCATAAATGTGTCTTCAGCAATAAGCATTTAATAACCGAATAGGAGAGATGGCATTTCTTCCGTTTACTTGGTCATAATTATGGGCCAGTTCCTCATATACAAAAGAAAAGTCGATTAAATCATTCATCATCCTCAACATATGATCCTGAGGAAAAACGATATCGGAGAGTTCGGAACATCCACTCAAGGTCATCGATTGTTGCTGATTAATCACTCGTTCCACCTCCCTATCGATAATTCCATTGTACAATAAAATAGTGAGTTATCGTCGTGTTTCACGATGATAACTCGTTATTTTCACCTATAAGAGCCCAGCGCTACCAGTTGTTTTTTATACTTATCGTGTTGGTGAACCAGGCGGATAATAATAAGGTGGAACCTTAATCCAACCACGTTTACGCATTAAAGTTTTTAGCGTTGTACCAATCGTTACCCACTCTGAATAAAATTGGAGCCACATTATTCCAACATCATTACGAATAGCTTCAGCTTGTCCTCTTGCACATGTTTCCAAACATGTAACTAGCTTAAAAGCAATACCATTTGTGATTTCATCATCTGATAACTTTACACCTAAAGGTACTTCTTTTGGATTAGATTTTGGTTTAGCGGACACGACATCTGGTAAAGGTATCCCTTCTTTTTTCATAAATTCGTTTAACCTTTTAACATGTGATTCGCATGTTTTAATCACATCATTAAGTAATTCCATTACTTCATCATCTGAAGTCGTATTTAAGCCAATTTCTTCATAACGAATAAATTCTTCAACCAAAGTTAAATACGTCCAACACCCCCCAACTTCTATTACATGAAGAGGAGATTTTGGTTCGTTCGTATTGTCCATTGATGTTTTTAACACGTTCAAATGATATCTAATTGTGCTATCTTTGTGAAAGAATGTACTTAAAGTAACTGGTGCGATTGTTGAATTTTTTACAAAACCTTTCATTTTTATGGAAAATCGTGTATAGTTGATACAAACAGAATAGAAATAACTAGGGGAGTCCAATAAGTTGGGCTGAGAAAGAAACACGTTGAAGTTTCTTGACCCTTTGGACCTGATCTGGATCATACCAGCGTGGGGAAGTTAGAAATCTCATCATTATTATGAATAAAACTTCTACATATAAAGCCGGGTCCATCCTTTTATGGATCCGGCTTTTTTATGTCTTCTTATTGTATTACCCACTTGATATGTTCTTGGTCTTGTCCCTTATTATTTTGAAAGGGAGAGATTTAACCAATGTCAACATCCTCAGTAAATGAAAAAAACATTTCCATCATGTCTAGCTTTTCAGGGAGTAAAAAAGTATATGTAGAAGGTTCTAGACCAGACATTAAAGTACCGATGCGTGAAATTGAGTTAAGTCCGACTACAGGAACCTTTGGTGAAGAAGAGAATCCACCAGTCCGTGTCTATGATACTAGCGGACCCTATACAGATTCTAATTATTCGGTTGATATAACAAAAGGACTTCCTACACTTAGAAGCAAATGGATTCAGGAAAGAAATGATGTCGAAGAATATGAAGGTCGAGAAATAAAGCCTGAGGATAATGGATATCAAGATGAGAATGATCCTCGTGCCAATTATAACGTATTTCCTGGTTTAAAAAGAAAACTATTACGTGCAAAAAAAGGGAGCAATGTCACACAACTTCATTATGCTAAAAAGGGAATTATTACTCCTGAAATGGAGTTTATCGCAATAAGGGAAAATATGAAACCTGAATTTGTTCGTGATGAAGTAGCAAGAGGACGAGCGATTATCCCTTCTAATATCAACCATCCAGAGACAGAACCTATGATCATAGGGCGAAATTTCCATGTTAAAATTAATGCGAATATTGGGAATTCTGCTGTTTCATCTTCCATCGAACAAGAGGTTGAAAAAATGACCTGGGCAACACGCTGGGGTGCTGATAATATTATGGATCTTTCAACAGGGAAAAATATTCATTCAACACGTGAATGGATTATTCGAAATTCTGCTGTCCCTGTAGGTACAGTTCCTATTTATCAAGCACTTGAAAAAGTAAATGGCGTTGCAGAGGATCTAACATGGGAAATATACCGTGATACTTTAATTGAACAAGCGGAACAAGGTGTAGATTACTTCACTATTCATGCTGGTGTTCTTTTAAGATATGTACCGTTAACAGCAAAACGTTTAACAGGTATTGTATCCAGAGGTGGATCTATCATGGCACAATGGTGTCTCTATCATCATAAAGAAAGTTTTTTATACACTCATTTTGAAGAAATCTGTGAAATTATGAAAACTTATGATGTATCATTTTCTTTAGGAGATGGATTACGCCCTGGATCAATTGCAGATGCAAATGATGAAGCTCAATTTGCAGAGTTAGAAACTCTTGGAGAACTAACAAAGATTGCTTTGGAACATGATGTGCAGGTTATGGTTGAAGGTCCCGGACACGTTCCAATGCACCTTATTAAAGAAAATATGGATAAACAACTAGAAGTGTGTCAAGAAGCACCTTTCTATACACTTGGACCACTGACCACTGATATTGCCCCTGGATATGATCATATTACATCGGCTATTGGTGCCGCCATGATTGGTTGGTATGGCACGGCTATGCTTTGTTATGTTACGCCAAAAGAACACTTAGGTTTACCAAATCGAGATGATGTACGAGAAGGTGTTATAACATATAAAATCGCCGCACATGCTGCCGATTTAGCAAAGGGACATCCTGGAGCTCACAAAAGAGACGTTGCCTTATCAAAAGCTCGATTTGAATTCCGTTGGAGAGATCAGTTTAATTTATCTTTAGATCCGGAACGTGCATTAGAATTTCACGATGAAACACTACCTGCAGAAGGGGCAAAAACAGCACATTTCTGTTCCATGTGTGGACCGAAATTTTGCAGTATGAGGATCTCTCAGGATATACGTAATTACGCTAAAGAAAACAAGCTGGATACAAAGGAAGCTATTGAAAAAGGAATGAAAGAAAAAGCTAACGAATTTAAAGAAGCTGGAAGTAAATTATATCAGTAATTTCATATCATATGGGAGGTCATAATGTGGATATCCAAAAAATTGAAGAGGAAATAAATCAATTAAAAAATCGTCTTTCTTATTTGGAGAACTGTATGCAACATATACAGCAAAATTGTGACCATCATTTTAAAGGGAATCCATTCTACGAAATATGTAGCAAGTGTAAAAAAGTAAATGTGCTTTATTATTAGAGTATTTCTAAGAATAAACGTGCTAAAATGAAGAAATGGAAACATCCAACAGTTAGTGAATTAAAAAAATGATTTTTATTGAAGTTTAAGAAAAACGGTTAGAAATTGGTGATATGTAATCAAACATACAAAAATAGTTATCCGAGAGATGACCTTGTGAAATTATAAAAATGTATACGTGGGTACACCTATATTATCTACGGGAGAGGATATTGATCTTCTCCCTCTTCCCACTCTCTTAGACAACAAAAATCTGCTTGAGCTTTTCTGTATGTTGAAAAATCCTACTATTAGCTTAAGTCATTCTTGCACAAAGTCACAAAATCATTTACTGCGCAGTATCAGGCTAATGACAATCAAATCTTATTGAATTAGATATCTTTTATGCTGCTCACGTTTTCCTTCGTGAGTTATTTTTGCATATCTAAGTGTGGTCTCTGGCGATGTGACCTAACAATTCTTGAATAGCTACGAGTTCAGCTCCATTATTGCGTCGTTAGTGGAGGAGTGATTGCTCTTTTTAAACAATTGCTACCCGTTCGTAATATAAGGTTAGCCAGATATTTAAAGAGTATCCTTTATTTTCTGGTTGACCTTTTTTTATATGGTCTTATTATAACGGTAGTCGGGGTAGAACGTCGCACCCGTGGGACTCGATCCCGTTAGCTAAACTGTTCACCCCCTACTTGTATAAACATGTTTCAGGCTGGTTGGGACAATAGATCCCGTTTAACAAGCGAACCTATGACATTACAAGAAGCCTTTAGGGGATACCGACTAATTTATTATTCTAGGAGGAGATATTCTATGAATCCAGTCGTTGGTCTGGATGTTTCAAAAGGGGAAAGTCAGCTCCAAGCTTTTTTAGATAAAGGTAAACCATATCGTAAAAGCTTTAGTATTAAGCATGATCTTAATGGACTAGGTAACTTACTAGAATTTCTTGAAGAAGTTGAAGACGCAGCTAATGGCAATCCACCTTCGGTAGTTCTAGAGTCAACTGGTCACTATCATACTCCCGTTATTCAATTTTTGGAGGAACAACAGTATGTTTATATTATAGTAAATCCTCTCATTTCACATCGTGCCAAAAGTTCAAGTCTGCGTAAGGTTAAAACAGATGCTGTGGATGCCTATCACCTTTGTGAGCTGTTTTATAAAGAAGAATTAGAACCTTATAAAAAGCGAGGCATTCAGCTATTAAACCTTCGCAATCTTACTAGACAACAGGAAAGCATTGCAGAAATATCCGCAAAAACTAAGTTGCAGCTGCACTCTTTGATGGATCAGGTATTTCCAGAATATAGAGGTGTATTTGGTAGTTTATATTCTAAGGTTTCGTTGCTTACTTTACTTGAATTCCCAACATCTGAGGCAGTTTTGAAGATGAGTGAAAGAGAATTAGCAGACAGGATTGGTGCGTTATGTAAGAGTCGTTCCGACCTCTGGGCAATAGAAAAAGCACAGAAACTAAGAGATGCAGCTCTTCGTAATCCATTTAAGAAAAACTTATACGAGAGTCATATCTTTAATCTTGAGGTGTTGGTGACGATTGTTCTTCAATACCAAGAGCATCTATCGAAAATTGCGACTGAAATAGATGCCCTCGCTAATGAAATTGAAGAATATCATATACTCCAGTCTATCCCTGGTATCGGAGAAAAAATCGCCGGCACGATTATTTCTGAAGTTGGAGAGATAGATAGGTTCAATGATGCCAAAAAGCTCGTTGCATTTGCTGGAGTAGATCCAAGTGTTTATTCCTCTGGTAAGTTTACGGCATCCGTTAATCGAATTACTAAACGAGGATCCAATAGACTTCGCCATGCCTTATATATGGCGGTCCAAAGTGGTATTCGAGATTCTCGTAAAAAGAAGACAACAGATGATATCATGGCACGCAATAAAAGATTAAGAGAGTTTTACGATAAAAAACGTGAAGAAGGAAAACCCTTTAGAGTAGCAGTTATTGCATGTGTTAACAAGCTCTTACATTGGATTTACGCTTTACTAAAAAGCAGAACTACTTTCCAAGATATAGCTTAGAAACTATATCTAACTAAATACAACAAATCCTTCCAATTACAACTAATAGGAAGGTTATTTAGCATGTTCTTTTTTAGTATATCATGGGTATTTTAATTTTTTTATTGAAAAATATTGACAAACTATTAGCTGGTTTAGCTCAACAAGAAAATGCTACTTATTTGCTTCTAAATTAAATTTAGCCTCATTTTCAATTTTTGATATTATATCTTCTTCATCAAATTCTAAAGGTAAATCATCATATTGAAGTTGGTCAATCATTTCACTGATGCCATACCACTCCATTAAGTCTTCTGGATATTGCAGCTCTGCAACAATTCGAAAAATATTATATGCAAAATCAAACTTCTAAGGTAAACTTTCACAATTTAATATACTACTTGTAAAAAGGCTATATAAGCTCTTGCACTCGTCTCAATAGTTGGTGTTTGAATTCCTAACTCTTTTAAAGCTCTTTTAAAGCTCTTTTAAAATAATCTTCTACTTCAAAGATATTTTCATCAGACGATAATGAAGAAATTATATTTAAAGATGGTGATGACACATTACTTTCTAACAAGGTGTATGACCATTTTATATAATCCTCTGTCGAAACAATTCTCTTTTGAATTTTATAAAATAAAGCATTAGTTTCCATTGTATCGAGTCACTCCAAAGTTTCATTTTCCTCCCAAAAAACGAGGTAATACTTGAACTATTGCCCCCGTTTGTACAATGATAGAACTACTTATTATAAAACTTTCCACTCTTCATAAGTTTTAGCTTCAATACCTAAATTTCCGGTTCTTAACCATTCAAAAGCTTTTATAACAAGTGGTGAAGCATTGTCCAACGATATATCTTTTTCCGATACCCGTATTGCCTCAAGTGAATCTTGACCATCGAATTGTTCTGGAGCGCTTAACTCTCCACCAATTTTTTTAACAAAGTAGTAAACTGCAATATGATGTACATCCGTAAAATCTCTCCATAACCAAGGGAGTTTGAAATCGATGACACCAATATTTTCCTCAATTTTGATTTTAAGACCCGTTTCTTCAAGGAATTCTCTTTTCATAGCTTCAGATAAAGCTTCTCCATCTTCCAAGCTTCCTCCAGGAAGGTCATATCGGTTGATATAAGGGCCACCACTCTTATTTATCACCAATAGTTTTCCGTCATCTAGACATATTCCATATACACCAAAAGCTCTGTGATATTTTTTTTAGACACAAAAACTCCCCCCCCCATTCTTCTGAAAGCTTATTCAAGTAAACTGCTTCGCTAGCTCAATAAATACAAGCAGCATCTTTAGCAAATCCTTATTCAACTCCTGCCCCCGTTAATTGAATAACTAAATGATATCTTCAACAAATTGTTCTTCTGAAATTACTTGTAAACCATTTCTTTTAAGTAATGCTGAAGTAACCCCAGTTCCAACAATTTTCTTATCCTTAAATTCACCGTTATAAATCATTGAACTACCACAGGACGGGCTATTCTCTTTAAGAACAACTATTGTTGCGTTTATTTTTTTAGCTTTTTTTAAAGTAGCATAAGCTCCTTTTATGTAAAGTTCAGTTACATCTTTTCCGGATTTCTCAACCACTTTAGCCTTTCCATCCAGTACATCTTCTCCGTCTCCGCCTACTATTTCAGCAGGGTCCCTTGGGGTTGAAAATCCACCAAGCAATTCGGGACAGATAGTAACAGCCTTATTCTCTCCAACTAATTTGCTTATTCTATTATCTAAGCTATGTGTACCGTTATACCTTACTTCTAATCCAGCTAAACAAGAACTGACCAAAATCATGAACTACACCTCATCTCTCAAATAAACCTTATTGTACTAAACTGCCAGTTAGCTTAAAATCTCTAATTCAATAATAACATCATATTCCATTTATTTTGTTCAAAAAAGAAAAGACAATAATTGATTGCCTTTTTAAACTTTAGCATCCGTTCAAAAAGCTATTTGTGTAATTTAGGTAATATTGTTTGTAGTTCTGTCAAATCGTCAATTACCATATCTGCTTGAGAAAGTTCATCTTCTCGTGCAAAGTCAAAGTTACATCCAATCGAAACTAGACCATTATCTTTAGCTGCATTTATATCTGATAGTCGGTCTCCAACTACTGCTCCATTAGTGATGCCGTATTTTTTTATAATGCTCTGGACCAAATCCGATTTATTCAACGATTTAATTTGTTGGATACTAAATGTTTCCGTAACCCATTTATCCAAAAGATAATAACTGATAATCGCTTTTAAATATTCCGTTAAACCATTGCTTGCTATGTATATTGAACAATTATTCTCTTTTAAATAACTAAAGACTTCTTTTACGTTTGGGTATAAAGCACCTTTCCCACTACTTATATTTTCAATTAGTCTTTTTAAAAAATAAGTATCCGTTTGTTCTCTTTCCTCAACGGAATGATTAGGTAACAGAGTCTCCCATACTTTTGGCAAAGGGACACCCATTATCTCTCTATATTTGTCAATAGGCGTTTCCTTATCCCATTTATTTAATGACCGTAAACGGCTGAAAGCTTCATCCAGTGATAGTTCCAGTATCTCATCTGTTTGAAATAGTGTTCCATCCATATCAAAGATTATTGATTGTGCCAAAATTTCCTCTCCCTTTTTGAATAACTTATTATCCTCCAAAGTTTAACAAAAAAATAAAAAATAAGTAATGCTTATTCAACATTACTGCTTCGTTTAAGTATATGATTTCACAAACTCATTTATATTTTAACATAAATATCCAATACTGGAGTTAGGAATTATTCTACAAACTGGATCGACTTCGAAACAAAAAACACTGCATGTAAATACAGGATATTTGATCAAAGCTTTTACAACTTATCTTCAACTCCCTGCCCCCACTATAATTAAAACAGCTTTCCTTACCATAGTTAAAAAATCAGCTCGTTCTTTAGTATAAACGGAAAAACACTCTTTTCGCTTTTTTGAACTTAACACAATAAATAATCAAGCATAAAATTGCATAAAGTATATTCAACCGTAAGCTTTCACTTTATGAAAAATTATGGTTGATGTAACAATTACACACAAAAAAACCACCAATTATGTATTGGTGGAGACGGTGGGAATCGAACCCACGTCCAGAGATATCGTCACTCAGGCGTCTACACGCATAGTTGGTATATTACGAATTCGCTAGCTCTTCTGCCTACCAACAGGCGTCCGAGTAGCTAGTCTGATTAGTCTCTTCTACCGATCCACAGACGGAGGATAGTAGCGTAGCCCACTAATAAGTGAGACCCTTCAATCTACCACATGGGCGATGGTAGGAAGGATCCTTTAACAGTGCTTACGCAGCTGCTAAAGAGTAATTGTTTTCTTTGCCAGTTATTATTGGCGTTAACGTTTTACGAGTCGTAACCTCGACGCGCAACCTGAGCTCGATCTACCCCTGTCGAATCCGTAACGTCCCCATATATATTATATAAGGGCACACGGACAAGAGCAATCACGCTCTTATTCAATTATAGATGTCCTGCCGATATTCTTATTATAACATAAACTGTATGGAATTCAAGATAACTCACTTGGTAAAATCTAGTTTAATCTATCCTTGATTGCTCGATCCATATCACGTTTTGCCTGTTTTTGCTTCAAGTCTTCCCGTTTATCATATTTCTTTTTCCCTTTACCTAAGCCAATTAGTACCTTGGCAAAACCATTTTTAATATACACTTTTAACGGTATAATCGAATAACCTGCTTGCTGACTTTCCCCGATTAATCTATCGATCTGTTTGCGATGTAATAATAATTTACGGGCACGAGTAGGCTCGTGATTGTAACGATTACCTTGCTCATAAGGTGAAATGTGCATATTATTGATATATGCTTCCCCTTGTTTAATCGTTGCAAAGCTGTCTTTTAAATTGACACGTCCAGCCCTGATTGATTTTATTTCCGTTCCTTGCAGGACAAGTCCAGCTTCAAAGGTTTCTTCTATAAAATAATCATGATTTGCTTTTTTATTTTGAGCGATAACTCTTCCATTATTTTTTCCCATATTCCGTTCCTCCTATTGCTACGTAAAGCTTATTTTAACAAAAAAACGAGAAACGTGCGAATAGTTCGTTAGAAGTTTATTTACGGGATTAAAATAAAATTGATTATATCATAACTCTAACATACACGTAGCAGCGGAATGCATCAGCAATCTACGGGATAAGCAACAGTCCAAAGCCGTGATGAGTGCTTTGGCTCAAGGCGACTATTGCGTTACCCGCGAATATATTCCAGCTACATCGGTGTTAGTACATATCTTCCCATTAATTATTTTTTCTTCTTTTTACGTCCTTTTTTCTTTTTCTTGCCATTTGTTTCAGTTTTTTGGGATTTTTTTGCTGTCTTCTTTAGTCCACCATTATTATTACGCTTTGCATTTATGACTTTTCCTTCTTTAGACGGTTTGTTTTTTCTCGGTAACATCCCGACAATCTCAAAATCAACAGCTCGCTCATCTAAATTAACTTGGGCGACTTTTATCGTGATCGGATCACCGACTTGAAATACATTGCCGGTTCTCTCACCGATCATCGCATAAGCTTGTTCGTCAAAATGATAATAATCATCTGTTAAATAGCTTACATGAACAAGACCTTCTACTGTATTTGGCAGTTCAACAAATAGACCAAAATTAGTAACGGAGCTGATTACACCTTCATACTCTTCGCCAATTTTATCTTGCATGTATTCCGCTTTTTTCAGGTCATCTACTTCGCGCTCAGCGTCTACTGCTGCTCTTTCTTTTAACGAAGCTTGTTTTGCAATGACCGGCATCTTATCTTTCCAGTGCTGTCTTGTCTTTTCATCTAATTTATTTTCAATTAAATAGGTGCGGATTAAACGGTGAACGATTAAGTCCGGGTATCTTCGGATCGGCGACGTAAAATGTGTATAGAACTCGGTTGCTAATCCAAAGTGTCCAATCCCATTCGGATCATACTTCGCTTGTTTCATCGAGCGTAACATCAGTTTTGAAATAATCATATCTTCATCTGTTCCCGATACTTCATCTAAAACATTCTGTAAAGCTTGCGGATGAATTTCATTCGATGTTCCTTTTACGACATAACCGAATCTTGCGATAAACTCAAAGAATTTTTGCAATTTAGCAGGATCTGGATCTTCGTGAATCCGATGAATAAAAGGTACATCCATCCAATGAAAATGCTCCGCTATTGTTTCATTGGCACATAACATAAATTCTTCAATTAATCGTTCCCCTACTGACCGTTCTCGAATCACGACATCCTCTGCTTTTCCATCGTCATTTACTAATACTTGTGCTTCTTTAAAATCAAAGTCAATCGCACCACGACCAAATCGTTTCCCCCGTAAAATCTCGGCTAAATCTTCCATATCCTTAAACATAGGGACTAATGATTCATAACGGTCGATCGTTTCCTGATCATTTTCCACTAATATTTGGTTCACCGCTTTATAGGTCATTCGCTCCGTTGTTTTGATGACTGCTTGAAATATTTCGTGATTGACTACTTCACCTTTTGTATTAATCTCCATATCACAGCCTAATACCAGACGGTCAACCTGTGGATTTAAAGAGCAAATACCATTGGATAGACGGTGCGGGATCATCGGAATAACTCGGTCAACTAAATATGCGCTTGTTCCGCGCTCAAAAGCTTCCTTATCAATAGGTGAATCTTCCTTTACATAATGGGTGACATCGGCAATATAAACTCCTAATTTATAATTACCATTATCTAATTTTTTAACTGTTACCGCATCATCTAAATCCTTCGCATCTGCACCGTCAATTGTAACGATTGTTTCATCCCGAAGATCATGACGCCCTTGTATTTCTTCCTCTTTAATTTCCTCGGAAATATTTTCCGCTTGTTCAAGTACCTCCGGTGGAAAATCAATGGCGATACCGTTTTTATAAATAATCGATAAAATATCCATGCCAGGGTCATTTTTATGTCCGAGGATTTCAATAACACTTCCTTCAGCACTCATTCTACCTTCTGGATATTTTGTGATTTCAACGATAACTTTATGGCCACCTACTGCGCCTTTTGCTGCTCCTTTCGGTACAAATATGTCATTTGGTATTCGTTTATCGTCTGCGATAACAAAACCAAATGCACCGTTATCTTCATACGTACCGATAATTTCCTTTGAATAACGTTCAATGACCCTTACGACGACGCCTTCTGCTCTTTTTCCATCATCATCACGTCGATCGACACGGACAAAAACCTTGTCCCCATTCATTGCAGAAGCTAAGTCTGCATGATTAATATAAACATCTTCCATCGCTTCATCATCCGGGATTAAGAATGCAAATCCTTTCGCATGCATCTGAATCGTTCCACGGATTAAATTCATTTTTTCAGGTAAACCATAACGATTTTTCCGGGTTCGAATTAATTCACCTGATTCTTCCAGTGCATTTAATGCTTTCATCAATTCCGTAAATTGATCTGCATCTTCCAGTTCTAAAATCTCTTCTATTTCCTGTACAGACAAAGGTTTTGTAGCATTTTCATTAAAATAGTCTCGTATTTGTTGTTGTAGTAATTCCATGTCGTCACCTCTTTCACCTTTTTTGTTTAGTATGGCTATTACCAGTCTAGTGATTCTAAAAAATCTGCAATATCTTCATGTAATTGATCCTTATCCTTACTGAATGTAATCGCATGGCCAGCATTTTCATACCATTGTATTTGTTTATTGTCAGCTTCCACATTTTCATAAATATAATTCGCACTATCTGGGTTGATCATTTCGTCGTTAGTTGCCTGTACTACAAGTGTTGGCGTGTAAATCATATCCACATTTTCTTTGACACGTGTAATCGATGTCTCAATTTCTCTAAATAGTTCTTTCGAATCTTCCAGTAATTGCTCAAGTTCCTGTTCAATAGTATGGTCATCTTTTCCTTCTAATTGTTTATATTCTTTGGAAAATTTACGGAAACCGACCGTTAATTGCTCTTCATTGTCAAAGAACATGGGCGAACACATCGTGACCACTGCCTGTAAAGGGGTATTACCGGCAAGACGTAATGCTAATACTCCTCCAAGTGAAAGTCCTACAACGGCAATTTTTTGATAGCCTTTGTCTTTCAGGTGTTGATATGCTTCCTGGACATCTTCCCACCACTCATCAGCAGTAACTCCGACTAATTCTTCCGGTGACTTACCATGCCCACGGTAAATCGGAGCATAACAAGTATATCCTTCACTGTTTAGATATCTTCCAAGCATCCTCACATCAGCAGAATGCCCTGTAAACCCATGTAATAATAATACCGCACGATCGTCCCCCTCAAACATAAAAGGTTCCGGTTGTTTCATCTTCATTTCTATGTAAACCCCTTTCGCGAATTGGCACATTGGGACATGTTCTCTTAACTATATTTCCCTTTAATTCCTTTTCACATTCTGTCTATCGTTTAGAAAAACTTGGCTTATCACAAGCACTGGCGAAAAATCTTAGTATTTCTTATTCTTTGTACATTCTTTCCCTAAACGTGTAAACAAAAACATCCTCTGCATTTTGCAAAGGATGTTATATTGATGCTATATTATTTTGTCCCATTTTTGGATTATAATAAATAAGCAATAGCAAAAGTAAGAACAAATAGTAACACACCAGATATAACTGTCCCGCGGTGTAATACAGCATCAATACCTCTTGCTTTTTGCTTTCCAAATAATTGCTCTGCACCACCTGAAATGGCTCCAGATAGTCCTGCACTCTTACCGGATTGTAATAATACAAATACGATTAATACGATGGCATCAATAATTAACAAAGTCATTGCAACGCTTAACATGTTGCAAACCCCCCTTAGACGTACAAATACATACATACAATGTAGCAAAAAGTATATCAAATAGCAAGAAGTTTTTACTAATTATATACCTTCTCATGGTAACATAGACAAAGAAGGAGAGTGAAAAAGGATGCAGGAAGAATCTTTTTGGTTTTGTACGGATGATCAACACGATCTTTTCGTAAAATGCTGGCAAAATACTTCATCACCAAAAGCGATTATACAAATTGCTCATGGCATGGTAGAACATATTGAACGTTACCATGATTTTGCTACATACCTAACGGAGCATAATTTTACGGTCTACGGCCATGACCATCGTGGACATGGTAAAACAGGTGATAACGCAAACTCGCTTGGATATTTCGCAGATGAAAACGGGTTTGACCGTGTTGTACAAGACTGCATTGAATTAACAGAGATGATTAAACAAAAACATCCACACACACCTATTTTTCTCATTGGTCATAGTATGGGTTCCTTTGTTAGCAGAAGATATATGATGTTAGAACCGAACCATTTAACAGGAGTAATTTTAGTTGGTACAGGTTTCCAACCATATGCTTTATTAACCATGGCCAAACAACTGGCTAAAACAGTTGGTTACATCAGAGGACAAAATGCAGAAGCAAAATTAATGAATAAACTTACTTTTTTCGGCTATAACAAACATACAGATAATCAAACGGCTTTTGATTGGATATGTTCTGACCAAGAAGAAGTAGAAAAATACACAAAAGATAAATTTTGTGGTTTTACACCTACCAATCAATTCTTCTACGATCTTTATACTGGATTACAATGGATTCAATCCAAAGATAAAACTGACAACATTCCAAAAGATCTCCCATTACTTTTCGTAAGTGGAAAAGAAGATCCAGTTGGACATTATGGAGAAGGAGTTCAAAAAGCCGTCGCATTTTATCGTTCCATAGATATGAAAAATGTTAACAATCATCTGTACGAAAAAGGAAGACACGAAATTTTGAACGAAACCAACAAAATAGAGGTTTTTCACAATATTGTCACATGGATTGAAAAGCAAATGGCTTGTCACAACTTTACACTATCTTTATAATTATCATGTTACTTTGTTATTTCCCTTGAAATATAACCTAGAGAAAGAGTAAAATTAGGTTGTAGTACTATCTAAATATAATTTATTAGGAGGTTTTTCTTTATGGCAGTAGAAAAAACAGTAACAATTACAGACGAAACAGGAGTTCACGCACGTCCAGCAACAGTACTAGTGAATAAAGCAGGTAGCTTTGCATCTGATATGAACTTAGAATATAACGGTAAATCCATTAACTTAAAATCAATTATGGGTGTTATGTCTCTAGGTATTCCTCAAGGTGCTGAAATCAAAATCGTTGCTGACGGTTCTGACGAACAAGAAGCACTAGATGCAGTGGTCGAGGTTATCAAATCAGAAGGTCTAGGAGAGTAATTCATACATGAGTCAATTAACAGGTATAGCAGCATCCAATGGAATAGCAATTGCCAAAGCTTACAAACTAGCTATTCCTGATCTTTCTTTTGATAAAAAGAAAGTAGATAATACAACAAATGAAGTCGAGCGTTTAACGAATGCGCTGGAAGTTTCTAAATCTGAACTAGAAAAAATCAAAGAGCATGCTCGCACCTCTTTAGGTGATGAGCATGCGGAAATTTTTTCTGCTCACTTACTAGTACTAAGTGATCCTGAACTCATCAATCCAATCAAGGATAAAATTGAGACAGATCAAGTTAATGCTGAGTTTGCATTAGATGAAACAGCACAAATGTTTATTGAAATGTTCGAAAATATGGACAATGAATATATGAGAGAACGTGCTGCGGATATTAAGGATGTTACCAAACGAGTAATGGCACATCTGTTAGAGGTTTCCTTCCCAAATCCAGCCTTAATAGATGACGAAGTAATTGTCATAGCTGAAGATTTAACGCCATCTGATACTGCACAATTAAATAAACAATTTGTGCAAGGTTTTACCACCAATATTGGAGGTCGTACTTCTCACTCAGCGATTATGGCTCGCTCTTTAGAAATTCCGGCGGTTGTGGGAACAAAAGCAATCACAGAACAAGCAAAAGAAGGTGACATCTTAATAGTGGACGGCATTGATGGTACAGTAATCATCAACCCAACTGACGATGAAATCAACGAGTATAAACTAAAACAACAAAACTTTGAAGAACAGAAACAAGAATGGGCTAAACTGAAAGATGAGCCTACCATTTCCAAAGATGGTACACATGTTGAATTAGTAGCTAACATTGGTACACCAAATGATGTAGAAGGTGTCATCAACAATGGTGGTGAAGGTGTTGGTTTATACCGTACTGAATTTTTATACATGGGTAAAAATGAACTTCCAACAGAAGATGAGCAGTTTGATGCTTATAAATCAGTATTAGAACAAATGGGAGACAAGCCTGTAGTCGTCCGTACATTGGATATCGGTGGGGATAAAGAACTTCCATACTTAGAATTACCAGATGAAATGAATCCATTCCTTGGATATCGTGCAATCCGCATTTGTCTAGAGCGTGATGATATATTCCGTACACAACTACGTGCACTTCTTCGTGCAAGTAGATATGGAAATTTAAAAATTATGTTCCCGATGATCGCAACATTGGACGAATTCCGTCAAGCGAAGGCTATCTTACTGGAAGAAAAAGAAAACTTGACGAAAGAAGGAACAGAAGTATCTGATGATATCGAAGTTGGAATTATGGTCGAAATTCCTTCCACTGCAGTTATTGCTCGTCAATTTGCTAAAGAAGTTGATTTCTTTAGTGTTGGTACGAACGATTTAATTCAGTATACATTAGCAGCTGACCGTATGAATGAACGTGTGAGCTACTTATACCAACCATACCACCCAGCAATCCTTAACCTTGTCAACAATGTAATTGAAGCAGCACATGCAGAAGGTAAATGGGCTGGAATGTGTGGGGAAATGGCAGGAGACTCTATCGCAATCCCTATTCTACTTGGATTAGGTCTAGATGAATTTAGTATGAGTGCAACATCGATTTTGCCTGCTCGTACACAAATGAAAGACCTGTCAAAAGAAGAATTAGCTTCATACAAAGATCAGCTTCTAAGCATGGGTACAGCAGATGAAGTAGAAGCATTTATCCGTGAAAAAACAAATCAATAATGCTTAAACGACTCAGAATTATATTCTGGGTCGTTTTTATGTATGGATCCCGGCACTATCCGCACCTAAAAGATAAAGCGCATACACAAAAACCCTATCAAATATTTTAATATGAAATAGACATGATTGCAACATTTTGGTCATGAAGACAGGAGTACAACACCCCATTTTAATAATGAAAATGAGACATTTCCCCCTGTTCCGACCAAGCTTCTCACATTTTCCATTTGTTAGATCGGTTCATTAACCATAGGAAATATGGGGCTCCAATGATAGCTACTATGATTCCTGATGGTATTTCTTTTGGTACTAATAAAGTTCTGCTTAGTACATCTGCAACCATGAGGATTACACCACCTAATAATGCTGTAGTGAAAAACAAATGCTTGTGTGCGGGTCCTAACAACAAGCGAGCAACATGTGGTGCGATTAATCCGACAAATCCTATTGTTCCAACAGTTGCTACACTTGCTGCCGCTACTACAGAAGCTAATAAAGCTAAATAAAATCGCGTCTTCAATACCGATAGTCCTAATCCTTTAGCCGTGTCATCTCCTAGTGCCAATGTATGAATCCGGTCACTAACTAAATATACGATCGGCACCAGAATAATAAGTGGTCCTACAAGATAATAGGTCAATTCTGTCCAAGTTTTCGCGTAAGTCGTTCCTGATAACCAAGTTAACGCAGATGCTACTGCCATATCTGAACGTACAACTATAATTTGAATCACTGCTGAACCAAATGCTGATATACCAATACCAAGCAGTGCTAACAATGCTGGTTGGAATTCCGCACGATAAGCTAACAACATCACGACTAAAAAGGCAATAAGTGCACCGATAAACGCCCCTAACGGAACCCATACGGCTGAAATGGAACCGATGTATAGAAAAGTTAATGCTCCAACACCAGCACCTGATGTAATACCAATCACAGACGGATCTGCTAATGGATTACGTAATACCCCCTGAAAAATATAGCCGCTAATAGCCAACAATACACCACTTGTTGCCGCTACCAATAGCCTTGGAAGTCTTAGGTCAAGTGCCATATTTTTAGTGAACTCATCATTATTTAAAAAGATTGCCTGAAATGTCTGTACTAATTGTATGCCATTGTTTCCAGTAGAAATTCCGACAAATACTATCGAAATAGCGAAAACACTAAGGATTGGGATAATCCATTTTTGCATAGCTAACGAATTGATTGAGCCAGCTAATATACCTGTATCCTTGCTACCATACTTCTTGTTTTGTTTGTTCATAATCAGCCAGATTAGCCATGGAGCACCGATAAACGCTGTTATTGCCCCAACAGGTAATTCAGAAAAAGTCGGATCTAATACTCTGGCAAGAACATCAGCACCTAGTAAGACAACTGCTCCCCATAAAAATGAACCTAAAATGACAACATAATGCTTTTGAAAACCCAATAATTTAATAAGATGAGGCGCAATCAAACCAACAAACCCAATTGGACCAACAACACTTACAGTAACAGATGCGAGAAATACAGCGAGTAGTACTGTGATGATTCTTGTTCGCTGTACCTTCTGTCCTAAACCAGTCGCTACTTCTTCTCCTAATTGAAACAAGTCTAATGATTTCGCTATCAATAATGAACCAATAAGTCCAATGGTGATAAATGGTAAAGAGAATTGCACACCTTCCCAGTTATTTTGTACAAGTGTTCCTGAGCCCCACAAGAAAAGACCAGCAGTTTCGTTTTCAAAAAAGATCTGTAATAGTGAAGTAAAAGCTGAGAACATCATGGTTATGACCATACCTGCTAAAACCATTTTGACAGGGTTCGCATTGGCCACACCAGCCAACGTATAAACAAGGACCGCTGTTATCATACCACCAAGAAAAGCAACCAATAAGCCACTCCATCCACTTGCTGCAGAAATAAATACACTAGCAAATACCACGGCAAAATACGAGCCTGAATGTATCCCCAATGTACTGGCAGATGCTAATGGGTTTTTCGTTATCGTTTGCAAAAGCACACCAGATACCGCTAAAGCGCCACCTGCCAAGATCCCGATAATCGCTCGTGGCATTCGTAGATAACGAACGGTATGGTGTTCTAACTGATCTTCCGGCATAAAAATCGCATTAAAAATAGTAGATGGTGCGATTGATACACTACCTTGATTCATATGTATAAATAATAATAAAAGCAAAAGGACGGTTCCGCCCCCGAAGGTCAGAACCGTTCTTCCTATATAACTCTGTTTCGACATATAATCACTTCTCTTGTAATAATGCTTCTTTAATTTGATTTGCAAAAACTTCCGCAGACAACGGACCACCAAATGTCCATGTATCACCTGGTAACGCATAAGTTCTATCTTCTTTTACAAAAGCAAGTTCTTCCCATGCAGGGTTTCCTGCCAATTGATCAGTAAAGACATTGTCATCTTCCTGAACAATATAGAAGAAATGTGCATCTTGTGCTGTCTGTAATGATTCTACACTAGTTTCATCAAAACCGTAAAGTTGGAACCCTTCTGACTGATAGGCATTTTCTAAGCCAATTTTAGTCATAATCTCCGTTGCCATTGCATTATCTTTAAATAAACGAATAACTGGAGAATTATCAGAACTGTATGCTTGAGATAAAACAAAGTCAGTATTCTCAATTCCAGCATCAGCAATTTCTGTTTCGATATCCTGATAGCTTTGATCTAATTCAGTTAGAATTTCGTCTGCTTGCTCTTCTTTCTGAACTAGTTTTGCCATTTCTTTGAAGGTAGCTTCCATTTCTTCATACTGAGTGCCTTCTCCTTCTTCAGGATATGAATTATAAGCCAATGTCGGTGCAATAGCTTCCAAACTTTCGAGAATCGCTTCATGACGAGAATTAGCTGTAATAATAACATCTGGCTCTAAAGCGTGAATGGCTTCTAAATTTGGCTCCTGACGTGTGCCTACATCTTCTACTTCTTCACCTAGTTCGGGCTCAATATTGACCCATGAGTGGTATCCTTCAATATCTGCCATCCCAACTGGTTGTACACCTAGTGCCAGCAGGTTTTCAGCATAAACCCACTCTAGTACTACAATACGTTCTGGAACTTCTTCAAACGTTTGCTCGCCATAAATATCAGAGACAGTAATGGAACTACTTTCTTCTCCTGATTCACCGTCTGTATTTGTTTCTTCCTGGTTTTGATCCTCTTCTGTTGTCTCACTGCCGTCATTTCCACAAGCAACAGCGAATACACTTAAGAATAAAGCCATTAATAATAACAGTAATTTCTTTTTCATATAAAGATTGTCCCCTCTCCTATGTATTTCCTAATTGAAAAAGATTATCATTTACAACCATATTCATATTACACTTCAACCACGCAACTGTCAAGTAGAATTTGCATTGCTTACTAATTGGAAAGGTATAATCATGAAGCAAAACTTTGGTGATATTATTGGAGTTGAGTTTATCCTTTTTATTCAACAAATCTTCTCGCCTTCCTCTTAGATTTGTTGTTTATCTCCTTTTTATCGAAGAAACAAATCCGCAAAAGAGTACTTCGCCGTTTTACCTATAAACAAAAACAGCACCCTCCTATGGGGTGCTGTTTTAGGCTAAACTTATTTGTTTAGGTTGTAGAATGCTGTTTTTCCAGCGTATTTTGCTGTGCCTACTAGTTCGTCTTCGATACGTAGTAATTGGTTGTATTTTGCAACGCGGTCTGTACGGGATGGCGCACCTGTTTTGATTTGACCAGCGTTAGTTGCAACAGCGATATCCGCAATTGTTGCATCTTCTGTTTCACCAGAGCGGTGAGAGATAACTGCTGTATATCCAGCACGTTTCGCCATTTCGATTGCTTCAAAAGTTTCAGTAAGTGTACCAATTTGGTTTACTTTTACAAGGATAGAGTTACCCACACCTTGCTCAATACCTTGAGCTAGTCGCTTCGTATTAGTAACGAATAAGTCGTCACCAACTAATTGAACACGATCACCGATGCGATCAGTTAATAGCTTGTGACCTTCCCAGTCGTTTTCATCTAAACCATCTTCGATAGAAACGATTGGGTATTTGTTGATCATTTCATCATACCAAGCAACCATTTCTTCAGAAGTACGAACAACGCCTTCTCCTTTTAGGTTGTACTTGCCATCTTCGTAGAATTCAGAAGATGCTACGTCCATTGCAAGCTTCACTTCTTCTCCTGGCTTGTAACCAGCAGCTTCAATTGCTTCAATGATAGTCGAAAGAGCTTCTTCATTTGATTTTAGGTTTGGTGCGAAACCACCTTCGTCACCAACACCAGTGTTGTAGCCTTTTCCACTTAATACCTTTTTCAAGTTATGGAAAATTTCAGCACCCATACGAAGTGCTTCACGGAATGTTGGAGCACCTACAGGCATGATCATAAATTCTTGAATATCTACGTTGTTATCCGCATGCTCCCCACCATTTAAGATATTCATCATTGGTGTAGGAAGTGTAGTTGCGTTGAATCCACCTAAGTAAGTATATAACGGTACTCCTAGGTAATCAGACGCTGCGTGTGCTGCTGCCATTGATACACCCAGAATTGCATTCGCACCTAATTTTCCTTTGTTTTCTGTACCATCAAGTTCTAATAACAATTGATCAATAACAACTTGGCGAGTAACGTCGATACCCAATAATTCAGGTGCAATTACTTCATTTACGTTTTCTACTGCTTTTAATACACCTTTTCCTAGGTAACGGTCTTTGTCACCATCACGTAATTCTACTGCTTCGTGTTCACCAGTAGATGCACCACTTGGAACTAGTGCAGAACCGAAAGCTCCTGCTTCCGTAAAAATTTCAACTTCAACTGTTGGGTTACCACGGGAATCTAATACTTCGCGTGCATAAACATCTGTAATGTAAGGCATAATGTAAAATTCTCCTTTTTATAAAATTATTTTTGAATAAGGCTTTCGCCTGTCATCTCTTTTGGTTTTTCTACTTGTAATAAATCTAATAATGTTGGTGCGAGATCAGCTAAAATACCGCCACCACGTAACTCCGCTCCATCTTTTGTCACAATGACTGGAACTGGGTTGGTTGTATGAGCTGTCATTGGGTCACCATCAGGCGTTATTACTTCATCAGAGTTACCGTGGTCCGCTGTAATAATCGCTTGACCACCCTTTTCGATGATTTTGTCAACAACTTTTCCTAGACATTCATCAACGGTTTCAATTGCCTTAATCGTCGGCTCCAGCATACCAGAATGACCTACCATATCAGGGTTGGCAAAGTTTAGTATGATCGCATTAGGCGTATCTTTATCCAACTCTTCTAATAACGCGTCCGTTACTTCGTAAGCACTCATTTCTGGTTGTAAATCATATGTTGCCACTTTCGGCGAATCGATCAGCACTCGTTTTTCACCAGGGAACTCTTGCTCACGTCCCCCACTCATGAAAAAGGTAACGTGCGGATACTTTTCCGTTTCGGCAATACGTAGTTGTTTTAAATCATTTTGCGCTAATACTTCACCTACTGTATTGTCTAGATTGACTGGTTCATAAGCTACATAACCATCTACTGTTTCACTAAAGTTAGTTAAACAAACGAAATGGATATTCTTTGGCGATTTGCCACCGCGGTCAAAGTCACGGAAATCTTCATTTGCAAAGGTACGTGAGATTTGAATTGCGCGGTCTGGACGGAAGTTATAGAAGATCACAGAATCTTCATCTTCAATCGTAGCTTTTGGCTTACCATTCTCATCTGTAATCACAGATGGGATGACGAATTCATCATAAATTTCGTTCTTATAAGAATCTTCTACAACTTCGAATGGATCCGTGTATTTTGGTCCTTCTCCATATACCATCGCGTCATAAGACTTTTTAACACGATCCCAGCGCTTGTCACGATCCATGGAATAATAACGTCCGGAAATAGTTGCGAACTCTCCAACGCCATATTCCTTCATTTTTTCTAAAGCTTGCTCGATATATTTCTTTGCTGATTTTTGATCCACATCACGACCATCCAAAAAGGCATGTACATATACTTTTTTGAGTCCTTTATCTGCAGCAAGCTTCAGCACAGCATACATATGCTCGATGTGACTATGTACACCACCATCAGACAGTAGTCCAAAAACATGTAGTGCTTTATCATTATTTTTCGCATGCTCTACCGCGTTAATTAATACTTGATTATCAAAGAAGTCCCCATCTTTAATTGATAAATTAACACGAGTTAAACTTTGATACACGATACGACCGGCACCAATGTTTAAATGACCTACTTCAGAGTTTCCCATCTGACCCGCTGGAAGACCTACTGCTTCCCCTGAAGCTGTTAATTGACTTGTCGGGAATTGATTCCAGTAACGATCAAAGTTTGGTGTATTTGCTTGTTTAACTGCATTACCTTTCTCTTCATCTCTTATCGCATAACCATCGAGAATGATCAATGCTGCTAGTTTATTTTGACTCATTTTGTACCAGCCTCCACTAGCTGTAAGAAGGAATCAGCCTCAAGACTTGCACCACCTACTAATGCGCCATCAATATCTGATTGTGTTAATAATTCGTCTACATTAGCTGGCTTCACACTTCCACCGTATTGAATACGAACGGCATCTGCTGCTGCAGCTGAAACTGCATCTGCTACAACTTTACGGATATGTGTACAAACTTCATTCGCTTGCTCAGAAGTAGCTGTTTTACCTGTTCCAATTGCCCAGATTGGCTCGTATGCAATAATTGTTTCTTTTACTTGTTCTTCACCAAGACCTTCAAGAGCTGCTTTAACTTGAACTTCTACAACACTTTTTGTTTCATTTGCTTCACGTTGATCTAGTGTTTCACCAACACAAATGATTGGAGTTAAGTTATGGGCAAATGCAGCTTGCGCCTTTTTGTTCACCGTACCGTCCGTTTCAGCAAACAATTCACGACGCTCAGAGTGTCCAAGTACTACGTATGTTACCCCGATATCTGCAAGCATACTAGGGCTTACTTCACCTGTAAATGCACCACTTTCTTCAAAGTGCATGTTTTGGGCAGCAATTTCTAAGTTCGTTCCTTTAGTTTTTTCTACTAATGTTGGTAAGTAAGGAAAAGGTGCACAAACTACAGATTCCACTTTATCTTTACTAGCCACTTTGTCTTTTGTATCCTCGACAAATTGAACAGCTTCTCCTAGCAGTTTGTTCATTTTCCAGTTACCTGCAATTACTTTTTTACGCATGTTCTTCACCTCTCCTTTAATTACTTGTCGGTTAGTACACTAACACCTGGCAGTTCTTTACCTTCCATAAACTCCAAGGAAGCCCCGCCACCAGTTGAGATGTGGTCCATTTGTTCTGCGTAGTTAAATTTCTCAACTGCTGCTGCAGAATCTCCACCACCAATAACAGTATAACCTTCTGTTTTGCCTAGTGCATCTGCGACAGCTTTTGTACCATTTGCAAAAGTCTCTAATTCGAATACACCCATTGGCCCGTTCCAAATAACAAGTTTAGAGCCTGCAACGATTTGTGCATATTTCTCACGAGTTTCTGGTCCAATGTCTAATGCTTCTAAATCAGCTGGAATTGCATCAATGTTTACAACTTGCGTATTCGCATCATTTGAAAAGTCATCCGCAACAATAACGTCTACTGGGATAACAAAATTTACACCTTTGTCTTTTGCTTTTTGCATATATTCTTTTGCCAATTCTATTTTATCTTCTTCTAATAATGATTTACCAATTTCGTGGCCTAATGCTTTGACGAAAGTATACGCTAGTCCGCCACCGATAATCAGGTTATCAACTTTATCTAATAAATTGTCAATGACACCGATTTTGTCTTTTACTTTTGCACCACCGATAATCGCTGTAAATGGACGATCTGGATCAGATAATGCTTTTCCTAGTACTTCTAATTCTCTTTCCAAAAGAAATCCTGCGGCAGATGGAATATGCTCAGCAACACCTGCTGTTGAAGCATGTGCACGGTGGGCAGCACCAAATGCATCATTCACATAGAAATCTGCAAGGCTAGCGAATTCTTTTGCTAGTGCTGGATCATTTTTTGTTTCACCAGGCTCAAAACGGACATTTTCAATTAACAAGAGATCGCCGTCTTCTAGTTGACTCACTGCTTGATTCACTTCATCGCCGTATACTTGATCTGTTTTGATAACTGCTTTGTTGCTTAGGTCACTTAGACGTTTGGCAACTGCATCCATGCGAAGTTCTTCTACTACTTCTCCACCTGGACGACCTAGGTGGCTGGCAAGGATAACTTTTGCGCCTTGTTCTGATAAGTATTTGATAGTTGGTAATGCTGCTTTGATACGTGTGTCGTCTGTTACTTCGCCGTCTTTCATTGGTACGTTAAAGTCAACACGACAGAATACCTTTTTTCCTTTTACGTCAATGTCTTTAATTGTTTGTTTGTTCATTCGTATGAACCTCCTTAAGGACTTTGATTTCATCTGTATTCTAGGCAAAAACGGGAGGAGGATCAATCCCCCTCCCGTTCATTTGTTACACTTATAGTCCTTGTTTTTTAAGATATGCAGCTAAGTCTACTACACGGCTTGAGTATCCCATTTCGTTGTCATACCAAGATACTACTTTAACCATGTTACCTTCCATTACCATTGTAGAAAGTCCATCAATAGTAGAAGAGTTCGTATTTCCGATGTAATCAACAGATACTAGTGGCTCATCAGAGTATCCTAGGATACCGTTTAAATGACCGTCTGCTGCTTCTTTTAATGCACCATTTACATCTTCCACAGTTACTTCTTGATCTAATTCTGCAACTAAATCAACTAGTGAACCGTCTGGAGTAGGTACACGCATAGCCATACCATTTAATTTACCTTCTAATTCAGGTAATACTAGGGATACTGCTTTTGCAGCACCAGTAGTTGTTGGAATGATATTTTCAGAAGCTGCACGAGCACGACGATAGTCTTTGTGTGGTAAATCAAGAATTTGCTGGTCGTTAGTGTATGAGTGAATAGTAGTCATCATACCGCGTTTAAGACCGAATTTATCGTTTAATACTTTAGCATATGGAGCTAAACAGTTTGTTGTACAAGAAGCGTTAGAAATTACGTGGTGTTGAGCTGGATCATATTTATCTTCGTTAACACCCATAACTACTGTAATATCTTCTTCTTTTGCAGGTGCAGAAATGATAACTTTCTTCGCACCAGCATCTAAATGTTTAGCTGCTGCATCACGTTGTGTGAAGATACCAGTAGATTCAACAGCAACTTCTACTCCAAGATCACCCCATGGTAAGTTAGCTGGGTCACGCTCAGAAAGAACTTTTACTTCTTTTCCACCTACAACAAGAAAATCTCCATTAACAGAAACTTCTTGTTCTAGTTTTCCGTGTACAGAGTCATATTTAAGTAGATGTGCAAGCATATTCGCATCAGTTAAGTCGTTAACTGCTACTACTTCTACCTCATCATTTTTTAAAGCTTGACGAAAAACGTTACGACCGATACGGCCAAAACCATTAATACCTACTTTTACTGCCATGCTAAAATTCCTCCTTAAAGTATCCTTTATGATTTATATTTAAAGGGATAAACCCTTTAACAACTCATTTGCTGCCGCTTCGTCTGTGATCAACACATTACTTTTTCCTTGCTTAAAGTAAGATTGAATGGCTTTTGCTTTCGAAGAACCACCAGCTACAGCAATAACATATTGCGCATGTTCCAGTTCTTCTAATTGCATACCAACAGTGCGAACCTTGTAAACGACCTCGCCTTGCTCATCAAGGTAATAGCCAAAGGCTTCACTCACAGCTTTACCACTTCTTAATTTATTTAATACTTGTTCAGAAGCTTTACGGCGTTTTGCCATCGTAAATGCATCCCCAATACTATGAAGGACTATCTTAGTATCTTGAATCATTTCTAAAATATCCTTGATGGCTGGTTCTTCTATTATCGAATGATAGGTTTCCTCACTTAATGGATCAGGAACATATAACATGCGATAATTACCATTTGCTTTTTTAGCCATCTGTGCGCAAATGGTATTAGCCTGGTTTTCGACTTGCTCTCCTAAACCACCTCTTGCTGGAACAAACGTACAATTCGCAGCATGTTCTAAAGGCTTCATCTGATTGGCAACTTCCGCCATCGATGTACCACCTGTCACTGCTATTGTTTGATTGGAAGTTAATATAGAAATTAAAAATTGCACACACGCTTTCCCCATATCTTGTTTAACGGATGGTTGCGTGTCACTATTCCCCGATACGATAATTACATGCTCCAATTGTAATTTATCCTTAATTTGAGATTCTAAAACACGAAATTCGGAAATTTCATTCATAAATGACGATAACTTCTCGATAATCATGTCTCCTTCATCAGTAAGGCGCATCCCTTTCGAGGTCACCATAATAAATCCATGCTTGCTTAAAAATTCAATTTCACTACGAACTACTCGTTCTTTTAGTTTGATATTTTCAGCTAAGCTACGGCGTCCGATTGGTTGCATCATTTGTATGTATTGAAGTATTTTGTATCTTTTCTGCATGATATCGAGTAAATCCGGGTATAATTTTTCTTGAATATCTAATAAATCCTTCAATCGGAAACGCTCCTTTATTTCCTCCGGGGAATATTTGTCCCTCCTAGTCGCATTCCGTCCCACTCAGAACAAAAAAAATCAACTTCCATAAATTATTGTATCAAATGGTCTGTCATCTCTCAACTATTTTCTGAATTATTTTTCTTCTTTAGATAGTTTTCGACCTTTTCTATGTCGACAATTTCGGTGTCGACAATGGTGTCATCGTGTTTGATGACTGGAATCATGAGATGATAAGCTTCTAACAGTACATCATCATTATAAATATTAATTTCTTCGATTTCAAATAAATAGTCTTGTTGCAGCATCTCTAAGGTTGCTTTCGCCTGGTCGCAAAGACTGCATTTTTCTTTTCCATATAGTTTTAATTGCATCATTTCCACCCTCTGACTTGATTAAAAATCCTGACAACCCTGCTCAACGTAGAAGTAATTGATAAACTACTGCGAACTAGTGACAATTATTGGAGTATAGTTTTCTTTCCTTTCTGATTATAATTGAGTGACCCGTCGCTACGGAAAAATACTCGCTTTCACCCAAGGGCACAAGTACAACACTAAAATTAGCGTAGGCAGAATACGCAGACTCCTGTGGGAACTGACGCGATGAAGATCCACTTAGTAAAGTGGTTTTCTTTACCAAATTAGCTGAGGCCGTGCCCACGGAAAGCGGAGTATTTTGCCGGAGCGGTATTCCAACACTCTTTATGAAGTGTATGGAAGAAAGCAAATTCACAAGAGAGTAACTTCGCAGTTTATGTTTTTTTGTGCTCAAAAGTTTGAACTTTTGGATTTTATCAGGAAACTACGTGTGATTATTTTATTGCTTTCATTCCTGTGTCGATCATTTCTTGGATGACTGCGGCGGATTCGTGTAGTTGTTGGGTTTCTTTTTCGGTTAGGTCTAGTTCTATGACTTCGCGGATGCCGTTTTCGTTTAGCAAAACTGGTACACCGATGTAAAGATCATTTAATCCGTATTGCCCCTCTAATTTAGCTGAAACAGTTAAAATAGCATTTTCATTATTTAAGATTGCTTTTGTTAATCGAACTAATCCAAGGCCAATCCCATAATAGGTCGCACCTTTCCGTTCAATAATATGATAGGCAGCATCTCGTACATTCTCAAATATTTCTATCATGTCATTATTTTGATGAAAGTTATCGATACCTGCATATTGACTTAGGGGTACACCACCAATTTGCACATGACTCCATACCGGCAATTCTGAATCACCATGTTCTCCAATGATATAAGCATGTACATTACGTGGATCAACTTCAAAGTGTTCTCCTAATAAATATCGGAATCGCGCAGTATCCAGAATCGTCCCAGAACCAATGACACGTTCCTTTGGCAATCCTGAAATTTTCCTTGTCAGATGTGTTAAAATGTCAACCGGATTGGTTGCAATGACAAAAATGCCTTGAAAGTCCACACCCATGACTTTATCAACAATCCCTTTAAAAATTTTCGCATTCTTGGTCACTAGGTCTAATCTTGTTTCTCCAGGTTTTTGATTCGCACCAGCTGTGATGACAACTAAATCTGCATTATGACACTCTTCATAATCTCCTGCTTTAATACGCATCGGATTGCCAAAAGCCATGCCATGATTTAAGTCTCGAGCTTCACCATCCGCTTTTGCTTGATCCAAATCAATCAAGACCACCTCATTGACGACACCTTGATTTAACAACGCATAAGCATAACTAGTTCCTACAAATCCTGTTCCGATAACGACTACTTTTCTTAATTTTGTCTTACGAATTGTCATAAACAACCATTCCTTCCATCATGAGAAAAACTTGGTTTATCACCGAGTCGTATTGGCAAAAGCCTTCGTTTTACGTATACTATATCCTTTAAACATTCTTCGTTTTAGTGAAAAATGGGATATAGTTATACTATATCCCATTTAAGACACTTATGAAACAATATATCTCTGACAATTATTCAAATAATTGAGCAATAGTTTCTTCTGCACCTAAAACACCTGATGTCGATAATCCGTAAATATAACTTTTTCGTATCGAAATAGCATCAGCACCATATTGTAAATAGTGATTTAATTCATCTTTAGATTTCACTTCTGTTTCAACAACTACGGTTACCCTATCACTAGTTATGATGTTAATCTGTTCCAGTAAATCGAGATTGGATTGATTAATATTGGACAGGATTATACCATCAACTTGTTGCTCCAGGGTCGAGCGGACATCGTCTAGTGACAAGTCTCCGTATACAAAGATTGGTAAGGTTGTAAATTGTTTAATATATTGTATATCATCCCAGTTAACGTAACGCTTTTGATATTCCTGAGCCACTTGATCAGAAAGAGTTCTTTTACTATGGTGATTTTTTTTGGCGAAAATCGGATCCACTACAAAGTTGGTAGTTCCCTTCTCTAATTGATCTGCTCTTTGATAAATCTCATCATTAGAAACGGATAAAATGATAGCTTGATATCCTGCTAATTCAGCGCGTTGGATAAAATGTTTGGTAAGTTCCAGGTCTTGAAAAATATGAGCTTGAAACCAGAGCTCGCTATCCGGTACAGCATCACTTATTTCTTCCAAACTATAGGATGAATGACTACTAACGATAAAAGGTACACCTTGTTTACCGGCCGCTTGTGCCGTTGCTAATTCACCATCTTCATGAAAATAGGTCTGTGCACCAACTGCTCCTAATAACAGTGGGGAAATTTTCAATTTAGATGGTGACGTGCTATTGAGTATAAATGACGTAGAAGTTGCCTTTTGAGATGTTACTTGATCTAAATATAATTTAGCTTCTTTTGATAATTGTTTTTCAGCTACTTCCTCTAATTCTTCTACGAAACTTCTTTTTAATTTTGTTTTTACCATTTTATATTCCTCCTAATAATTTAGGGAAACAAAAAGTCTCTCTTGATAAACAAGAGAGACTCAAACTATTATCTCCCTCTTATTTTTCAAACAAAAGTTTGCTGGATTTAGCACCTTTTAAGCATAAAATTGCTTAAGGTTGCCGGGTTTCATCGGGCCAGTCCCTCCACCACTCTTCATAAGAGTATCTATATGTTTTAATTTTTTACTTTATTAGCTCTTTCGATTTCTAATGCTTTTAATTGTCTTCTTAAAATTTTTCCACTGATTTTCGTTTTCGGTAATTCATCCATTACTTCAATTTCTCTTGGTGCAGCATGTGCTGAAAGATTTTTTCTAACATATAATCGGATGTCTTCTAATAAATGATCAGATTCTTCATGTCCAGATCTTAATGTAATAAATGCTTTGACTAATTCACCACGTAATTGATCAGGTTTGCCTATTACACCAGCTTCTTCTACTGCAGGATGTTCGATCAATTTACTTTCGACTTCAAATGGACCAATACGCTCACCAGCTGAGTTGATCATGTCATCATTACGTCCTTGGAAGAAAACATACCCTTCTTCATCTTGTAATGCTAGGTCTCCAGAGATATACCATCCCTCATACTGGAAATACGATTTGAATTTATCTTTGTTTCCCCAAATCTCTTTCATTAATCCTGGCCACGGTGTACGAACCGCTAATTGACCGACTTCACCATGAGGCAACTCATTACCTTCTTCGTCTAAGATACCAACCTGTACGCCAGGAAAAGGTCTTCCCATTGAACCTGGTTTAATTTTCTCAGCAGGAAGGTTGACGATTAAATGCCCACCTGTCTCCGTCATCCACCACGTATCATGAATACGGACATTCAAACTATTCCATGCCCATTGGATCACCTCAGGGTTTAATGGTTCACCGACACTAAGCACATGTCGAACAGACGAGAGATCATATTGTTTGTAGAGGTCACCTTTTGACAGCAACATACGGAAAGCTGTCGGTGCACTATACCAAATAGTTACCCCTAATTCTTCAATTAAGGAGTACCAATTCTCTGCACTGAAGCGCCCACCTTGGATCACAACTGTTGCTCTATTCAGTAGTGGAGCAAACAATCCATACACACTGCCTGTCACCCAGCCCGGGTGGGACGTACACCAATATACATCGTCATCTTTAATATCGAGTACCCATTTACCTGTTACGATATGATGTTGGGCCGAACGGTGGGCATGCAACACGCCTTTCGGTTTACCAGTAGAGCCACTCGTATAATGAATGATTAAGCCGTTTTCCCAGTCTACCCATTCTATATACTCGTCACCGTCAACTGGTTGTAATGGTTCTTTCTCGATATCCTCTACAAAAAGAATCTTTTCCAGTGATGGAATATCGTCTTTGGGAACACGTTTCACTAATTCCTGATCGGTAATCAGTAATGTTCCATCACAATCATTAATACGGTCTCTAACTGCCTCTTCCATAAATGCCTCAAATAAAGGGCCTGCTATTGCACCTACTTTAATAACAGCTAATATGGCAATATAGCATTCTGGTGTTTTAGGGAGAAATACAAAAACACGGTCTCCTTTAGTTACTCCATTTTCTCTTAAAATGCGGGCGTAATGATCGGTTTGATCTTTTACTTCTTTAAACGTGTAAGATCGCTTTTCATCATCATTAATATAGTGAAGGGCAATTTTATCTCCATATCCTTCATCGACATGACGATCAATTGTTTCATATGCAGCATTAATTTTTCCTGTTTTAGCAGCAGATAATAAAGCTTTTGCATCTGACCATTCAAAACTATCACGAATTGCCTCATAGTT
This sequence comes from Gracilibacillus salitolerans, assembly GCF_009650095.1. GTDB lineage: Bacteria > Bacillota > Bacilli > Bacillales > Amphibacillaceae > Gracilibacillus > Gracilibacillus salitolerans. Next base: position 1,942,867 of record NZ_CP045915.1, on the reverse strand, counting down.
ACTAAGGTTATATTCACCTTCTATTGTTGCTATATGTGTTGTTGCTTGCTGTGTCATTTGATTATCCCCCTTGATGGCCGGCTACTTTTTGTTTAAGTCTAAAGATTCCAAAATTTCTGATTTTAAATGTGCTAACTCTTCACTACCGCGATCTCTTGGTCGCTTTTGCTCAATAGTGAATTCTCTATCTACCTCTCCTGGCTGCCCTCTTAATATAACGACACGGTCACAGAGATAGGTTGCTTCATCAATATCATGTGTGACTAATACGATAGTAGACTGATATTTTTTCCACACATCCAATAATAGATCTTGTAATTGCATTTTAGTAAAAGCATCAAGTGCACTGAACGGTTCATCCAAAAGGAGAATTTCTGGTGATGTCACCAACGCTCTTGCAATGGCTACACGCTGAGCCATACCTCCTGATAGTTCACGAGGATATAGCCTTTCTTTTCCTCTTAAACCTACACTTTCTAAATAATCAATAGCTCTATTTTCCTTTTCCTTACGGCTACCTGTCAAACCGAATGTCACATTTTCTAACACATTTAACCACGGAAGAAGTCTTGGCTCCTGAAAAATAAAACCGGTTGTATCATGAATTTCTTTTGAAACTGTGCCATTAATTTCAATTTCACCATCGTATTCCGGATCAAGTCCTGAAATTGCTCTTAATAAGGTACTTTTCCCACATCCACTTGTTCCAAGCAAGCCAATTATTTCACCAGGTTTCACTTCTAGATTGACATTTTTTACAGCTGTAGTTCCATTAAATGAACGGCTTACATCTCTTAATGCTAGACTCATTTCTTTCATCCTTTCTTATTTCTGAACACGGTCCTGCCAATGCAAGGAACGATCTTCTACTAGCTTTAAAATCCAGTCGGTTAATTTACCGATAATCGCAAATAGAATGATACTTGCTAAAATGGTTTCAGGACGAGACATATTCTGTCCAAAGACGAGTAAGAATCCTAAACCTTGACTTGCCCCCATCAATTCTGCGGCTACTACGAACATCCAACCAAGCCCTAAACCACTACGCATTCCTACTAAAAAGGAAGGTAAAGAAGCTGGCAAAATAATCCGCTTCACCAATTGAAAAGTATTTAATCCGTACATTTTACCGACTTCAATTAATTTACGATCTACACCTAAAATGCCACTGACAATATTTAAATAGACAGGGAAAAATACCCCAACTGCAATCATTGTTACTTTTGATGTTTCACCAATACCCATCCACAAAATAAACAGTGGAACCCATGCTAAAGATGGAATGGAGCGAAATGCCTGGATCATCGGATCAAAAAGCTGTTCTGCCTTTTTATAAAAACCGACGAATGACCCAAGAACAATTGCTGCAACGGTTCCGATAATAAAACCTGCAAGCACTCGATAGGTTGTAATCCATACATGTCCCCAAAGTGACCCGTCCTGTGCCATGCTCACAATTTTATCAAGAATGGTGGTTGGCGCTGGAAGTTGATTAGAAGGGACAACACCAGCACGACTTAAAATCTCCCATATTACAATTAAAATGACAGGAATGATACTACCCATAGCCACGGTCTTAACCAGTGAATCTTTATTCTTATTAATGGATACATTTTTCCCGCTCACTTCTGATGTTGCTGGTTTTACATAGCCAGCTGTTACGTCATTTTGTTGCTCAGCCATTTTATTGCCCCTCCCAAATTCCTCAAACTTTTTATTCGATTACTGCTTCTGCATACTTTGGATTGATTAGTTCATTTGTTAATGCTTCGACATCGTCGTCTTCTTCCAGATCTCCTGCATTTTTCAACACGTTACCAGCAGCCATGATAGCTTCAACATGTTCATCTCCAGGTAATGGATTAGAAAAATCAGTTCTTTCTACTAACTGAATTTTGGCAACATCCACACTAATTTCAGCCTCTTCCGCCAATAATTCTGCAGCCTCATCCGGATTATCTAGTACCCATTGACGAGCTTTTTCATATAATTCAATTACTTTTTCAACATATTCTGGATGTTGCTCAGCAAATTCCTCACGAACATTTAAGAAACCATACGTATTAAGATCTATATCTCGAAAAAATAACTCTGATCCAGATTCCAGTTCATGTTTGGCCATATGTGGATCAAGACCTGCCCATGCATCTACATCCCCATTAACTAGTGCATTGCCACCATCGGCATGCTGTAAGTTCACCACTTCAATATCATCGATTGTTAATCCCTTTGAATCCAATGCCCTTACTAAGAAAATATATGGATCAGTACCAAAAGTTGCTGCTACTTTTTTACCTTGTAAATCTTCGATCGTCTCAATACCTGATCCTTCGTTTGTTACTAATGCTGTCCACTCAGGTTGAGAGTAGATATAGACATTTTCCAAAGGTACATCATTAGATTCTGCAATAAGTGCTGCTGCACCTGCTGTTGATCCAAAGTCAACACTGTCACTATTTAAAAATTCAATCGCTTTGTTACTTCCTTGACTAAGCGTCCATTTTACATCAATATCTTCTTCGCCGAATACTTCTTTTGCCCATTCAAATTTCTTTAACACGAGACTTGTAGGCGAATAATATGCATAATCTAAACGAATCTCCGATGGTTTCCCTTGGTCAGCTTGGCTGTCTGATGAACAGCCTACTGCTAAGATGATAATAACGCCAAATAGTGCAATGGCAAAAAAGCTTCTTAAATCAATTAATGGTGCCTTTTTCATAATAATATCCCCCTATAATTTTTAATTAAATTTCACATGCATATGTGGAAATCGTTCCTCTTAAACGTTGTGCTTCTTTATATGTGCAACGGTTATGAACAACTTGCAAGCCACCTTCAAGCGCTACTTCTTCTGCCTTTGGTGATACAACCCCTTCTTGCAACCAGAATACTTTTGGATTTACCTCAATTGCTTCTTTGGCAATTTCTATTGCTGCTTCTGGGCTACGGAACACCTGTACAACATCAATATCAACCGGAACACTTTTTAGATCGGGATAAGCTTTTTCTCCAAGAATTTCTGTTTCTCTCGGGTTGACTGGAATGATTTTATACCCTAGTCGTTGCATTTTTCTTGCCAGACGATAACTAGGTCTTGCTTCTTTTCCACTAAGTCCAACGACAGCTAATGTTTTTTGTCGAGTTACTTCTTCACCATTTTCAATGTATCGTTCATATGGAGAATTTAATGCCCATTTGATAATACCTTCATCGTTAACAACAATTTGTCTTTCTTTCTCTTCACCAATTCCTGTTGCCTTTACTAATGCTTGATCTAAATCATTTTTGATATCTCGTACGGATTCAATCCCTACAGATAAACGAACTAATTCTTCTGAAACACCAGTTTTGTCAAGTTCTTCTGTTGTTAGTTGTTGGTGTGTCGTAGAAGCCGGGTGGATAATTAGTGATTTTGCATCTCCCACATTCGCAACATGTGACCACAGTGCAACATTGTTAATTAAGTCACGTCCTGCATCGCGTCCACCTTTAATACCAAATACAATAATCGAACCAAAGCCGTTGTTTAAGATTCGTTTTGCTAACTCGTGGGATGGATGACTTTCAAGTCCTGGGTATCTTACCCATTCCACTGCTTCATTTTCCTCTAAGTATTCTGCAAGCTCTTGAGCGTTTTGGTTATGTCGTTCAACACGAATATGCAACGTCTCTAGCCCTTGTAACAATTGGAAAGCATTAAATGGACTTAAAGCTGCACCAAAATCTCTCAATAATTGAACGCGAACTTTTGTAATAAATGCCAATGTTCCAAAATCTACTGCATAGCGGATGCCGTTGTAGCTTGGATCCGGCTCCGTAAATGCTGGATATTTTTCAGAATTCCAGTTAAAACGTCCACCGTCGACAATAATTCCACCTATTGATGTACCATGACCACCAATCCATTTTGTTGCAGAGTGAACGACAATGTCTGCTCCTAATGTGATCGGTTTACAGCCGAATGGTGTAGCGAAAGTATTATCAATAATTAATGGTATGCCGGCATCATGTGCGATTGCAGATACTTCTTCTACATCTAAAACTTGTAATCCAGGATTACCAATAATTTCACCGTATACAGCTTTTGTTTTATCTGTAATAGCTTCTTTGAAATTTTCAGGTTCTGTAGGATCAACGAATTTAACGTTAATTCCATAGCGTGGAAGTGTTACATTGAATAAATTGTACGTTCCACCGTAAAGGTTAACACCTGCGACGATTTCGTCCCCCGCACTTGCTAGGTTAAGGATCGATAGGGTAATAGCTGACATGCCTGATGCTGTCGCGACAGCCGCAACGCCGTCTTCTAATAGTGCCATTCTTTTTTCAAAAACATCTACCGTTGGATTCCCAATTCGGGAATAAATATTTCCAGGTTCATCTAGTGCAAATAATCTTTCTGCGTGCTCTGTGTCGTGGAACACGTAAGAAGTAGATTGATAGATCGGTACTGCTCGTGAACCTGTTGTTGGATCAGGCGCTTGCCCCCCATGTAGATGAATTGTTTCCGGATCGTAAGTTGAACGTTTGTAATCAGTCATTTTTTATTTCCTCCCCAAGTCATGTTTCTAAAAATTAAAAAGCCTTCTTCGATAAGAAGAAGGCTTTAACTGAAATATCAGTAGTCTTCCTCCTATCTTTCAGGATAAGTATCCTGCAGGAATTAGCACCTTTTAAGCCGTTGCTTAATGGTTGCTGGGCATCGTCGGGCCAGTCCCTCCGCCTCTCTGGATAAGAGTTCCATTATTCACTTTTCCATTAAAAAAGTCTCCCTATATAGAGATAGAGAGACTTGAATGTTAGTATTCGCTCCCTTATCTCTCTAAGTATTAGTACTTAGTGGAATTGGCACCTATATTAAATGACGTTTCACTTAATGGTTGCCGAGGTTTCATAGGGCCAATCCCTCCACCTCTCTCGATAAGAAATATTCAATTCCGAGTTATTTACTCGCTTTTTACTTTCGATATTTAATACTTTAGCATGATGCCAAAATGATGTCAATATATTTTCTGAAAATTGATACAAATAAAGTTCAACTATGAGGTTTCTGGCAACTTTTCGATTTTACTGGCAACTTCGGGATATTTACTGGCAACTTTTCGATTTTACTATCGACTTTTTATTTCACAAAAAAAGTGGCGGTCAATTCCGCCACTTTTTGTTCTTTAGTTTAGGTCTGATGGTTTCTTTTCCATTACTTTATCGATTAGACCATAGTCTTTTGCTTTTTCAGCTGGCATGAAGTTATCACGGTCTGTGTCTTTTTCGATAACCTCTATTGGTTGACCAGTACGATCAGCTAGAATTTGGTTTAACTTTTTACGCATTTCGATAATACGATTAGCGTGAATTTGAATATCTGATGCTTGACCTTGTGTACCACCTAATGGTTGGTGAATCATTACTTCACTGTTTGGTAATGCAAAACGTTTACCAGGTTCACCAGCTGCTAATAAGAACGCACCCATGGATGCTGCCATACCAATACAGATAGTTGATACATTTGGTTTTATGAATTGCATCGTATCATAAATAGCCATACCAGCAGTAATAGAACCACCAGGTGAATTGATGTATAATGAAATATCCTTATCTGGATCTTCTGCTGCTAAAAATAACATCTGTGCTACAATACTGTTTGAAACATTATCATCGATTCCACTACCTAACATAATAATTCGGTCTTTTAAAAGGCGTGAATAAATATCATATGCGCGTTCGCCTCGGTTTGTTTGTTCAATAACTGTAGGGATTAAGTTCATGAAAAATTCCTCCTTTTAACACTTGCTTTTTCATTCATGAATTCTAACTATTTTTATCTTAACCGAATGGTCAAAAAAGGTCAAACGATTTGATTTTCTAACTTCATCCTACCCTTAACTTTAGCGAATTAAACATGTAAGATCAAATATTCAAAGTTTAATATATGTATTGAAATTATACGAATGATTCGCTATAATTATTCTTGTCGCATTTTATCACGGTGCTAATCGTCCGTAGAATCCTCACTTCTAGGTTAAATATCGAAGAAGTTAAATGTGGTAACGGACGCTAACCCTCAGTGGGCATTTTTTTCCACTGAGAGAAGTCTCACTTTATGCGCCCGTAGCTCAGGGGATAGAGCAATGGTTTCCGGTACCATGAGTCGGGGGTTCAAATCCCTCCGGGCGCGCTTTTCATAACAGGTTAACTCCAAACAAAGCACTTCTCACATCAAACTATGGATATGAGAAGTGCTTTTTTATGTAGAATTGATTCCAGTTCTGTTATTTAAACAACTTTCTTAGCGCTTTACCTGTTGCTTTACCTGCTACTCGGCGGCCTATTCTTTTTCCCGCTCTACCTTTACGCACTGCATCGACATCATTCCATATTCGCAAAATTTTATATATACTCGACTTGAGACTCATTCTGTCACTCCTTAAAACATTTTTATTATTTACCTTATCTTATTGTGCCGTTCATATTTTTCAATCAGAAAAACTTGCATCGGCTAACGTTGGTCACATCTTATGACCAACGCCGATACTAGAATGTCCTGTTCATTCAAAATTTTCACTACATCGAATTACTAGCCTGCTAATATTATGTTTTTTAATGTGTAAAAAACACTGCAACAAGGCAGTGTTAATCATCCAAACATCTTACACTACTTTATTTTTTACCTGCGACAAAATTGACTAGTTCGTCTAATGCTTCCTGATCATCACTTCCATCCGTAATAATCTTTATTGTATTTCCTTTTGACAAAGCCAAACTCATTAACCCCATAATACTTTTAGCGTTAATTCGTTTGTTGTCTTTTTCAATAAATATCTCCGAAGTAAAACTGTTTGCCTTTTGTACAAATTGAGCCGCCGGTCTTGCTTGCAACCCCGGATCTACTGCAATAACCACATCTTTCTCTAGCATTCTAAACCCCTCCTGTTTGGTAAGCGCTATCATTTTATTTTACTATGGAATAGCTTATCCTATTCTTATAATATAGTGAGGAGGAAAGATCCTCCTCTTGTTTATCTTATCGTGACTTCTTCTTTTCTTATTTGATCTGCAAATTGATCGATTTTTTTGAGTCGGTGATTAATGCCAGATTTACTGATCTTACCACCGGATACCATCTCACCTAATTCTTTCAAGGAAACATCTTGATGTTCCATTCTCAGCCTTGCAATTTCCTGTAGCTTATCTGGTAATGCATCCAGCCCAACCGTCTTGTCAATAAAACGGATATTTTCAACCTGTCTGAATGCTGCACCAATTGTCTTATTTAAGTTGGCTGTTTCACAATTCACTAAACGATTCACAGAATTTCTCATATCTCGAACGATTCTTACATCTTCGAATTTAAATAATGCTTGATGTGCCCCAATATAATTTAAGAACTCGGTAATTTTTTCAGCTTCTTTAATGTAAGTAATGAAACCTTTCTTACGTTCCAAAATCCGAGCATGAAGATCATATTCATTCAATAAATCACACAATGATTGATTGTGTTCTTCATGGAAATTATAAATCTCTAAATGATAGGAAGAAGTTTCTGGATTATTAACCGAACCACCAGCTAAAAATGAACCTCGCAAATAAGCTCTTCGACAACATTGCTTTTTCGTATATTTCTTAGAAATCGTACGAATAAATTGTAGTGGTTCCACTAATATCTCCATGTCTTGTAGCATCTCTTTTACGCCCTCATTCATTCGGACGATATAGACATTATTTTTTTTAAGTTTCATTTTTTTACGTACTAATAACTCTACCGGTATTTGGTATATAGATTTAATTAACGTATAAATACGACGTGCGATTGCTGCATTCTCCGTTTGTACATCTAAGGAGTAATGATTTTTCGAAAAAGAGATGGCACCATTCATGCGAATCAATGCCGCTAACTCTGCTTGTTGACAACAATCATCACTTTCGACTTTCGTTAATTCTTTTTTTATATCTGCTGCAAACGACAACTTTCTCCCTCCCCTCTATTCCAGCCGCTATCGGCTAGATTAACGAACATAACACTTTTGCTACTTTGTCCGTATCATGACGTAGTGAGTGGTTAAGCTCTTTCACAATGTCCTCTTCAATAATTTCCAAGCCCATTTGACGTAACCTATCAAGATCATATTTTACTGGTTCAGCATTTTCTTCGGCATATACCATTTGCACGTCACGAGCGATTGTTTTATTGTGAACAATAACTGATTGAAGACATCCGGTACCAATGTGATCCATGATCGCCTGTACATGATCGGATGCAGTATAATGATTAGTTTCACCAGCTTGCGTCATAACATTACATACATAGACAACTTTTGCCTTGGTATTGCGCAATGCCTCGCCAATTTGCGGAACGATCAGGTTTGGTAATGTACTTGTATATAAGCTGCCTGGTGCAATCACGACTAAATCTGCTTCACGAATAGCCAATACAGCTTCCGGTAATGGAAGTACCGGATTCGGCTGTAGAAAAACGCGTTTAATACGTTTATTAGCTTTCGGTATATTGGACTCCCCAACTACTACTTCACCATCTTCATACTCCGCATGAAGAAACATGTTTTGATTGGCAATCGGATAAATGTTCCCTTTTACATTTAACACACGCGAAATTTCCTTAATACCATTGTAGAAGTCTCCCGTAACAGATGTCATTGCTGCTAACAAGAGATTACCCATTGAGTGCCCGGAAAGACCATTTCCTTTTGTGAAACGGTGTTGAAATAAATCCATTAGCATTGGTTCGACATCAGAAAGTGCGGCAATAACGTTACGGATATCTCCTGGTGCTGGCATTTCCATTTCAGACCGCAAGCGACCAGAACTGCCGCCATCATCTGCAACTGTTACAATAGCGGATAAATCAATTGGTTGTTTTTTTAGTCCTCGGAGAAGAACCGGCATACCCGTTCCACCACCGATAACTACTACTTTTTTAAGATCGGATTGTGACATTGTTATTCCTTTCGTTTCTTTATATCACGATGACTGACATGTGTGACATAATTTTTTTGAAAATGTTTTGCTAGATGCTCGGCAATTGCAACCGATCGGTGTTGTCCTCCAGTACATCCAATCGCAATCACGATCTGGCTTTTTCCCTCACGTTTATATTGCGGAAGCATAAATTGCAATAAGTCGATCGTCTTCTCTAAAAATTTCTGTGTATCAGACCATTTAAACACATAAGAAGAAACTTCCGTATTTAAACCCGTGAGCGGTCGCATTTGTTCCACGTAGTGTGGATTCGGTAAGAAACGGACATCGAATACTAAGTCTGCATCGATTGGCAATCCATACTTAAATCCAAAAGAAACAGTATGGACCGAAAATATTTCTTGGTCCTTTTTACTATAGCGTTGCACAATTTCTTCGCGCAATTCTTTTGGTTTTAATTTGGATGTGTCAATAAAATGTTGTGCTCGTCCGCGGAGTTCATCCAAAATTTTTCGTTCGGCATGAATTCCTTCTAGTGGTAGTCCGTCTTGGGCCAATGGATGAGAACGTCGTGTTTCCTTATAACGGGATACAAGAACATGGTCATTCGCATCTAGAAATAATATATGTTCTTCTAGCCATTCTTCTTGGCCAAGCGTGTCTAGTGCTTCAAATAATGTATCAAAAAATTCTCGGCCCCGTAAGTCCATTACCAGTGCTACTTTTTGAATATTATTTGTGGCGTCTTTCATGAGTTCAAGGAATTTCGGCAGGAGTGCTGGTGGAAGGTTATCAACACAGTAATAACCAAGATCTTCAAAACTTTGAACGGCGACTGTTTTACCTGCACCTGACATCCCAGTAATAATAACTAGTTTTGTTTCCTCAGATTGTCTCCCCATGATCAAACACTCCTCTCTTTCTCAAATATATGTAACGATGCTAAAATTATTTATATCTCTATTATACACGGAGTGATTGACCTCTACCACCAAAAATAACCGATATTACGTACTTAAAATATGTCTAATTGTCGCCATTATGGTGTAATTTACTTTATTTTCTATCTCATCACGAAAAAAACATCTATTTTTGCTATATTTTCTTCCCATATAACTTTCCATCACATAGTTATTATTCCAAAAAAATTGGCATAGGTATGGAAACCTATGCCGTCAAGTCTTATATTTATTAAAAAGGGGGTCAATTAGTTAACTACATTATATCTAATTTATATTTCGTCCGTGTTACAGCCACGTTAATTTCTAATTACGTATATATGTCGAAAAGATTACAGCCCTAACTTGGTGTATTTACAGCTTCTTCTAAATTTTCAATATATGCTTGTGCTGCTTGTGCCGCAATACTGCCATCACCAGTTGCTGTTACAATCTGACGTAAGCCTTTTTCACGGATATCCCCGGCAGCAAATACGCCTGGCACACTTGTTTCCATATTCTCATTTGTTGGGATATAACCTTCCTCATTCGTAACACCCAACGATTTAAATGGTTCACTTAACGGCACCATTCCGATATAAACAAAAGTACCGTCTGTCTTATGCTCATATTCTTCACCAGTCTTTTTATTAAACAATGTAACACTGCCGACTTTTCCGTCTTTCTCATTAATTGATTTCACAATCGTATCCCAAATAAAATCAATTTTGTCATTATTAAAGGCACGATCTTGCAGTATTTTTTGTGCACGTAATTCATCACGACGGTGTACAATTGTCACTTTACTAGCGAACCTTGTCAAATATACACCTTCTTCAACAGCAGAGTCTCCTCCACCTACGACAATAAGCTCTTTTTCTTTAAAGAATGCTCCATCACAAACTGCGCAATAAGATACACCACGTCCACCAAGTTCATCTTCACCCGGGATACCCAATTTTTTAAATTGTGCCCCTGTTGTAATGATGACTGCTTTCGTTTTATATTCTTTGGCTCCAGCGACAATTGTTTTGTAATCACCATGATCTATTACTTCTTTAATGTCACCATACGCATATTCAGCACCAAACTTTTTGGCATGGTCGAACATTTTATTCGACAAATCCGGACCCAGGATATGATCATAACCTGGATAATTTTCGACATCTTCCGTATTTGCCATTTGTCCACCTGGAATACCTCTTTCAAGCATTAATGTATCTAAATTTGCACGTGATGTATAAACCGCTGCAGTCATACCAGCTGGTCCAGCACCTGCAATAATAACATCGTATATTCTTTCTCCTGTCATTATCGTCATTCCTTTCTTCTTTAACTTAAACCCATTATCCTATGGTCCAAATAAAAGGTCTACTATTCTGCTCACTTCTTCCACTTCCATGGAGGTGTCTGCATGGCTAGGATATTATGTTGCTTACAGCCTTCATCCCATAAATGTTGTGCCATTTCTTTCATTCCTAAATAATATTGACAAGTACTATACCATCTATAATAGGAAGGATGACCTTTTAGCTTTGATTTATGCAACATTTTGAATCGTTGCAAAGCTTTTTCGTAAAGACCGATTTGAGTTAATGTCACAGCAATTCTCAGTTTTTGTTGCTCATGAATCGGGTAAATATTATCAAGCATCTCGGTATAATGCTGTAGCTTCTCCTCATTGGCTTCGTGTGAATAAAAGATCGCTAAATTCATACAACTGAACAATGCATCCGGATGATCTTTTAAATACTTTTCTTCCATCGCAATCGCTTCTTCCCGTTCACCAACGAAAAATAATGCATAATGATACTCATGTCTTGCTTGTGAAAACTCTGGAAACAAGGCGATCATCTCTTCTAAAATAGCAATCGCTTCTTCCCATTCCTCACGCTCCAAGTGATAAAAAGCTGTTTCCTGATAAATTAAAAGGTCATCTTCTTCCTCTAACATCCATTCATCGTCATCTTCATCATCATCTTCTTCACTAAAATCTAAAACTTCTAATAAGGATTGTGCTTCCTCTGTAAACTCACCATCAGGCGCTTTTTCTACATACAATTCAGCATATTTTATCGCATCCTGTAGTAATCCTAAATGCGCATAATTATTAGCAATTAAGTAATAGCAATCGATATAATCTTCACCATGTGTTGCTAGTACTTTCGTCAACAATTGATTAGCTAAATGATACGAACCAATTTCCGTGTAAACTATCGATGTCTGACATTTATATAACGCATTATCAGGCTTTTCAGCAATCGCTTTTTTAAACCATTTTAAGGAGAGGTCGAATTTTCGTTTCTGAAAAGCTTCTACTCCTTTTGAAAAATAAAAATCCCCTTCAGGTATGAAAGGTATGATGTTTCCTTCTATTTGATATGGATTAGACACGCTTAGGGTTCCCCTCCCATTCTTACAAAGTTTATATATGATCTTTCCTTCATTTAAATACAATGACTTTAGCATTATAACACACTTTGACCACAATGAAAGATCTTTTTATAAATGGCTGATTACTGTACGTAAATGGATATGGAAAAGAAACGAGCGAGCCTGTTCAGTAACAAGAATTTAACTGGTATCTGGTATAAGTATATGTTTATGACTGCATTTTCGGGACTACCCACTGACAGTAACGTAAAAATAATAAAGAGCTGACAATCTCATGTTCGATCATCAGCTTTTTGGAAGAAAGCATCGTTTTGTTTACGCTCCTGCATTTCTTCTTTCGTATAGATTACCCGCATAGGGTTACCCGCTACAAAGGTTCCAGCTTCGACATCTTTATGTACAACCGTTCCTGCTGCGACAACCGCTCTATCACCTATCGTTACTCCAGGTAAAACAGTACTGTTGGCGCCAATCATTACTTCCTCACCAATACGGACTTCCCCTAAACGATACTCTTCAATTAAATATTCGTGAGCTAAAATCGTGGTGTTATAACCGATTACCGTATTATCCCCAACATGAATTTTTTCCGGAAACATAATATCTATCATGACCATTAGTCCAAATGCTGTTTTATTTCCGACATCCATCCTCAAAAAGCTGCGATACATAGCATTTTTCAGTTTTAGAAAAGGTGTGTATCTAGCAAGCTGAATAACAATAAAGTTTTTGATGACTTTCCAGAAAGGGACAGTTTTATAGACATGCCACAAACTATTGGCACCATGGACACGATATCGATCTGTTTTTCGCATGTTTATTCCACTCCAACGATTTTTAATAGGTCACTCATTTCTTCTAACATATAATCTGGATCATGATCTTCTAAAATTTTTCTGCCTTTTATCGTCCAGGCTACACCTACAGTTTGGACACCGGCATTATGACCTGCTTCAATGTCATGGTAGTTATCTCCGACCATCATCGTTGTCATCGGATTTGCTTTTAATTCATCGATAGCTTTTAATATTGGTTCCGGATGAGGTTTGGCATTGTCAACATCATCGAGACCAATCAAAATATCAAACAATTGATCCATTCCTGTGATCTTCAAACCTAATTTAGCGGTATCGCTTAGTTTTGTAGTGACAATTCCTAGTTGAAATCCTGATTCCTTCAATTTTTTTATGGTATCAACGACTGTTGGGTATGCTTCCACATATTTTTCATGGTTGGCATAATTATGCTCTCGATAAGCCACCATCATTTCTTCTACTTTTTCAGGGTTCACTTTTTTCAAACTATCCGCTAATGGCGGTCCAATAAAATCGAGGATTTCTTCTCTCGTATACGTACGATCTCCGTATTTTTCCAGTGTGTGGCTAAAGGAAGCGATAATCAGTTCATTCGTATTGATTAACGTTCCATCTAAATCAAATAAAATCGTTTTTACTTTCATGCTATTACCTCCAAATGACGAGAAACGAGCTTTTGCCTGAACATAGCAAAAGCTCAAAGTTCCTTATTTCTTCTTATCTTGTGTTATTTTCTTGCCTTGATACGTACGGTCAGCTAAGCCCTTGTTACGACGGTAGATCAGAATAATTACTGCACCGACTATTAACAATATCGAAATAAACTGCGCTGTTCTCAGATCACCAACAATATATAAACTATCGGTTCTCATCCCTTCAATGAAGAAACGTCCGATTGAATACCATATTACATAAGTTAAGAACATTTCACCACGACGCAATGAGTATTTGCGCAATATTAATAATAATATAAAACCAAGGATATTCCAAACCGATTCATATAAAAAGGTTGGGTGATACATTGCCCCTTCAATACACATTTGATTCATAATAAAATCTGGCAGGTTTTGATGGAAATTTTGATATGTAGCTTCTGAAATAGGTCCACCGTGTGCTTCCTGATTCATAAAGTTACCCCAACGGCCAATTCCTTGTGCTAATATAATACTTGGCGCTGTAATATCAGCAATTAGCCAAAAAGATAACTTTTTCACTCGAGTATAAATGATAGCCGTTAACACTGCACCAATTAATGCACCATGGATGGCAATACCACCTTCCCAAATGGCAAACACTTTCCACCAAGGTTCTCCTACATAACGATCCCATTCAAAAATTACATAGTATACTCGTGCAGATAAAATAGAAATCGGTATTGCAAACACTACTAAATCGACAATATAATCTTTCTTTACACCTAATCTATCTGCTTCCCTCGTCGCAATCCATAGCCCTATAAAGGCACCAGTTGCGATAATCAAACCATACCAATAGATCGATAATGGACCTAATTGTAAGAAAACAGGATTAAGCGCAGGAGCTTCACATGCCAAAGTCGATCTCCTCCGTTCTTTTATTAATCCATGTCAAGATCTGTTTCAAATTCGGATACTTCTTGTTCCCCATTTTGAATCATTCTCGATAATCGTTGTGAGAACTCTTCTGCTGCATTGACACCCATTCGTTTCAGACGGAAATTCATCGCAGCCACTTCTATAATAACAGCTAAGTTACGACCAGGTCGAACAGGAAGTGTTGCTTTTGGTATTTTAACATCAATAATTTGCATCGTTTCCTCTTCTAGTCCTAATCGGTCATACTGTTTCTTTTGATCCCATGTTTCCAGGTTAATGACTAATGAAATTCGTTTATGTGAGCGGACCGAACCGGCACCAAATAAAGTCATGACATTAATAATACCCAACCCTCTAATTTCCAGCAAGTGCTCTATTAATGGAGGAGAAGATCCGATTAGACGGTCATAATCCTCTTGGCGAATTTCAACACTATCGTCTGCTACAAGGCGATGTCCTCTTTTTACTAGTTCCAGTGCTGTTTCACTCTTACCAACTCCACTTTGCCCTGTAATCAGGACACCGATCCCATAGATATCGACTAAAACACCATGCACTGCTGTAAAAGGAGCAAATTTCGCCTCTAAAAAGTTCGTAATACGACTGATTACTCGCGTTGTTTTATATGGTGAACGCATTAATGGCACACCTGAGTCTTCACATGCTTTCACTAATTCATCTGGAACGGCCATATCTCTTGTTACGACAATGCCTGGCGTTATATCTGTACATAAACGATAAGAACGGTCCTTCTTTTCCTCTTGTGTCAATTCTGAAAAATAAGATAATTCCGTTTTCCCTAATAATTGCAAGCGGTCTTTCGGATAATATTTAAAATAACCTGTCAACTCAATCCCCGGTCGAGAAACCTCACTCATGAAGATCTCACGGTGAACTCCCTCCGCACCAGCAATCAGCTCAATCTGAAAACGATCCAACAAATCCTGCGTACGCACCTTCGCCATACAAAAGCCCCCTTGTTTTGGGACAGAGGAAAAGTGTCCTCGTCCCATTCTATCTCATCTTTTTTAATTCATGATGTAACTATTGTAGCACTTTTTGAAAGGTATAGTACAGATTTGTTCGAAAAAAATCGAGTGTAAGTGATAGTTTCCACTTTTACAGCATTTGATGAGCTAAGTAACTAAGATATTTCCGTATTTAATAGTTATCCATGTTTTACTAGACACAGAAAAAACCGTTATGTGGTCACATAACGGTTTAGTCTTTTACAATCTTATTAATGACTAGGTTCATAATCGAGAATAGAATGGCTGCTATAAATGCAGTTCCAAATCCTTCAATAATGAAATTGTTACCTAATAACGCTTGTGTGAGCCATAGGGTAACGGTATTGATAACCAATAAAAATAACCCTAAAGTTAGTATCGTGATTGGTAACGTTAGTAAAACTAAAATTGGTTTCACAATCGTGTTTAATACAGCTAGAATAATACTAGCTATCAAAGCGACGACAAAGCCATCAATGATAAAGCCCTCAAATAAATAGTCAATTAACATTAACGCTAATGCATTAAATACAAGCGATAAAATCCAGCGCATCCTTATTGAACACCTCTTTTTGGTATGATGATAGCGGCTGCTATATATAGTATAAATAGCGGGAAGCCTGCTGTAAAAATCAGCAATATGATATATATCAATCGTAATATCGTAGCATCTAGTTCGGTTGCTTCTGCAATTCCGCCTAACACTCCTGCAACCATTTGATTTGTTTCGGAACGATATAATTTATTGTTCACCCTGTTGATCCTCCTAAGTCCGTGTCATATTAATACATTTCCACAAAACAGCGAGAATAAACCTATGTTACTATGCTATGCTTATGATTAAAGTTGATGCTTAAAAATTCCAAGTATAAAAAGATTCAACACCTAGCCACTGTTTAGTCGCTTCTACTATATCATCTGCTTCATTTCTTACCTTTGAGAGCATTCCATCAGCTTGTGATTTATGCGCTTGGATCGTTTCAAATTTTTTGGTAAATACTTCACCCACATCGTTCTGAACATCTGGCTCACCAAGTTCTTCCAAATGAGTACGGCTAATTGCTTGTGCCCATACTGTAGGGCGTTCATTCTCAGGGAACATCTCTACCGCTTTAATTGCTGCTGCCCCAAATGCATCATGATCAGGGTGTACTGCATGTCCAGGATAATGTGTAATCACTAATGATGGCTTCAATTTATCTAAGAAAGAAAAAAGATGCTCTGCTACTTCCTCTGTTGATTCAAATTCTAATGTTTTATCACGATACCCTAACATCTCCAGGTTGATGTCAAGTACTTCACATGCTTTAATCAGTTCTTTTTTTCTAATTTCCGGTAAAGTCTCTCTTGTGGCAAAGGTAGGATTTCCCATATTTCGACCCATCTCACCTAAAGTGCCACATAAATAAGTGACCGGAATTCCTTTTTCTCGAAATGTTGTAATCGTTCCAGATGCACCGAATGCTTCATCGTCTGGGTGCGGATAAATAACTACTACGTGTTCTGACACAATAATTCCCCCTCTTCGTTAATACTGAAATGGTGTTTCACTTATCTGTAAGGCTACCATTAACCTTCCTTCACGATCATGACCTGCCATTAAAATTCTATTGTGTTCATCTACTTCATACTGGTTAACGCCTTCTGCATAAATCCAACCAATATCCAGTTTTAAACCAACTCGATATGCAGTACCTGTACCTACTACTTTCCCTCGCTGATAGATTACTTTAGCATTGCGAATGAACGCACCTAAATTGTAAGCATCTTGGTTAAAATGGCTCGCATATGCGCCATTGGTTGTTTCCAAGTGAATATATACTTCTTTATTTGCAAGTTTATCAATATGGTTTTGTAGTTGATTGATTTCAATTGGTTCCATAGAAAATGGACGCCTCCTCTTCCTACATTCTTTCTCTATTCTAGCATAGTATGAGCTGAAGTTCCTGTCTCAGAATTATAAGATATATCTGAAAGTAAATATCTCAGAGTAGAAATAAATGACTGCCCTTATTCGGACAGTCATTTATGCTCAACTTCCTATCTTTGCTTCCATTCTTGCTTTGTCACGTTCTAATACAGGTTTCAGATATTTTCCTGTATGGGATTCCTCAACTTCTACGATTTCTTCTGGTGTTCCAGTTGCGACAATTGTTCCGCCACCGTCTCCACCTTCTGGACCAAGATCAATGATGTGGTCTGCTGCTTTGATTACATCTAAATTATGCTCAATTATAATCACAGTATCTCCATTGTCAACAAGACGTTCTATAACGGCTAACAAGCGAGAGATATCATCTATATGCAAACCTGTTGTCGGTTCATCCAAAATGTACAATGATTTTCCGTTGGATCGGCGGTGTAACTCACTTGCTAATTTTACACGTTGCGCTTCCCCACCTGACAACGTTGTCGCTGGTTGTCCAAGTCGAATATAACCTAAACCAACATCATAAATCGTTTCTAATTTTCGTTTGATCTTCGGAATGTTTTCGAAGAATTTTAATGCTTCTTCGATGGTCATATCAAGAACATCCGAAATATTTTTCCCTTTATATTTCACTTCCAATGTTTCACGATTATATCGTTTACCTTCGCACACTTCACAAGGTACATAGACATCCGGTAAAAAGTGCATCTCGATTTTTATAATCCCATCACCACGGCAAGCTTCACAACGACCACCCTTAACATTGAAACTAAATCGCCCTTTTTTATAACCGCGAATTTTAGCCTCATTTGTCCGGGCAAAAACATCTCGAATATCGTCAAATGCACCTGTATAGGTTGCTGGGTTCGATCTTGGTGTTCTGCCGATTGGCGATTGATCGATATCGATGACTTTTTCTAAATGCTCCATACCTCTTATTTCCTTATGTTTACCTGGCTTTTGTTTTGCACGGTGTAATTGAACGGAAAGACTTTTGTGTAATATTTCATTGATTAAGGAGCTCTTTCCTGATCCAGAAACACCGGTAACCGCCGTGTAAATACCGATTGGAATCTTCGCATTAACATTTTTTAAGTTATTTTCTTCGGCACCAATGATTTCGATAAAACGACCATCAGACTCATAGCGCTTGGCTGGAACTGGAATGAATTTATCTCCAGATAAATATTGGCCGGTCAATGATTTTTTCTTTTTCTTCACTTGGTTTGGAGTGCCTTGAGCTACAACTTCTCCGCCGTGTTCACCGGCACCTGGTCCGATATCAATTAAATAATCAGCTGCTAACATGGTGTCTTCATCATGTTCGACAACAATCAGTGTATTACCAAGATCGCGCATACGTTCCAATGTCTGAATCAATCGATCATTATCTCGTTGGTGTAAACCGATTGATGGTTCATCCAACACATAAAGCACACCCGTTAATGCGGAACCAATCTGAGTTGCTAAACGAATACGCTGTGCTTCTCCGCCAGATAACGAACCAGCAGAACGGGATAAAGTTAGATATTCCAAGCCAACATTTTTTAAGAATGATAAGCGATCATCTAATTCATTAATGATCATATGTGCTATTTGTTCTTCTTTTTCAGACAGTTGAAGTGTTGTAAAGAATTGATGTGCTTCTGTCACTGACAATGCTGTTACCTGTCCAATATGCAAGTCATTTACCTTAACTGCAAGTGCTTCTTCATTTAAACGATAACCCTCACACGTTGGGCAATCATTAGTTGCCATATATTTTTCCATTTGCTCACGAATGAAATCTGATGATGTTTCGCGATAACGACGAGCAATATTATTTAATACACCTTCAAAGTAAATATCATTTTCGCGAAGCATACCATAATCATTTTCATAACGAAAATAGATTTTTTCTTTACCACTGCCATTTAAAATCTTCTCTAATTGTTTTTTCGGCAGTTTGTTCACTGGTACATCCATATCTATTCCATAGTGCTTACAAACACTTTTCAGTAATTGCGGATAGTATTGTGAGCTTGTCGGTTCCCATGCGACAATTGCCCCCTGATTCAGGGTTAAGTCTTTATTAGGGATCACTAAATCAATGTCTACTTCCAATTGTGAACCGAGACCATCACAAGTTTTACATGCTCCCCATGGGCTATTAAAAGAAAAAAGTCTTGGTTCCAGTTCATCGATCGAAAATCCGCAAATAGGACATGCATGATTTTCGCTGAATAACAGTTCTTCATCTCCGATAATATCGACAATGACTTTACCTTCACCTAATTTTAAAGCTGTTTCCAAGGAATCGGATAGTCGACCTGCGATACCGTCTTTTACAACAATCCGATCGATCACAACTTCAATCGAATGTTTTTTATTTTTGTCTAACTGGATATCATCACTGATTTCACGCATTTCTCCATCGATGCGTAAACGAATATACCCTTCTTTTTGCAGGTCCTCCAACACTTTTACATGTGTCCCTTTACGACCAGAGACAACTGGCGCCAGTATTTGCAATTTTGTTCGTTCTGGGTAATCCATGATTCGGTCAACCATTTGCTCAACGGTTTGTGAAGTGATTTCTTCCCCATGAATTGGACAAATCGGATGTCCAATTCTTGCAAAGAGTAACCGCATATAGTCATAAATTTCCGTCACGGTACCAACTGTTGAACGTGGATTACGACTTGTCGTTTTCTGATCGATAGAAATGGCAGGTGATAAACCTTCGATAGAATCAACATCCGGTTTATCCATTTGCCCTAAAAATTGACGAGCATATGCTGAGAGTGATTCTACGTACCGACGTTGCCCCTCAGCATAAATGGTATCAAAAGCTAATGATGATTTACCTGAACCTGACAATCCTGTTAAAACAATCAACTTATCCTTTGGAATATCGATGGAGATATTTTTTAAATTATGTGCACGTGCTCCTTTTATGGAAATGGATTTTTTAGCCATTCATTTCACCCTTCTGCTTTCAATTCTAAAACAAGATCACGAAGCTCAGCTGCTTTTTCGAAATCGAGCTCGCGAGCCGCTTGTTTCATTTCGTTTTCCATTTTTTCGATTAATTCTTGCTTTTCCTTCTTCGTCATGTCACTTACTTGTTTTGCTTTACTATCGTATTGCTCTTCATCTTCTGCCGCCATTGTAGCACGGATCACATCGCGTACTCCCTTATTGATCGTCGTTGGCTCAATACCATGTTTTTCATTATAGGCCTGTTGTTTTTCACGACGGCGATATGTTTCATCAATGGCTGTTTTCATCGAGTCTGTCATTTTGTCGGCATACATAATAACCATACCATTTTCATTACGTGCTGCACGGCCCATCGTTTGGATTAAGGAACGTTGTGATCGTAAGAAACCTTCTTTATCGGCATCTAAGATTGTAACGAGTGATACCTCCGGAATATCCAATCCTTCTCGTAAAAGATTAATACCGACTAAAACATCGTATTTTCCTACCCTTAAGTCACGAATGATCTCAATTCGCTCTAATGTTTTTATTTCAGAGTGTAAGTAAGCTACTTTTAAGCCGACTTCTTTTAAATAATCAGTTAAGTCCTCTGACATTTTTTTAGTGAGCGTCGTAACTAACACACGCTCATTGCGTTCCACTCTTTTGTTAATTTCTCCGATTAAATCATCTACCTGACCATCGATTGGCCGGACATCAACTTCTGGGTCTAATAAACCTGTCGGGCGGATAATTTGCTCGGTCATATCCGGTGTATGTTCTAATTCAAATGGACCAGGTGTTGCAGATACATAGATGAGTTGATTTACTTTTTTCTCAAATTCTTCAAATGTTAACGGGCGGTTATCTAATGCAGACGGCAAACGAAAACCATGATCGACTAATACTTGTTTCCGTGCTTGATCTCCATTATACATACCCCGAATTTGCGGTAAGGTAACATGGGATTCATCAATGACGATTAATGAATCATTCGGAAAATAATCAATTAATGTATAGGGAGTCGAACCAGCTTCTCTTAATGTAAGATGACGGGAATAATTCTCGATTCCGGAGCAAAATCCCATCTCCTCCATCATTTCCAAATCATAATTGGTTCGCTGTTCCAAACGTTGAGCTTCTAACAATTTATCTTCTTCACGGAACTTTTCCAGTTGTTCCTGTAATTCTTTTTTTATATTTTCCATTGCCACTTTCAATTTCTCTTCACGGGTAACGAAGTGTGATGCTGGGAAAATCGCGATATGCTCACGATCACCGATAATTTCACCTGTTAACGCATCTACTTCGCGAATCCGATCAATTTCATCACCAAAAAATTCCACGCGAATACAGTGCTCTTCCCGTGATGCTGGGATAATCTCGACCGAATCACCACGGACACGGAATGTACCACGCTGGAAGTCTATATCATTACGAGCGTACTGAATATCAACAAGACCTCTTAATAGTTCATCACGGTCTTTTTCCATTCCTACTCTTAGCGATAACACTTGGCTTCCATATTCTTCCGGTGAACCTAAACCGTAGATACACGACACACTAGCAACTATTAAGACATCACTGCGTTCAAAAAGTGCAGATGTTGCCGAATGTCGCAGTTTATCAATTTCGTCATTGATGCTCGCGTCTTTTTCAATAAATGTATCTGTCGATGGCACATATGCTTCCGGTTGATAATAATCATAGTAACTGACAAAATATTCGACTGCATTGTTGGGAAAAAATTCTTTAAACTCACTGTAGAGCTGCCCCGCTAATGTCTTATTATGTGCTATTACCAATGTTGGTTTATTAATTTCTTTAACGACATTACTGATGGTAAACGTCTTCCCTGTCCCCGTTGCCCCGAGCAAGGTCTGATGACGTTTCTTTTTCTCTAGTCCTGTTACCAACTCCTTAATCGCGCGCGGCTGGTCGCCTTGTGGCTGATAAGGGGCTTGTAATGAAAAAGTTTGTTGTTCCACCTTAATACCTCCGTTCTCATACTACTTTTCATATTATACACTATATTCCAATAAAAAGCGAACAAATATTCGTTTATTGTTTTTTGTTTCTCTTTCTTCATTATAACCAAAGGTACCGGGTTGATAAAAAGATATGATGTCGGTTGAGGATTATTGAGACTTAGACATTTTACTATCAACTTTCGGGATTTACTATCAACTTCCTGACTCAAACAAAAACCACAGCTATTCACAGCTGTGGTTTTGCTCATTATGTGGTTTGATCGTATTGGTTTACTTCATATAAATCAACCAGATCGATCTCTGGGTGTTTATCGATGAACCACCTTAAGGCGAAATCATTTTTAAATAATACGAGGAATTCGTCTTCACGATCTTTTACTAATAGATTACGTTCATCAAATAATTTTGGATCGACTTGTTCTTTTTTTAACCAACGTGGAATGCGATCGCCAATTGATTCAAGCATTACTTCTACATTGTACTCATTTTTCATGCGATGCTGGAATACTTCATATTGCAGCTGTCCTACGGCACCGATGATCATCGAGTCGGTTGGATAACCTCGGAACAATTGAATAGCGCCTTCCTGTACCAGCTGCTCAATCCCTTTTCTAAACTGCTTTGCCTTCATAACGTTCTTTGCTGTCACTCGCTGGAACATTTCAGGCGGGAATTGTGGTAATTCATCATATTCAAACGCCTTCTTACCTTCGATCAATGTATCGCCAATTCGATAGGATCCTGGATCATAAACACCGATAATATCACCGGCATAGGCTTCTTCCACGGTATCACGAGAGGAAGCAACGAATTGTTGTGTTTGACCTAAGCGAATAGTTTTACCGGTTCGAGCAAGTGTTACATTCATACCACGTTCAAATCGGCCAGAACAAACACGTAGGAAGGCAATACGGTCACGGTGTTGCGGGTTCATATTTGCTTGAATTTTGAAAATGAAGCCGGAAAAATCAGGATAATCAGGACTGATTACTTCTTCTTCCGTACGACGTGGTCCTGGTACAGGTGCCATGTCTATGAATGTATCGAAAAAGGTCTGAACACCGAATGGCGCAAGCGCACTACCAAAAAATACTGGTGTTTGCTCCCCAGCCAGTACACGGTCTATCGAAAATTGATCGCCCGCTTCATCCAATAATTCTAGTTCTTCAACTGTATCCTGATAAGTTGGATGGTTATAAATCTCTTCTTCTTTTTCCATGTCAGCCATTGGAATATAAGTTTCTTCTTCATTGCCATTATAACGAATAAATTGATCATGATAACGATCTAAAATGCCTAAGAAACGTTTCCCCATACCGACCGGCCAGTTCATTGGATAGGTTTCAATATTCAGCACATCTTCAATTTGATCTAATAAATCTAAAGGTTCGCGTCCCTCACGGTCTAATTTATTGATAAACGTAAAAATTGGAATTCCGCGCATTTTACATACTTTAAACAGTTTAATCGTTTGGGCTTCGATCCCTTTTGTTGCATCAATAATCATAACTACACTATCGACAGCTGTTAGCGTGCGATACGTGTCTTCACTAAAATCTTCGTGACCAGGCGTGTCGAGAATATTGACTTTATGCCCTTTATAATCAAAGTTCATCACACTGGAAGTCACCGAGATCCCACGTTGCTTTTCAATCTCCATCCAGTCTGATGTCGCAAATTTCCCTGACTTCTTTCCTTTTACTGTACCTGCTGAGCGAATTAAATTTCCAAACAACAATAGTTTTTCGGTCATCGTTGTTTTCCCTGCATCAGGGTGTGAAATAATCGCAAAGGTTTTTCTTTTTTGCACTTCTTCATGTAATTCCATATTGTTACCTACTTTCTGCTTAACGTACCTATTAACCTCTCCCATTTTAACACTTATCAATCCATAGTGAAAATAAAAATATCAACAAGATGGCATCAAAAGCAAAATCTGATATAATATAATGATGGATTCTTTAAATAAGGATGGGATCAATTTGCAACAAATTCAAATGACAGAACAATCGATTCGCCAGCTTACTGGTGAACGTTTCTTTAATAGAGGTTATCAATATTATCAAGCTGGTAAAGTTTATGGACTTTCCTATAATCCGGAATCCAATTCTTGGCGTGGACTAGTAAAGGGAACTAAAATTTATACCGTGCGTATTTATTTTACAGACGACATGAAGGTGGATACCACATGCAACTGTCCGGCCTTTGAAACACATGGTACATGTAAACACATTGCTGCAGTACTATTAGCGATTACTCAGGATGCTCAATCTAATCGCAGGAAGTTTGCAGTCGACCGAAGTGCCCAACAAGCACCTGTACAAGATACGGACCTGTTCGCAAAACAATTATTACATACTTTTCGTAATAAAAAAGAACAGGAAGAAACACCCCAAGTTGTAGAAACGGAGTACCTTTTGTCCTTAACAAAGGCGAATAAAAATTCACAATATGCCCTTAGTATTGAAGTGAAAATTGGGGATAAAAGACCGTATGTCATCCGGGATATACGTGGGTTCTTAAAAGCATTAAACAGTGGTGAGTCCTTTAAAGTAAACCAAAGCTTTACATTTTATCCATCTATTCATTACTTTACATCTAAAGATCAAAAAATGATCGAGATGCTTTTGACCTGTTATGAACAGGAGCGCCTATTCGGAAACAGCTATGTTTTGAAGCTTGAGCATCCTAGAAATATTTATATTCCTCCTAGCTTAATTGACCAATTGTTAGACCAATTAGTTGATATGGATTATATTTTTCGACATGATAACAATAAAGAATATCAAGTAATAGAAGTCGGGGAGATGGCGGATCAACTTCAGTTCCACCTCGATTACCAGCAACCAAAAAACTTTACATTGGAGATGACAGATCTATCCGAATATTATTTTTTAGATAGTTATCGCTATGTAATCCATGAACATCATTTTTATAAAATAACGTATCAACAAAAAGTAATTTTAGATAAATTGTTTCGGGTTACCCCTTTCCAAAATAAGAAAAAGCAGGTAATATCGCCAAATGAAATGGATGTCTTCGTCAAAAATGTCATGCCTCAATTCGAACAAGTAGGCACGTTAAATATGACGGAGCGAATGGAGAAACAAATCAACACGTCACCATTACAGACGAAAATCTATGTGGACGAAATAGATGGCGCATTAAAAACTGAAGTGGAATATCAATATGGGGAATCCGTATTTACCCCCTTCTCCGAACAAGGGGCAGGGGAAACCATTGTCAAACGCGAAACACATAAGGAACAAGAAATTCTACAGCTACTTCGTGATGAAGCATTTATCGAAATGAACCAAGCATTTTATTTATTTAATGATGACTCGATATATTCGTTCATTCATGAAGGCGTCTATCAACTAGAAACAATAGCATCTGTTTACTTATCAAGAAGTGTTAAACAGATGCTGGAGGGTATCGATCAAATTTCATTACAATCCAATGTCGATTATCGTCCGTCTGAAGGGATGCTCGATATCGAATTCGACATGGATGGTATATCAGACGAAGATGTCGCAAATATATTGCAAGCGTTAGTCGAAAAAAAGCGCTACTATCGGATACCGAACGGAGCACTTATCCATTTAGAATCAGATGACTTTTCTTCCTTCCAACGGCTGCAAAAGACATTAGATTTGTCAAAAAAACAGATGGAAGATGGCAAAATCTCTATTCCTGCTGCTCGTAGCTTTCAAGTCGAGGAAGCATTGAATAAGAATGATCATCGTTATAGTGAATCATTCCAGCAAATGCTCGAGCAGTTAAAACACCCAGAGCAGCTGCAATTTGAATTACCAGATCAGTTAGAAGCAGATGTCCGAGACTACCAAGTAACTGGATTTCAATGGATGAAAGCATTATCCCATTATCATTTAGGCGGTATTTTAGCGGATGATATGGGGCTAGGGAAAACTTTACAGACGATCAGCTACATTCTTTCGGAAGCAAATGATAAAACAGATCGTTATCAAACGCTTGTCATTGCGCCTGCTTCCCTTCTGTACAATTGGAAAAAGGAAATTGAAAAATTTGCACCGACACTGTCTGCTGGTGTGATTATTGGACCCAAACATGAACGAAAAAAATTACTGCAGCAACATCAAGATACTAATATTCTGATTACATCTTATCCGACATTACGGAAAGACCAAGACCTCTATGAAGATCATTTGTTTGATTGCATTATTCTTGATGAAGCGCAGGCGATTAAAAATCATTTGACCTTAACGGCTAAAGCGGTACGTTCCTTACAGGCGAAGCAATTTTTCGCACTGAGTGGCACTCCAATCGAAAATGCTTTGGATGAACTATGGTCGATTTTTTATACAATATCACCTGGATTATTTGGTAGTAAAAAAGCTTTCAGTAATCTGAATACTGACTATATCTCCAAGATTACCAGACCTTTTATATTACGACGCGTGAAAAAAGACGTACTCGATGAACTACCTGACAAAATTGAATCTGTTCAATATTCAGAGCTGACCAAGGAACAAAAAGAAGTATATATTGGGTACCTACAACGCATTCAAAGTGAATTAGATGAAACGATTGAAGAAAAAGGATTTAACCGTGGCAAACTGCAAATTTTAGCCGGACTCACCCGACTACGGCAAATTTGTTGTCACCCGAGTTTATTTTTGGAAAATTACAGTGGTCATTCAGGAAAATTAGATCAGTTGATGGAATTAACGAATGAGTTAGAAGCTAACGGAAAGCGAACATTAATTTTCTCTCAATTTTCCAGCATGCTTGAGATTATTCGTGATACTTTACAAGCAAATGGTCAAGAAGTATTTTATTTAGATGGGTCGACTCCTTCTGAACAACGAATGAAAATGGTTGAAGCATTTAACGAGGGAGAAAAAGGATTTTTCTTAATTTCATTAAAAGCTGGCGGAACAGGACTTAACCTAACCGGGGCAGATACAGTTATTTTATATGATCTATGGTGGAACCCAGCAGTTGAGGAACAGGCAGCAGGAAGAGCACATCGAATCGGTCAGAAAAACGTAGTACAAGTGATCCGTTTCATCACGGAAGGAACAATTGAAGAAAAAATTTATCAGATGCAACAAAAGAAACGTGAGTTAGTCGATCAAATCATCCAACCTGGAGAAACCTTACTATCTAAATTATCAGAAGAAGAGATTCGTGAACTGTTGCAATTTAACGAAAAACAAGAGAGCTAGTGATTAGCTCTCTTGTTTTTCTTGTATCTCTTCTTGTACATAGCTATTATTTTCTTTCACAAACAATATTCCCAGTTTGTGATGTTCGCCTTCATATAAAGCACGTTGAGCAAAGCGGATTTCCCCGTTTAAATCTTTAATACTTAATTTACAAAAAGCTCTATTTTGATTAACGGCTTGATAAAAAGCTTCTTCATTTTCTACTGTCCTATCGTTCACTTTCACAATTCTTTCTCCTGGAATTAAAGCTAAATCAACTGCTGGAGTACTTGGTAATGTTCCAAGTACTAACAGCCCCTTTTCTGCAGGTTGAAAATACGGTGTATGACGCTGTTCTGCAGATCGATAAACAAGCTGTATGATTTCCTTCCCTAAAAATGCAACAGCAAACGCAACAACCGTTAAAAACGGAATGAAGTAACTCCCTACTGCTATTAGCAAAATGACAATTGCTAATAAGGCAATTTTTTTGGATAACCAATCAGCTGCTTCACGAGGTAAGCGAGACTTGACGATATATTCAAAGCCGAATACATATGGTAATATCATTACGCCAAATGACTCACCAGCAATTTCTAATAATGGCCACTCCGCAAAAGGCTCTATCCAGCCGCCAGGTATTAAGGCAATAAACGGGATAATGGTCAGTTTTTTGATACGATGCTGACCTAAGTATTTACCGCGACTGCTTTTAATAAGTTCAGGGTAGGTATCATCACTATGTATCTTGGCTAAAAACCACGTTTCTGTCAGTAACAGGATGCCAATGATAAAAGGTATATAGAATAAATCTGTTAAATCAAGTAGGTAGAGCCAATTGCTTGGTAGGTAATCATCTCCATATATGTTGAGAAAATACATGATAGCAGACACAATTGCTAACGTGTATCCAGCTGAAAGCCAACTGAATCGGTTACCGATCGCAACAATTAACATAACAAAACCTAATAATAGAGCAAATGGAAGCGAAATAACAAAACCAAACGCAATGGACAAAATCGATAAGGTCAACCCTACCATGATCGATATCGACCATGTATGTTTTGTCTCATAAAAATACGGATACACTTTCGTTCCAAAGCTTTGACGATCCTTTTTAATTCGCCAGTAACCACTCAGCAATAGGAGTAGTATAAATAAATAGATAAACGGCTGCATAAAAACACGTGCGATAACCCCACCAAATTCAATCAACCAATCCATCCCAAATAACCCCTCCCCAACTAAACATCATTTTCTTTTTAGCCAATTCCTTATGTAAAAGCGTAGTTTTACTTATACTATCTTCGTAAAAAATATATAAATTCTGCAAGTCAGAAATATGTATATTACCCCTCTATTATGGTTCCTGACACGCAAAATATAAAATTAAAAACTTAAACTCTATCATATCAACACTTTACTATTAATCAGTACAAAACGCAAATGCATAATCGGGTATATTCATGAAAGTTTCTAGGGCAAATTTTGGGGCTATTTTGTGACAGTAATACGTCGTGGAGATGATAGGGGATAAAAAAGCACCTACTAACCAATAAATCAGTACAGTTTGCAGAATATACGTATTACTTAAAAAGAAAAGAGGAAAAGCAGACGCTATAGAATGATTGATATGATTTAAAGTTCCGTTTTTCCGCACCGGTCTGTGATGTCAGATGGTTGGGTAAAACGTGTAGGGGTAATTCTTCAAAAGGATTACAATATAATACGTGAATTGGGGAACGGGAACGCCTTTATTACATACACAGCAAAAAACTATCGCGCCTACCGAACGGTTTGTTCTTTAGTATAGGTTATAATTTCAGCCCTGGATTTCCACGCCAGGGCTTTTTGCTAACTACATAGATTTTATATTCATGCATTATTAAAATGTTCCCGCGTTTAATCGACGTTGTAATTCTTTGATGATAAGTGATGGTTCACTTAATTCACCATCTACCACAGTACCTAGATATTCCTGTAATCTCCGGATTGTTTGTGGCCCTAAATAACCGTCAACCATAGCGCCAATATTACTTTGTAATGCCTTAATGACTAAACTACCACCTTTACCAAAGGTGATACCTGATACGATCTTTGACGTAACTTCATTGCGTAATTGATTGCTGATTACACCATCAACTACGGTACCAAAATATTCTTGTAATGCTCTTGTGGTTTGTTCTCCCCACCATCCATCTACTTTTAGATTGACTTTCAGGGTCTTTTTCTTTGCAATAACCGCATTCGGATCTTTAGCTTTTACTTTCTTCTTTAAATTAAAGATCTTAATCAAACCGTTCACGTGACCTTGCGCAATGTCGTCTAAGAAAGAATCTTTCCTTAAACGAGATGCATCATTGACAGTATCAATAAATCCATTTTCGGTTAGGATTGCTGGCATATTGGATTCACGGACCATGTGGAAATTAGCTTTTTTCTTTCCACGGTTAGGTAAATGAACTTGATCAATAATTGCTTGGTGCATAACATCACGTTTCTTTGCAGTAGAGGAACTATTAGATAATCCATTATAGATAAAATCTTCATAGCCAGTACCACCACCAGCATTAATGTGAACAGATATAAGATAATCAGCTCCCCATTTATTAGCATCATTCGAACGTTGTTTTAATGATAACGTTTTATCATTGGCACGACTTAGACGAACAGATACACCCTGATACTGATTTAATTTATTTTTAATTTTTTTCGAGATAGCTAATGTTAAATCCTTTTCCCTAAGTCCGTTTCCTGTTGCTCCTGGGTCAGTACCTCCATGACCTGGATCAATATAAATTTTAACCATCATTTATCCTCCTCCTTATCATTAAACTCTTCTCGTAATTCTTCCGTCACGCTTTTGCTACTTTCTTCATTTATATGCTTTAGCTTATTTGCTAGGTTGGACGGTACCAACACATCAACTTTAGCAAGATTCTCGATGATACTAAGACCCCCATTGGCAATTTTAAAAAGCACAGTCGCATAAGTGACTGCACCATTACGTCCAAGTATTTGGTCCACTACGTTAACTAAGATAATCACTACCAAGATAAGTAGCTTTCTTGCATTCCCAAATAATGATTTACGTGACCACAAGCGACGAACTCACACTCATCTAGGAAAGAACGGAAGGAAGCAAGCCCACGTGAAAGTTACTGCGCAGTTTATGTATTTCATTCATGATTTTCGTTTTCTTTTAGATAAAAAAGCTGCCATAGTGGGTTCCTATGACAGCTTTAGGGCTGTTGTTCTAATTATTGGGTTAGAGTGTCGATTGCTTTTTCTAGTTGGTGATCGTCTTCGTTGTTTCGGATTTTTTCAATGATCGTTGTTTGCAGTACTTCTGCTGTTTTTTCGTCAACTTCTCCTGTTACATTAAGTTCCTGATCTTGTTGAAATGCTTCCACTGCTGCTTGAGTTTCTTCATTAAAATAGCCATCTGTGCGCCCTGGCTCATAACCTAAGCCTTCCAGCATAATTTGAACATTTTCGATTTTATCATCACTCTGATTATAAGTTAGAGGTTCCTCGACTTGGACAGGGTTGGTGTAATAATAATCCGGCATTTTTTGTTCAATCGTTGGCTCTACTCCAACTTCATGTATCGAGTTCCCTTCAGGTGTTAACCATCTGAATCGTGTAATCTTAATCGTACTGCCATCACCCATCGATACGGTCTGTTGTACGGTTCCTTTTCCAAATGAAGTTTCACCGACAATATCATAATCTAACGCTTCGTTTAAGGAAGCAGCCATTATCTCAGATGCAGAGGCACTACCCTCATTAATCAATGTTACAATTGGATAGTCTTTAGGAGACTCAATGTCGGAAAAATATCTTGTTTTCTTTCCTGAAGGATCCTCAATTTGAATATAAGGGGTATCCTTAGGAACAAAATTCTTTAAAATATCCTCCACAGAAGGTAACAAGCCACCTGGATTTCCGCGTACATCTATTACTAAACCATCAATATCTTGATCCTCTAAATCCTTTAATTCTTTTTCAAAATCACTAGCAGTATTCTCTGAGAATGAGGTTAATTCAATAATACCAATTAACTTTCCATCCTCTTCCCTTGTATCGCTATAAACCGTTTCTAGTGGTATCGCATCTCTTGTGAGTTCTACTTCTAACATATCATCTACACCAGGTCTTCTGATTTCTAACACTACCTGAGACCCTTTTTCTCCACGTATTTTATTCACTGCTTCATAAAGGTCTAATCCTTCCACACTTTCTCCATCAACGGAAAGAATTTGGTCATTTGGTTTTAAACCTGCTTTTTCAGCTGGAGAATCCTTTATCGGCGCAACAATCGTTACATTTCCTTCAGTCATCGAAACTTCAGCACCAATTCCCTCAAAAGAGGACTCAATTTGTTCATTGAATTGGTCCATTGTTTCTTGATCCATATAAACACTATAAGGGTCCTCAAGAGATTGGAGCATGCCTTGAATGGCACCTTCAATTAAATGCTTATCCTCAACCTCTTCTACATAGTTTTCCTTTATGATTGAAAACGCATCTACTACCTTAGACATTTTCCCCATATTTTCTTCTATCGTTTCCTGTTGATCAGCCAGTTCTACCAACAAATCGCGATCTGAACTCGCTATATTGCCATTAGAGCTTGTTCCATCTACAAAAAAGGACAAGCCTACATAGGTACCAATTGCTCCTAAAGCAATTGCTACAAACAAAAATAACACGAGATACCTTTTTCTAATATTCATTATTCCACCCCATAGCCTTAAATAAAGTGAGACTTCCATCAGTGGTGGTTTTTGCCCCACACTGATTGTAGCGAAACTTATCAGGGAGTTAGCGTCCATGATAAAAACATGTTTACTTCTATATTATGAAGGTTTAAAAAAGACATCACAAGTATTTTGTGATGTCTTTCGATTTTTAATTTTACGGTAAATAGTTTAGTGGATTTACGCCATTATGTTGTTGCCATCCACCTATATGTACTTCAAAGTGTAAATGATCTCCAAATGAATTACCTGTATTACCCATTGTACCGATTTGCTGACCTTGTGAGACCGAGTCACCGTATGATACTCCCCTACTATTTAAGTGTGCATATACGGTAGTAAGATCGAGTTCTGGATGATAGACAAAGATTGTATTTCCATAGCTGGAAGATACGTACGATCTAGATACAACACCATCAGCAGCTGCTTTAATCGGGGTGCCTTTACCATTCGCAATGTCAATACCATAATGGAAACCTCCGCCATTAAATGAACGATAACCATAATCGGAAGTTTTTCTACCTGCTGCCGGCCATGCCAAACTTCCATTTCCACCTGCTGACAAGGAAGGACTATTATTATTGGACTGGCTACTAGAAGAACTATCTTCTGATTTTTCTTGTGCTTTACGTTGTTCCTCTGCTAATTGTTCGATTTTTTGTTGTGCTTCTTTCTTTGCTTTTTCTATCATAGCTGCCTGCTGCTGCAATGTTTCTTGTTCTTCGGCTAAACTCATCTTATGTTCATGCAATTCTTCTTCTTCCGTTTCCAATTGTGCTATAAGATTTTCTTTATTAACCATTTGGTCATTTAACGTTGATTGAATCTCGTCTAATTCCTGCTTTTGAGCAACTAACGAAGCCTTCGTATTTTCTAATTCTTGTTTATCTTCTTCTAAGGCTACTTGTTTTTCTTCCATTTCTGCTTTATTCTCTTCTACTGCAACTTTGTTTTCTTCGAGTTTTTCTTTATCCTCCTGCTGTTCTTCCACGATTTTTTTATCAGAATCCATGATTTTCGTTACCGCTGTAGCACGGTTAATAAAATCGCCAAAGCTTTGCGCTCCTAAGATTACTTCCAAGTAACTTGTGTTTCCACCATTTTGTTGGATGGAACGCAATCTATTTTTTAACAATTCTTCTCTAGATTCAATTTTCTCTTCAAGCTGTTTAATTTCTTCTTTTAATGCTTCAATTTCATCCTTTAGTGCTGTAATCTCTTCTTCCGTCTTTGCTATTTCATCTTCGGTTTCAGATATTTTATTGTTAGTTGCTGCAATATCGTTTTCTTTTGCTTGCAATTTAGCATGTGTTTCTTCTAAATCACTATTGATAACGTCTATTTCATTTTTTGTTTCTTCTTGTTGTTCCTGATTTTCATTAATTTTTTCCTCAGTCTCATTTACTTCACTTTCTACACCATTAGTTTCTTGATTAATTTGATTCTTTTCGTCTTCTAATTCATCGACTTTTTCATTCAATTCATTCACAGATTCAGCAAAAACTGATGTTGATGAGAAAATGGTACCGATGATTAATATAGTTAGGATTAAAT
Organism: Gracilibacillus salitolerans; assembly: GCF_009650095.1. Taxonomy (GTDB): domain Bacteria; phylum Bacillota; class Bacilli; order Bacillales; family Amphibacillaceae; genus Gracilibacillus; species Gracilibacillus salitolerans. The sequence continues at coordinate 1,908,811 of NZ_CP045915.1, read as the reverse complement.
AACACCGTTTCATATGACTTCCCCTCTCTATGGCAATTCTCTCGTATTCTATTAAACTTTTAAAAATTTACGAACACTCATCAAACTTCCCCAGACACCGATTGAAGCACCTATTCCAACAATAATCAGTGAAATCTGTAGTGCAAATGGATAAAAGTCCAAGATCTTCACAAAATCAAATTGCTGTAATATCGTCAAGTTCTGTGTTAAGAAATAATAACCTATTAAAATTACAGCTATTGGCAGAAGACTGCCTAATACACCTAAAAACATACCTTCTACGAAAAATGGCCATCGGATAAAGTTATTTGTTGCCCCTACCAACTTCATAATACCAATCTCTTTTTTACGAGCTAGTATCGTAATCTTAATGGTATTGGATATTAAGAAAATGGCTGTGAACACTAATGCGATAATTAATGCTAAACCTATATTTCTAGCATATTGATTAAACTTAAATAGCGTATCCACATATTCCTGACCATAATTGACACGATAGATGAAATCAAACTCTTCAATTTCTGCTGCTATTCTTTCGGTTTCAAGTGGATTGGACGCTTTCACTATAAAGGCATCATTTAGGGGGTTGTCTTGTTCATATAATCCCCATGCTTGTCCTTGCTCGCCCATACTGTCGATTAAATTTTCAAGTTCTTCTTCTTTGGTTATAAAATCCATACTTTCGACACCATTTATGTCATTAATATTTTCTTCTATTTGATCCACATCACTCTGCTCAGCAGTTAGCTCAATTAAAGCTTTGATTTGGA